>JAHFJU010000005.1:42413-56843 GCA_023245725.1 Candidatus Peregrinibacteria bacterium
TTAAATATGCCGGAACGCCAAGAAGCCACCAAAAAAGCTCAACGAAAAACTGCCCTACCTCTCCTTGATCATAATAAATATAAGGCCCACTCAAAAGCACCAAATTTCGGTCTTTTTCAAATGCAGCTTTTGCCTTATCTAACCACCCAAACGGCATTCTAGAATCAGCATCGACAAAAGCGACAATATCACCCGATGCATTAGCAATCCCAGTCTGACGAGCAAAATTTACCCCTTTGATTTTTTCTTGCAGAACGCGAACTCCTTTATAGGATTTAGCCACAATCGAAGTTTTATCAGTGCTGGCGTTATCGACAACTATTATTTCTGCGCCTTGAGCATGACGCAAACAATGCTCGATACATTCTCCAATATATTTTTCTTCGTTGTACGCTGGAATGACAATACTTATTTTCATAATATATGCATGATTATACTACCGAACGTCTTTCCATTCCTTACTTGTTGATCGCTTAAAAAACAAAACAGAAATGCCATTAATAGCCCAAATAAAAAGGAGCTTTGGCCAACCATATTTATGAGCTCTTCGCGCGGAATGAAAAACGATTAATGATCTGTCAAAAAACGTATCCCCGACTTTTGCCAGTCTGCTAAACAAATCTACGTCTTCACCAGCAGCCAGTTTGGCATCGAATCCACCGATTTTTCTAAACGCTTCTGCTCGGACTGCCATAAATTTTCCATGAGAAAGCCCTCTTTTGAAAAAATTATTACTAATCCAAAACCATTTATCAATCACTCCAAAAATCAGCTTATCCCAAAATGTCGCATGTTTTTTTGTGACCCCCAAACGTACAGTCATCGCCGCGCACTTCGGATTTTTTTTAAAATGATTAGCAATGTGCTCCATAAAATCCTCAATATTTGGAATCTGCACACCTACATCTACAAACATAATTATAGGATTTTGTGCAATTTCAACACCACGATTACGCGCTACGCCAATAGTAAAACGCGAAATATCATTATTTAAAACGATCTTGTTTGTGTGCCTCCGTGCCAATTTAACAGTATCATCTTCGCTTTTATTATCAGACACGATCAACTCAAAAGGCTCACTCTTAATACCATCGAACTGACGGAGCATCTCGTCTAATATTTTCTCTTCATTATAGGTGGGAACAACTATTGAAATCATACAGTCGGTTTAGCGGTGACTCCTTTTCGCAAATGCCGCTGTACCGAGTATAACCCAACGACGAAAATCACAATACCAACAACTAAATAGGCACTTCGCATGCTTTGATCGATAAGCTCGTATGATTGCCCAAAAAAGTAGCCAAGAGTCATTAACATTCCGCTCCAGATAAGTTGCCCTATTGCATTAAGAACCATAAACACAGGGAATGTGATGCCAATCGAACCGGCGGTCATAAGCACAACAACCGCGAGACCAAACCCACTCGACATTTTAGAGATAAGCAAAGTTTTTTTCTGATGTTTTTTAAACATCACTCCAACCGCAGAAAAACGCGCAGGAGTTAGCCCAAACTTATGCCCGTAATTTTTTATAAAAGGCCTAGCCCAAAAACGCCCTATTAAATACCAAGCCGCGTCACCAATCAAGTCGCCAGCCATGAGGGTTAAATACGTCGGCAAAAAAGCGATGTAGCCCTGATGAAACAAAAATCCGCAAATAACAGTCAAAATAGGCCCTTCAACAATCGCGAGAGGGAGCATTATTGCATATTTGTATTTTAAGATAAGCGCAAGCGCCTGAACAAGGGTGGGCATGTGTTTTATGGCGGTCCGGACGGGATTTGAACCCGCGGTCTCCACAGTGACAGTGTGGCGCATTGGGCCGCTATGCTACCGGACCATAAGGTGGCTTCGAACCAAAATGCCACACTAGTATACATAAAGACTTGTTTTTCACAATATTTTTGAGAGAATGGGCTCTTTCAAGCGTTTACCTGGCTATCCAACGCTACAAACGCCACATGATTCGATACCACCTATGACTGACACAACTGAAAAACCGAACCTCGAACCGCACCAGTGGGACTACCCAGTAATGTCTGAAGAAATCGCTGATATAATTAATCACCCGGATTTTTATGTAAAGGCAAACATATCTGAGCTGATAGCGGCAATTCGCAAACACATAGAATCACTAAGAATTGCAGTTCAAATTAGCAGCATTAATGGAAAGAAAAAGAACTGCCTCAAGATTAAACAAGATGCTGACGAGCAATTGCGCAGATGGAATTCAAGATTGGCGCAATAGACGACGCAGCAGCCACAGATTTAATTAAAGAAGCATCGAAATTCGTGGGAGTTCGCATGAGAATTGGCACGTTTGTTTATTTCACAGACCTTGATGAATACCTAAAAAATCACAACGATGAAATAAATATTAATGAGTTAAAAGAATCAAAAGACCCAAAAATAAAATTATTTTTCAAGTGTGTAAAATCGGCACTTCACTATTTTAAAAACACTCCTGAAGACAAGGCCATTGCATTCAAACTCATAGGGGAATTTTTGCAGAGAATACATAAACGCGAGATAAGTTTTGTCGAAAATCCTGTTAATAAACACCAAACTTCCAATACGCCAAATACCCCGAAGAAACGAAAACCCTCAAAGAGTGTTCCTCATAAGATACAAAATCCCGAGGAAAGCGATGCAGACGTTTCAGTTCATTTCGAAACAGATACACCAATTTACTTATATAACGGCGATAAAGTGGCTCTCGTCACAAAAGAAAACCCTAAATATCAAATTTTAGCCACACGAATTCGCTCTCATACAAGCCAAAAGGAATTAATAATAGGAGTTCTGCTCGATGGCAATAGAAGAGGGAGTATAGTCGCAATTTACGCCCTCGATCGGCCAAATGGCAGAGGGTCTATTCCGGCTAATAGAACCACTGAAAAGATACAACAACCTACAGACATTATTATCCGCAGATAAAAAATTCATGTAGAGGATTATGTTAGTTTGCTATACTAAATCCGTGTTCAACCGAATTCTTTTTTTTCTTCCGGGAATTTCTGAAAAATATCAAAGTGGGGGACTACGCGTAACTTTACAGACACGCCGTTTTTTTGCCGAATTATTTCCGGGTTCGCAGTGCGATACGGTAACTACTCACGAGCGAAACGAGGGCGCGCTTTTCGCTCAAAACGTTTTCAGTGCTGAGAAAATGTATATAACCAACGAGCAAAATTATCAGGCGCCGCTGTGCATAGTTACATGGGGGCCGCTTGTAGCTGAGCATATTAAACTCATTCGAAAGAACATTCCAAAAGCGAAAATATTATTTTACGCACAAAGTTTTGGGTGGGGAATCAAGGTTCCTACCGGTATTCCTATTATTTGCGTGAGCCGATTTGTTATGTCTCAATGGGCGCTGTACTGTAAAGGGAATTTTGTCGGATATATTCCTCCATCATTGAGCGAAAACTTTTCTGCTCGATTCAGGCCTGCTAGCAATAAAAGAGAAATCGATGTACTCGTTCATACTCGCAAACAAAATAATTTCTGCCTTGAAAAATTATTACCTGCGCTAAAAAAGAAGGGGCTCAAAATTCATATTATTGAGGATTGGATTGAGCAAGCGGAGTTTTCAAAACTCCTCAGTAATTCAAAGATTTTTCTTTATGTTACCGCGCTTCATAAAGCAGGATTTTTCAGACGTCTACCCGGAGAAGGGTTCGGACTTCCTGCGCTAGAAGCCGTTGCAAGCGGTTGTACTGTTGCGTCGAATTTACTAGGCGGGGTTACAGATTTTCTAACACCAAGCGTAAATTGTCTAAAAGTTGAAAACGGGAATATTGAATCTGACGTTGCATCAATCACTCACTCTATCGAAAATTTTTCTCCGATCTATAACGACGTACTTATGCAAGAGTACAGCGAAGGACAAGTGAAAGAGATGTGGAGAAAAATCATTACACAATTATTTTAACGACAAAAAAATGGATCTTCACAATATCAATCATTCCGCATACACGAGAGCACGAAGCGAAGCGTGCACGGGATTAATAAACTGGTACGAATATTCGCGCGATGCATTTGAAAAAGCACGCAATGAAAACAAACCAATATTTTTATTAATCTCTGCGCCGGCGTGGTGTCATTGGTGCCACGTATACGAAAGCGAAGATTTTTTGTTCGCTCCAGAAGTTTATAAATATATTAACGAGCACTACATTCCGATTTTTGTTGATGCCGATAAACGACCCGACATAACGAGAAATAGGCTTGAAGGAGGCTGGCCATCTACCGTACTTCTTACCTCCGAAGGCGTGCGCGCATATGGATTTTCAGGGCCTCAGGAGCCACGAATCCTACTCAAATTACTTGAACAAGTTAAAGAAGCGTCAGAAAAAAGAGAGATAACTGCAGTAGAGAAAAAATCAGAAAATAATGAGGCGATGAGAAAAATGTGCTCGGCTCATCTGCCATCGCGACACTCACTTGAAGACATCGTCATAAAGTATGTCGACCTATGTCGACTTCATGCAGACCCAATCGATGGTGGCTTTGGGCTCGAAGCAAAATTCCCACAAGCATACACACTTTCTTTTTTACACGATTACGCATTGCGCACCGCTGATGCTCAAATAAACGGCTTAATAGAACGCGAAACTGACCACCATTACACACCAAAAACACTTTTGCCATACAGACTTTTCGATCCCGTAGATGGCGGGTTTCATCGTTACTGTCTAAATCGAGATTGGACTTCTCCTCACTATGAAAAAATGTTGAGTGAAAATGCGCGGCTATTAAAATTTTATGCGACGTACGGTGAAGACACTAATGACTCGACACACAAAGAAATGGCTAATAAAACATTTCAATACGTTTTAGAAAATTTATACGACGATGAATTTGGTGGATTTTATAACAGCCAAGATGCCGACCTCGAAGAGCACTATTATGGCTTATCTATGGACAAACGAGCGGCATTACCAACTCCTCACATTGAGCAAACAAAATACATGCCAGCAAATGCCGAAATGGTTGTCACGTTTTTAGAGCTCGCGCAAAAAGATTGGAGAGGGGCAAAAACCGCAGCACTGAAAACGCTTGATTTGATTACAAAGAACGTCGATCGCCATAATGGAGCTTCGCACATTTTGGCACATTCAGACAAGGCAGAAACTAGAAATTCAAACGAACCGAAAATTATTAACACAGACATAGCAGGTTCTCACAAAAGCGCTTATCTAGGCGAATTGGGAGATACTGCGTTCGCCGGCCTCGCGCTCTTGCACGGACATTTATTTTTTCAGAAAGAGCACCCTAAAAAATTCCTAGATGCGTTTGTTAACGTGTGTGATTTTCTCGTTGAAAAACTATATGACAAATGCGATGGAGGATTTTTAGCACGCTTTATAGACGAAGATTCACCAATAAATTCGCTCATCGCAAATGACGAAGAACGACCAACACAAAAAAAGCCACTTCTCGAAAACGGTGTCGCCTCTTACATTTTATTGTGCGCTGCCGAAATTTTTCACGAAGAAGAATACCGCCGCGCCGCGCTCACCACTCTCAATCATTTTTCAGGAATTTTAGTAGGCCTCGACGAACAATATTACTTTGCCCGCGCGGCGCAGTTGGCCTTGGTGCAGAGCTAAATAATGATACATTTCAGATTTAGTTCATAAATATTTCATATGAAGATGATACATATTGGCATATGAAAAATTTTGATTCATGGAATATACACAAAAAACACCTTGAGCATATATTCTCTGCATGCGTTCAGTATCACGAACGAGAGATTTGGTGGTGTTCAATTGGGATAAACCTAGGACATGAACAAGACGGTAAAAATTCACTTTCAGAAAGACCAGTTTTAGTAGTAAAAAAATTCAACCCACAAATTGCATGGATCTTGCCTCTAAGCTCTAAGCTTAAAATTGGTAAATATTATTATACCGTGAAATCACTTCAGGGGTCGTTTACAGTAATACTCTCTCAACTTCGCCTAATAAGTGTTAAGAGATTCCGTAGATATATGAAAAAACTATCTCCTCATCAGTTTCAAATAGTTAAATCAAAATTGATCGACATATTACTAAAATAAAAAACGGAACCCCAACATTATGGAGTTCCTCGATCGGCCTGATGGCCATTTATGCTTTTATGCTAGCCTTTACTACACCAAAAGTCAATATCACTGTACGCTACAGCTAAACCAAATCCTCTAAAAATCTCGTAATAACCCTCACTCCAAAGCCAGTCGCGCCCTTACTTTCATATTTTTTAGGATCAGCAACATATGCCGGACCTGCAATATCTAGGTGAGCCCACGGCGTTTCTCCAACAAATTCGCGAATGAACGAAGCACCTTTTGAGGCTCCCGCCAAACGCGAAGTACCAGTATCTGAGTTACGAAAATCGGCAATTGTACCTTTCATTTTATCTGCATCGTCTTGATGAATTGGCATTCTCCACAAAATCTCATCGGTGTCCTGACCAGCCTTATAAAGTTTTTCCATTAAGTCTTCGTCATTTGTAAAAAGCCCCGCGTGACGCTCTCCAAGCGCAATCATGCACGCGCCAGTGAGGGTCGCAACATCAATGAGCAACTCTGGTTTATAAACATCAACTCCATACGCAACCGCATCGGCCAAAATCAAACGACCTTCGCCATCGGTGTTTAAAACCTCAATAGTTTTTCCAGTATAAGCAGTAACAATTTCTGATGGACGCATTGCTTTCGGACCAATTGAGTTGTCGGTAAATGGCGCAATAGCAACAACTTTTCGAGGATATTTTATCAACGCCAAAACCCTAAGCGTAGCCATTACTGTCGCCGCACCAGCCTTGTCGAGCTGCATATCTTCAATGTGTCCCGATGGCTTTAAATTTACTCCTCCGGTATCAAACAAAATTCCTTTTCCAACAAGAACAAGTGGGGTTTCATTAACAGGATTTTTTGGACTATATTCTAAAACCACCATCTTCGCCTCAACGTCTGAGCCTTTATTCACGCCCAAAAACGCACCCATATGCATTTTTTCAAGTTTAGATTTTTCAAGGATTTTAAGCGACACGCATGGCAATTTCGCAATCTCTTTTGCACGCGCTTCGAAAAAACTTGTGTGTGCGTAATTTGGCGGAGCATTTACCCAATCGC
This sequence comes from Candidatus Peregrinibacteria bacterium, assembly GCA_023245725.1. GTDB lineage: Bacteria > Patescibacteriota > Gracilibacteria > UBA1369 > UM-FILTER-53-11 > JAHFJU01. Next base: position 49,537 of record JAHFJU010000005.1, read on the forward strand.
GAACATCGTTTGTTGCTGCCGCAATTATCGCGCCCTTTTCGAAAGAGCTTTTTTGCTCAGCTGAGAATTCTCCAAATACATTCACTTCTTGAATTGATTGGCCGACTAATTTTTCGAGCGCTTCACCAGTTTTATATTTAATTCCCGGTAAATATGACGCAAGTACTATTGACTCACTCACTGACTGAGAAAATTCCTGCAACGAATCATGAAAGAGGATCGAGAGCGATTGAGTTCCGTGTGCAATTGATGCCTTTACTCCAGCTCCAAGGCCAGACATTACGGTTGCCACCGACATTTTTTTCTTCGCGCCCATTCCAACTACAATAATTTTATCAGGGAGGTTTTTGCTTATCTTATAGAGAAAAATCGACTGTCCGTTCTTTGCCTCAAATTCTTTTGAAGCAGTTAAATCGGCAATGTGTTCTTTCAAAATAGCTAGGTCGAGAAACGAAATAAAATTCTTGAAAGTTTCACCTTCGAAAACCGGAATTAATAGAACTCCATCTTTTTTTATAAATTTTTCTGAATAATTAATCTTCATATTTGCATAATACCAACGTTGATGAAGCATGGCGAGATGCGCAAAAAACGAATACAAAATTGTGCAACACTATTTAAATAAATGATTTCGTGTATTTTATCGAGAGAGCCTCCGGCATCTTTTGTCGACATGTCGCTTGAACACACTTTGCCGATACATGATCGGCTCCGTGTGCGCGTCGGGGTGCATGACCCCTCCGCAGAGCGCGACGATTGTCTCCAAAATCCGCCTGTGCCTCTCTCGAAATACATTACAAAACAATCTCATGAAAATTGGTATTGATGCACGATTTTACAGCTCTGCCTTTACGGGAATCGGGCGATATAGCTACGAGTTAATAAAAAATCTCACCGTTCTCGACACAGAAAACAATTACGTTGTCTTTCTTAATAATCCTCAGTTCGACGAATTTATTTGTCCTAACGAACGATGGAAAAAAATCCTAGCAGATACTCCTCATTACTCACTCAGAGAACAAACACATTTCAAAAAAGTGATAACAAAAGAGAATGTTGACCTCATGCATTTTACCCATTTCAACGCACCAATTTTTTATCGAGGAAAAAGCGTAGTCACAATTCACGACCTAACTTTAACACTTTATCCGGGAGCAAAAATGCGCAGTCCTCTGCGACGTTTCGCGTACCACCAAACGATTTCGTCTATAGCGCGAAGATCTAAAAAAATCATTGCAGTATCTAATAAAACAAAAGAAGACATCGTCCATTTTCTAAAAGTAAATCCTAATAAAATTGACGTTATATACGAAGCGAGTAACGAGACGTTTCGAGTACTGCCGCAAGAGTACATAGAGCAAAATCTCCCAAACATAAAGGCTAAATACGGCATCACAACTCCGTATCTTCTTTACACGGGAGTATGGCGTGACCACAAAAATCTTATAAATTTGCTACGCGCATTTTCAATCCTAAAAAACAATCATGAATTTTCAGGACAACTTGTTATTACCGGAAAAGAAGATCCTCACTACCCAGAAGTAAAACAAACAGCTGAGCTTTTTTCCCTTGCCGATCACGTAAAATTCACCGGCCTTGTTCCCGAAGAAGATCTCATTGCTCTTGTAAATGGCGCGACCGCATACGTCATGCCATCGTTTTATGAAGGTTTCGGGCTGCCAATATTAGAAGCATTTGCATGCGGAACACCGGTTGCCTGCTCACGTTCTTCATGCTTACCCGAAATAGCAGGAGAGGGGAACGCGCTTTTCTTCGACCCGCACTGCCCAATGGAAATTGCCGAAGCTCTAAAAAAAATCACCACCGATGAAGAGCTACGAACAACACTTCGCACACGCGGGCTTAACCGTGCACAAGAATTCTCATGGCAAAAAACCGCCGAACAAACGCTCGCCGTATATAGAGAAGCTGTGAGATACTAAGAGACACATGTTTCGACCACTATCCGATTTCGTACCAAAAGCCGTCAACCACCTTGGAATGACCAAACAAGTCACCGGAGCGCACGTTTGCCAAGCATTTCGGGCTATTTGCAACGAGATAATTCACGAATCCGCCGACGAACACATTCACCCACGTTTTTTTAGAAACGGCGTTTTATCAATAGGAGTCGACGCATCGGCTTGGGCACAGCTTGTAACAGATAAAAAAGTTACAATTATTGAGATACTAAACAAGAGAATTGGCAGCGAAATTATTAAGAACATTCGCACCTCTCTTCACGAAAAAACCCAACTAGATGCACCTCAAATCTAATTTTGCACGTTTTTCATTTGACTCTAACAACCTCACACGCTAAAATCCCCCCTGCTATGCTTAAAATCAGATTTTCTCGCGTCGGTAAAAAAGGTCAGCCAAGTTTCCGTTTGATCGTTGCAGAACACAAAGCACCGATTAAGGGGAAGCATGTTGAAATCGTTGGCACATACCATCCTTCACAAAAGCCAAAAGTGGCCATGCTGAAGAAAGATCGTATTGAATACTGGATCTCTAAAGGCGCATGCCCTACAGATACAGTTGCATCTCTTCTTAAAAAAGAGGGTTACGCTAATATGGATCGTTACATGGAACCACGAAACAAGAAGAAAGTTTCAAAATCAGCTGAAGAAAAGAAAGCGTAGTGATTCTTTCCACTAGTAGCAGGGAGTTTTTTATAACTCTTACGAACGTGGCGGTTTTTTCACAAATTAAAACTCAATCCTCGAAATACTCCTGTACCTCTCGCACATAATCCTCCTTATCCTCTAAATCTTCTATTATATGGATCCAACACAAGGACAAGACCGCGACTTCGTTGAATATCTGGTTAAACAAATTGTTTCAAACCCTGACGCAGTAGAGGTAAGCCGCACTGTTGATGAAATGGGAGTACTTATTACACTTCGTGTTTCTAAAGAAGATATGGGCCGAATTATTGGCAAAAGTGGACAGACTGCAAAAGCAATTCGCGTTCTCGTTCGTATTATCGGATCAAAAAACAATGCCCGGGTTAACATGAAAATCGTTGAACCAGACGGCAGCGAGGTGCGCGTTAGCGATGACGACGGGGGTACATTTTAGGCGCATTTGTAGATTGATACTTGCACGCCAATTCCGTAGCCCAATAATTTAATTCAGGTTTGGCGATTGGTATTTATATATTTGTCATTGAATTTGATCATTCCCAAGTTATACTCAATTCACTATGTCACAAGGAAGCCTCATTTCAGATGTTCAGGATGTACAACTCATCGATCTTATTAATAAGGGTATTGCATATGCGATTATCGCCGCAGGTTTTCTTTCGGTGATTTTCATTTTCGTAGGTGGTATTTCATTTATTCTCTCTGGAGGACAAGAAGACAAAATCAAAACTGCCGTTTCGACTATCCGTTATGCGATTATTGGCTTGGTTATAACGGTTTTGGCGGTTGTTGTTGTCAACGCACTTGGTAAAATTATCGGTATTAGCACAACTGACTACATCAGTTTTGCAGAAATTGTTCGACTAATTCAAAACATCTCAGATTCGATAAAAAACTCAGGATCAAGCACAAGCGGCTCAGGGTTGAGATAAATATAACCGTTTATTTAGCGGTCAGTTTTACTTTTGCGCAGCCTTTAGCACGTTATCCCAATCATATGGGAATTGATACGTTTCAAGAGCGCGAACTAGTGCTGCGAAAATATCCCACGCGGTGGTGTTTTTAAAATAAAAACCGTTTCCTTTTTCTTGAACAGGATTGTAATTAACCGTTGCCACATTGAGTTCTGGGGCAACTGGAACGCAACCGAATTTTCTAGCTGTCGCAATATCTTCAGCATTAAATACGATTGCAATATCTGCCGCCTCGAGCGCTTCTTTCTGAGAAACGCCGCACATTGTACTCTTTGCTTTATGCAAACAGACTGGGTGTTTTTCGGCAATAACAAGGTGAACACCGAGTGCCTCAACTCCTTCAATCATCTTTATAATTTCGCTAGATTCGTCGTCAGTCATTAAACAAATTAGCGGCATACGGCCTTCAGACTCATCAACCTTTAAAAGTGCTTTTTTAGACTTTTCTTTTTTCTCAATTATTTGTTTTGAAGCCATCTGAAAAGTATAGCAAATTTTCGCCTACTTCGCTATACATACTTTGATGAATAAAATTATTCTAGTCGACGGCACCGGCCTTATATATAGAGGATTTTACTCAATTCCGCCTTATTTAAAGAGCCCAGAGGGGATTTTGACCAATGCAGTTTACGGCTTCACAATGATACTTTTGTCTATTATTGAAACCCAAAAGCCGGATTGCATGGTAGTAGCTTTTGACCGCAAAGAAAAAACGTTCCGCCATGAGGCATATGCCGAGTACAAGGCCACACGAACAAAAGCGCCAGACGAACTGTTTGCGCAAATACCTATGGTAAAAGAGGTTGTTGCGGCATGCGACATTCCACAGTTTGAGGTAGCGGGATTTGAGGCAGACGACATTATCGCAACCCTTGCGCGTAGATTAGAGAACGAGAATCCGAGGCCCGAAGTTTTAATTGCAACCGGCGATTTCGATGAATTTCAGCTGGCAAACGACGGAACATCTATTTTATACCCAACTAAAGGCTTTCGTGGTGCGGATATTTTCACTCCAGCGCTAATTAAAGAGAAGTACGGAATCAATCCTAATCAAATTCCGGATTATAAAGGCTTAGCTGGCGACAGTTCAGATAATATTAAAGGAGTTAGAGGCATTGGAGACAAAACTGCCGTGGCTCTTTTAAACGAATTTGGCACACTTGAGGGAATTTATGAAAACATAGAAAAAATAACAGGAGCAAAACGCACAAAACTAGAAACCGACAAAGATAGTGCGTTTTACTCTCGCGAACTTGCGACGCTTAGATACGACGTACCGGTAGATTTTAAATTGAGCGATTGCCGGGTGGCAACGGCTGACTCAGAAAAACTTCGTGAATTATTCAAACGACTAGGTTTTCATTCATTACTTCGCCGCGGCGAAGATGCGTTTGCCAAACAAGATGAAGAAAAAGAAGAAAATGATTTCGATTCGCTGTTTGAAGACTCTAAAAAAAGCGTAGGAGGAATTAATGCAGGCACAAAAGCCACACAACAAAAGACGACATCTGACGAACAAGCGTCTCTATTTTAAATTGACTTCTTGTCAAAAAAAGTTCGCAATAGCATTAGGCGAGCGCTGGGCATCTACAACAAGGCTGTTACGGCCTATACAAGCCACTTTCAGTGGAACTTTTCAGGTTTATCATATTTTGATATGAAAGCGTCAATTTTTGCACAAATTGAATATAGCGATCAAAAAATGTGAACATTTTTTTGCCTATGTAGATGCGGCAATTCACCTGTTTCGGCATAAAATAGTTACTATCATATTTCCTGTGCTACTTTTTTGATCATCACGACTACCCATTTTTGGCTTATTTATGACGAAAAATAGTGTTCGCTCAGATAAAGTTTTTTTATTTCGCACTATTCAATTTGCTTGAGCCAGAGGCAAAAAAGGTGAATACAAAATTGAAACAAACCGCTTGAAAAAGCCCAAAACACACAGATAAAGTTGCAAACCCCTATTCGCTGTACTATGTTTTGCATCGTATTCCGCTGACTGGAGTAGTTCTCTACAGCAACTTAACAATCAAAAAAATATGGCAAAACCAAGGATCGTTGTCGGTTTAGATATCGGCTCCTCAAAAATCAGAACTGTCGTTTGTACACTCGATGAGAAGTCGACTACCCCAAATGTTATAGGCGTAGGATTGGCTCAATCTGGAGGACTAAGAAAAGGACAAGTAATCGACGTAGAAGAAGCAATATCAAACATCACATCATCTCTTGAAGATGCTGAGCGAATGGCTGGCGAACCTATCCATCATGTGTTCTTAGGCATTTCGGGTAATCATATTGAGGCATTCAATTCAAAAGGAGTTATAGCAATTTCGCATCCGGGGAACGAAATTACCGAAGAAGACATTGACCGAGTTCTTGAGGCGGCACAAGCAGTTGCTATCCCAAATAACCGCCGAATTTTACGAATCATTCCAAAATCATTCACCGTAGACGAACAACGAGGAATAAAATATCCGGTTGGCATGACCGGCATTCGTCTAGAAGTTGACGCTCACATTGTTACCGGCCTTGTCACAACTGTTCGCAATATAGAAAAATGCGTATTACAAGCCGGCGTAGACATCGACGATGCAATCCCGGGGATTCTAGCGGCTTCAGAGGCCGTATTAACAAAACGACAGAAAGAATTAGGAGTTGTTGTTGTAGATATTGGTTCAGGCGGAACTTCAATCGCAGTATTCGAAGAGGGGACTATTCTACAAACAGCAGTAATTCCAGTTGGAGCAGAGAGCGTAACAAACGATGTAGCAATCGGGCTTCGCACATCAATCGACTCAGCCGAAAAAATCAAGATTGAATATGGATCATGCATTCCAGACGAAGTTTCAGACCGCGAAACAATAGACTTGGCAAGTTTCTCTAAAATTGACATGCAAAAAATTTCAAAACGTCACCTAATAGAAATTATTGAGGCACGATATCACGAAATTTTCTTACTTGTTAAAGAAGAGCTCGCAAAGATTCACCGAGATGGCATGCTCCCAGCTGGCGTTGTTCTAACAGGCGCTGGATCAAAAATGCCCGGGCTCGTAGATGTTGCTAGGGACACATTGAACCTTCCTGTACAAATTGGCTTCCCTCAGAATTTTGAAGGAGTAGTAGACAAAATCGAAGACCCTGCATACGCAACTGCAATCGGACTTTTGACATGGGCAACAAAGTTTGAGGCTCGTCCATTTGGCGGAGTTTCATCTCGCAGTTTTGGCGGTATTAAAAAAGCTTTCTCAGGAATTAAAGACTGGGCAAAGCAGATCCTTCCTTAATCAATTATTTTCCTATCCTCTAATCCTCTTTTTATGGATTTTTCTCAGAATAATTCTGGACAATCACAGCAAACTTCCGGCAACGGACAGTCAGCTGGCGGACAACGCGATGCGCTACGAAACCTGTTTTCGGGCAAGCAATCAACTTTCAAACGACGCCCAGCGTCAGTTGAAATGGTAACTCCGGAAATAACTCCTATTGCTGCACTCAAAGTTGTGGGTGTTGGTGGCGGTGGTTGTAATGCGGTTAACCGAATGATGAAATCAGGGCTCAAAGGCATTGAATTCATTACCCTTAACACAGACGCACAAGCTCTCTACCACAGCGAAGCTCCTACCAAAATAAATATTGGTAAAGCTACAACTCGTGGTCTCGGTGCTGGATCAAATCCTGATAT
>JAHFJU010000005.1:56853-62554 GCA_023245725.1 Candidatus Peregrinibacteria bacterium
GGAGCCGACATGGTTTTCATTACTTGTGGCCTTGGTGGAGGAACTGGTACAGGTGCAGCTCCAGTAGTTGCTGAAATTGCTAAAGAAATGGGAATTTTGACAGTCGCAGTTGTTACAAAACCATTCTCATTCGAGGGTATGCGCCGCAAGCAACAAGCCGAAGATGGTCTTGAGAATTTGAAGAGCAAAGTAGATACACTCATTACTATTCCGAACGATAGAATCCTTTCAATCATCGACAAAAAAACTCCACTTATGGATGCGTTTGCTGTCGTTGATGATGTTCTTCGTCAGGGCGTTCAAGGTATCGCCGACATTATCACCGTTCACGGTATGATTAACGTCGACTTTGCCGATATTCGCACTGTTATGAGCAATTCAGGCTCTGCATTAATGGGAATCGGTTACGGAACTGGTGAAAATCGCGCTCACGATGCCGCAAAATCAGCTATCGAAAGCCCACTTCTCGAAATGGATATTGCAGGAGCAAAAGGTATTTTGTTCAATATTACAGGAGGAAACGACCTTTCAATGTTTGAAGTCGATGAGGCCGCTCGTGTTATTACAGAGGCTTCTGACCCAGATGCTGTTGTTATTTTCGGTTCGGTTATAAACGATTCATACACTGGCGAAATTAAGGTAACAGTAATCGCAACAGGATTTGAAGACGTAAGAAAAGAAAAACCTTCGTACTTTCAACGCGAACATGGCTCATTACAACAGCAAAACCACACTCAGCCACAACGTGCAGCTGAGAGCGAACTCGACATTCCAACGTTTATGAGAAAGAAGGTTGGGTAATGCGCGAAGCAAGCGAACATCTGTAGAGCCACAACGGCACGAGTTTCTGAATTTACAGACTTGAATAGACTTTTAAACCCCCGCCCATAAGAAGACGGGGGGTTAAATATATAGTTTTACGAATCATGTACAGGCCTTATACTATCACCGTGGATTTTCTCTCTCGCAAAAGCATTTTTCAATCGGCGAACTTCGCCAAATTTCAGCAAAAAATTCCGTATCGCGGAAAAACATTCCGTGTGGATGTAGAGGATATGTGCGGAAAAATTTCGGCATTATTAATTCGTGTGTCCGTTGGCAGGTGGCACTGGCTGTGGATTCCATTTGGCCCAATAATTACTGGGGAACCGTCGTATCGATCATATATGGATTTTTGTAGAAAAATTCACGTGATCGCGCGAGATGAGCAGGCAGTTTTTGTAAGATTCGAGGCAGGGGCACAGACGTACCCAAGCGCAGTAAAAAACATGCGGCGTATTTTTTCTCATACGCGCACCACCACCACACGCTTCACTCCCGACCACACTCTGGTACTCGATCTCTCACTCAACGACGAGGAGCTCTTGAGACATATGAAGCCGAAGGGTCGCTACAATATTAAAGTCGCACAAAAAAACGGCGTACTGGTAAAGCAGTACAAGACGTTTAAAGAAATTCCCGAAAAGGATTTTGAAGCATGGTACGAAATTATGAAAGAGACCGGCAAACGTGATGGGTTTGGCGCTCACGAAAAGGCCTACTATTTCAATTTGCTTTCAACACTTGGCTCAACACATGAATCGAGTATCTTCATCGCCTATAACGCCAACAAAGAGGTATTATGCGGAGCTATTGTTACCTATCACGACCAAGTCGGAATGTATTTTTACGGAGCGTCGTCTTACAAACATCGGGCACTCATGGCGCCGTATTTAGTACAGTGGGAAGCCATAAAAGAGTCGCGCGCACGCGACTGCGCATACTACGATTTTCTTGGAGTAAGCCCGCCGAATTCGCCAAAACACCACTGGGCGGGCGTGACTGATTTTAAAGAAAAATTCGGAGGAGATCGCGTTTCGTATGCTCCGGCATTTGAAATAATCCACAGACCTTTTTTGTATAAGCTCCTCGGAATTCGTTCACTCTTAGCAAAAATAAAATCACTTCTTCGAGCCACGCGATGAGCGCCGTGTTGGCGTAGCCTCTCCAACAAATCTATCGGCAATCAACATAGCATTTAGATGATCCATTTCGTGCTGCATTATTCGCGCATTCAATCCACTTAAATTCAATGTAATTCGATTATTTTTCAAGTCTGTAAACGTAATTGTCGCCTCAAAATGCCGCGGAACAATGCCGAATTTCTTGGGCAAACTCAAACAGCCTTCTTCGTCTTCAGTAATATCTCCATACAAAGAAAGCTCCGGATTAATCATCGGGACTACAACTTCATGCGGCGTATCAACATTCAACCGCGCAATATAAATTCGCAAATTCACGCCAACTTGAGGAGCCGCAATACCAATTCCCTCGGCATCAAACATCGTTTCAATCATGTCGGCAACGAGCTTTTTAATTTTTTTATCGATCGACTTTACCAGCTTGCTTTTGGTTCGCAAAACCTCATGATCAACACCTTTTGTGATAGGTAAAAGTGCCATAAAACAAAGGGATTATAAGACAGCATGAGCAAATCGGCAAACTGCGATTTATTTATTGTTACGTTAAATAATTTGTGCCACCTACTTTCATATCCCCTTGGTCGTTATCACCGCCAATATTCATCCCCCCTTGGACGTTATAACCACCTACTTTCATATCCCCTTGGTTGTTATCACCGCCTACTTTCATCGCCCCTTGGTAGTTATGACCGCCTACTTTCATCGCCCCTTGGTAGTTATGACCGCCCACTTTCATCGCCCCTTGGTAGTTATGACCGCCCACTTTCATCCCCACTTGGTTGTTATCGCCTATTACGGTAAGACAGTAAGAATGAAAATTACCACCGACAACAGCACCTTCCATATTTATACAGGGGAGAGTTATTCCTTCCTTGAATCTTAGATTGCCTAATGAAAAATTGTATGCACCAAGTCTATTAATATAGAAAACAATATCCAAGTCATCGAGAGTCTCATCGTTATTAATTTTCAACCTCACAGCAGCCGCCCTCTTAAATACGTTTGCATCTCCACCAGAACATTCATTTATCAGATTTAGAATAAAAGCTTTGTCGCGATTATTCATTCCGGGAGCCTCCATGCTTTTTACCAAATTTAGCGCATAGAATCATCTCCTTTAACCCACCCATCAACCCATTGAGCAACTGAAAGGCTATTCAAGGCACGTTGCTGAATATGAGAAAAATCATTAAATCCGCTATTTTTTAGTATTTCAGTCATAAAGTAATTGTTAAGTGCATTATTCAGATCTATACACTAAAGCAGTCTTTCCGTCAAGTCCGTGCGCCTAAGAAAAAATTAATCGAAAATAACCCTATACTCATAAACTATCGGCTAGGCATTCACCAGCCTACCCCTCACGGCTCATCCACTCCAATTCGGCCTCGATAAAGCCAGAAAGCTCGCCATCGAGAATTTTATCGACCTGCGAAGTTTCGTAATCGGTGCGGTGATCTTTCACCATTGTGTATGGGTGCAGAACGTACGAACGAATCTGATTTCCCCATGCAATTTCGGTGCGCGCGCCTTTTATATCGGCAATTTCTTTTGAGTGCTGCTCTTCGAGGAGCGCAGCGATTTTTGCCCTTAAAATTCCCATCGCCTGCTCACGATTTTGAATCTGGCTTCGCTCGCTCTGACAAGTTACAACGAGCCCAGTCGGAATGTGTTTTATTCGGACCGCACTTGAAACTTTATTCACATTTTGCCCGCCTTTTCCGCCTGCCCGAAAAGCCTCGAACTCAATATCTTCAGGGCGAATATTCAGCTCATCGTCTACTGGAATTTGAGGCAAAATATCTATCATTGCAAACGACGTTTCGCGTGAATTTTTTGCATTAAAAGGAGACTGACGTACCAACCGATGAACACCCTTTTCGCCTTTTAAATAAGCATAAGCGTACATTCCGGTAATTAAAATCGTAGCGGATTTCAGGCCAACTTCTTCGCCGTCTGATTGATCAACCACCTCGGCGTCATAGCCCCTCAATTCGCAATATCGAAGATACATTCGCATAAGCATTTGCGCCCAATCTTGGGCATCTTTGCCACCTGTTCCAGCATGAATTGAAAGCAGAACATTATTCTGATCAAACTTACCCGAGAAAAACGACTCGCGGTTTAGTCGATCAAAACGCCCAGCCAATTCTTTCACCATACCTTTGAATTCTTCAGCCGAGTCGGCATCTTTTTCTGGTTGCAGAGTAGGCAAAATTTCGAGGAGTTCTTTTACGTCACGATCGGCATTCTCCCAGTCTTTTACTAAAGTCTGTAAATTTTTCAGCTCTTGCGAAACTGAACGGGCACGATTTTGATCACTCCAAAAAGTTGGCTCACTCGTCATATCTTCGAGCTCTTTAATGCGCTGTTTTTTTTGAGGAAAATTAAGGATTTCAATGCCTTTTTTAAGCTGCTGTTGAATTTCTTCTAGTTGTGGTTTGTAGTCGATCATCGGGCGGTATAATAACGGGTTATGCGGACGGTTTCAAAAAAGTTCTGATTAAATCTTTGTTAACTCCTCCAAGCAAGTACAAGCATGTTCCAAAAATAATTCCACCAAATGGGATCATAACAAACAAGCTCGCACTATGAAGAGACGGCGCAATGAGCGGAAGAACTAATGCAATTGCGATATGCATAATTACTGCAGAGGCAACTACGCGCGCTAGAAATTTAAAATCCCAAATATTTTCAATTCGAGCGTACTTGTGTGCCAGTACGTTGAGAGTTATAAACATCGCGCATTCCGTTGAAACGGCGGCGACCGAGGCGCCAATAAACCCGTAGCGTGGTGACAAAGAAAAATTGATAATTACATTTACAAGCAACCCAATTGCATTTGCCTTAAGCACTTGTTTTTGCATTCCCTTAGCCACCAAAACGTAGTTAAAGACGATGTGTAAAAAAGTAAAAGCCGTCGCCGCCAACAAAATTTTCATCGCGAAATCAGAACCGTAAACAACCGTGCCGTCGGCAAGCCGGTGAGTCAAAAAATCAGGGCTGCTCACCGCCGCCGTGAGTTCCCATGAAAGAGCATTGCCACCGGCGAACGTTGGAATTCCCAACAGCGCGAGCGCATTCAAACTGTATCGAATAATCTTCGACGCCTTCTCGCTATTACTGTGCACAGCTCGTGTCAACTCTGGCAAAACCGAGTTCATAAAGTAATGCGGAATAATTTGCAAAATCTCGAGAAGGCGCATTGGTACGCCATAAAATCCAACTTGAATTTGCATGTTATATAACGACATTACAATCGTTCCCATGCGAAAATACATAGACCCAAGCATGAGCGCCGTGCCATAGGGGAGAGCTTCGGGTAAAAGTTGTTTCCAAAACTTCATGTCAAAGTGAAACCCGATAATATTTCTTTTTTTTGCCGCCGAGAAAGTAATAATAAGAGTAAATAAACCGCCAATAATCCACGAAATAAGAAGGTTATTAAAGCCATTAACCGGATCGTTCGGATACCAAATCAATATGACCGCAAGTATGTAAGCGACCGTAATTAACTTACCAATCGACAACGCAATCGAGGCCCACACCATGCGAAGTTGATACTGCAAAATCGATGACATGGTGCCTGCAAGCAAAGTAATAATTGTGGCTACAGCAACAATAAAAACGCCTGTCGGAATAACCGTACCGTTATATGCAGGAATCGTAAGCGCGACGACCCAGCCAATACCAAGAGACAGTACTGCTAAAACAGTACGTATAGAAAGTACGTTACCTAAAAA
>JAHFJU010000108.1 GCA_023245725.1 Candidatus Peregrinibacteria bacterium
ATCTGATGATTTATCAACGGTATCTGACTTTCCTAAAGCAATTGAACCACGTTCAAGCAATGTAGAATTAGTCTTTTTAACACTTAGTAAAGGACTATCGCGGCGAATTTCCTCCCACGTCAAAGGCGGCTTTCCCCTTTCCGGAATCGCCTTTTCATACATATCGCGATTATAATAAACAGCAAGAGTATCGACATATAATGGTAATGCGTATATTTTTTTAACACCATCAGTAGGATCAGGCTGAACAAAATCATTCTGAGCAACATTAACAAAAGCGGTTGCAAATGTATCAGGTGTAAGTGAAGTGGAATTCAATGGAACCAACTTTTTTAAATGTTTTGGTAACCATGTATTGTGAACATAAAAAACATCAGGACCCGCACCCTCTGCCATCTCATTAACTAACTGATTTTCATAATCTACATCTGAATCGAATTTTTTGTATTTTATAGTTACATTTGGCTGGCGTTTTTTATATGCAGTAATAAAAGGAGAAACAACATCACTCGAATCCATTCCGTAAAATGTAAGTGTTGTTGGAGCAACAGACACTGTAGTTACCTTTGTCGCACATGCCGATAATAATGGCACCAACAATACGCTTACCGCAGTTAGAGCCAACATTTTCAATAATGTATTTTTCATATTATACGCAGTCTATCACCCTTTAAGACCTTTGAGAAAATATTTTTTCGATAATGCGTAAAAATATAAATCCTTCCAAAGTATTTTCCACAGTGGCAAAAATGGAGCGGCAGAAATTATTGTAAATATTATTTTTTTTAGTCTTCGAGGCAACAGCTGCTCATCGGGATGCTTCTTTTGAAATAAATGAAGCCCTCTCCCTACCGAGTATTCGCGATTTTTAAATGACTCAAGAGTTTGGGGGTGATGATGAAAACCAATTGCCTTTGCATTGTAATAAAGCGTGAGTTTTTCTTTTTTGAAAAGGCGAAGACCAAGATCGATATCTTCCCAGCCATAACCCTTGAACGTCTCATCGAAAGAATGTTTTTCGAACACACTTTTTTTAAGAGAAATGTTTGCCGTATAAAAGAACTTCCAACTAGCGGTATGAGTGTCTTTTAATAAATCATAGGCAAACTGTCCTCCGCCAAAACGGCCAAGAATAGCAGTTCCTGACTCTAAAAATCTCATAAGAGGAGTTATTTCTAGAGTGCGATCCCACGTAACATACCCAAGGCAACCTGCGTTTTCTTGCTTGTGCTCATAATGAGTTTTTAAGTGATTTTCTAGTAGATCGAATGACGCGTATATGTCGTCACCAATAAATAAAATAATCGGAGCAACTGCGTGACTTACTCCTTTATTTCTGGCGGCACCAGCGCCTTTATTTTCTTGAACGAAAAACTTTAATGATAAAGGTGTTTTTTCTTTGTAATTAGCAAGAAATTCCCGCGTTCCATCTGTACTACCATCGTCGATTACTATAACTTCAAACTGAGAGTGCGGAATAGTTTGCTCTTCAAGCCTTCTTAGACACGAAATCAATTTGTCATGTCGATTGAACGTAGGAATTACAACAGATATTTTCACACTCTCAGTGTAGAAGACTCATTTTAATAATCAACTACTTCTTCAAGTTTTGCTCCATTAAATGAATATTTTCGAGCAAGATCTTCGGCAAGTTCTGATTCACTAGCCTCTAGTGAAGAATCATCAGATTTTTCATTAGCTATTTGTTCTGATTGCTCACTTAAGTCGGTTTTTCGTGATCCCTTATTGAAAGGAACGAAATTAAAATCCTCCGCAACCACCTCGGTTATTGATCGAACTTTACCTTCTTTACCCGCATAAGACCGAGTGCTCAAGCGTCCTGATAACAAAATCGGTGAACCTTTTTTGAAATAGGTTGAAATAATTTCACCGAGTTTTCCGAAGGCGACCACTTTGTGAAAGTGAGTCTCTGTTATTGCTTTTCCTTCTTTATCTTTCCAATCACGATTTGTCGCAATTGAAAAATTAGCCATTCCCGAACCAGTTTTTGTTGCTTTTGATACAGGATCGGCAGTTATATTGCCGAGCAACATTACCTTGTTAAAACTTCGCATAAAAAGTGAAGTTAAAAAATAGATATCTGCGTTGTATCAAACAAAAATGAACTAGGATTAACATAGAAATGAAATCCAAATTGAGGTATGCTCGGTTTACCTTTATGTTTACAGGAATAATACGTTTTATTGGGGAGGTAAAAAAAATCTCAGAGGACTCAAAAATTAAGACATTTTCGATACTTTGCGAGGAATTAAATTCCCAATTGGGAGACAGCATTGCAATTAATGGAGTTTGCCTAACAGTATCTTCAAAAAATGGCTCAAATTACACATTCGACGTTGTTTTTGAAACTCTTTCACACACAACACTTGGCGAATTTACTGAGGGGCAAAAGGTAAATATTGAAAAAAGCCTAACTCTACAATCTGGCATTGATGGCCATTTAGTTACTGGGCATGTCGACGCGGTTGCTACATTAAGTAAAATCCATAAAAACGGGAAAAACCTTGCTTTAACGGTTTATTTTCCTAAAATCCTCAAAAAATTTATTGCAGAAAAAGGGAGCGTTACACTAAACGGAGTAAGCCTGACAGTTACAAAAATATCTGCTAATTCGCTAACAGTTACAGTCGTTCCACACACCGTATATAACACAACTTTTAACAATACTAAAATAGGTGATCACATTAATCTTGAAGTCGACGTTATAGCGCGATACGTGTACAATATGGCTATATGAAAATAGCAATTGTCCATGCAACATTTAATGAAGATTTAAGCACTCGCCTACTCGAAGGAGCATTGCGTTTTTTCGATACAATTGACGAGAAAAATGTAGATGTTTTTGCTGTTCCCGGAGCTCTTGAATTGGCCCCTTTTATCGAGCATCTTCACAGACAAGGAAAATATAAAGGATTTATTGCACTCGGAGCTGTAATAAAAGGTGATACGCATCATTTTGAATCAGTTTGTTCCGGTACAACGTACGGTCTGCAAAAAGTGGCTATTGAAGGCGATATTCCTGTAATGAATGGCGTACTAATGTGCTACGAAAAAGAACAGGCTATTGTTCGATCTGCTGAAAATGAAAAAAATAAAGGATTTGAATGCGCAAAAGGATTATTTGAATTGTTAAAACACTATTAGCCGTAAAGCAAATTAGCTTTTATCATTTATAAACGTTTTTTTATGACTGAAAAATCTAAACTCAAAATTCTCTCTTCAATTGAATCACTAAATGGAAAACGCGTTTTGTTGCGCGTCGATTTTAACGTGCCGATGAACAAAAAGAGGGTTAGCGATAATACAAGAATTAAAGAGACAATACCGACCATTAAATTTCTACTCAAAAACAAGGCGAGGGTTATTATTGCTACTCATATGGGGCGACCAGACGGAAAAGCTGTGCCTGAATTAAAACTCGATCCGATTGCTAAAGAGCTTTCAAAACTTCTCAAAAAAAAGGTTAAGAAAATTGACGAAATTGTTGGGACAAAGGCTGAAAAGGCCGTCTCTGCTATGAAAGATGGCGAAATTATTATGCTTGAGAATGTTAGATTTGATGCCCGCGAAGAGAAATCAGATAAAAAGTTTTGCCAAGAATTAGCGAATCTTGCTGACTTGTTTGTTAACGACGCATTCGCCGTTTCGCACAGAGATCATGCCTCTGTTTGCGGCGTGGCGCGCCTGCTACCAGCATATGCCGGACTATTGGTTGAAGCCGAGATTTCTCACCTAACTCCACTACTTAATAAACCGGCGCGCCCGTTTACAATGATAATCGGCGGAGCAAAGATTGATACAAAAATTGGACTTATTAAAAATTTCCTAGGCGTCGCAGACACAATAATTATCGGCGGCGCACTAGCTAATACTTTTTTAGCGGCAGAAGGCTTTAATGTAGGAAAATCACTCTATGAGAAAGATAAAATCGGCATTGCTCAAGAAATATTAATGGCAGCAACATCAAAAAAAACTGTAATTGAATTACCGATTGATGTAGTTGTCG
>JAHFJU010000031.1 GCA_023245725.1 Candidatus Peregrinibacteria bacterium
TAAAAAATACGGAATATAATTTAAATTACACCCGATGTTTAATCCGCAATTACATAGAAAAATACCGGTTCTAATGGCGACACAACACCCCGATAATGCTCGTGCTCCATCGTGGTCGACAACTCCGTATATTACATCTCAACAAGAAACTGAAGATCTTTATGAAAGTTTTGAAACGTTAAATTGCGATGAATACATGTGGGATTGGGAAGGCAAATTTGCCGATGAAGCAATGCTAGAACGACTATTAAGCAAGCATATTGATACGTTTCGCAAAAAACAAATTGGTCGTGATGTTTTTCTTACAATGCGTATACCAAATATTTGGGAAGAAAAAACATTCAAGTTGGCACGTGCCTATATGTCTGTGCTTTCTGGTAGCGAGTTTGCACGTACTTTGAAATTACATACACCTCCCGTTTTCGAAATGATTTTGCCGATGACTAAAAGTGCCGATCAGTTAACATATATTCAAGAGACATTTAGAAAAACCGCGCAGGTTCATGAAAGTATATTTGATGATGGCAACTTTGGAAAAGGCTACATTCATGTAATTCCTATTTTCGAAAGCATTGAAAATTTATTTAAATGTGACGATGTTGTAAGTGACTATATTGTTGCTCATAAAAAAATGTGGAAAGAGAATCCAACTCATATGCGTGTGTTCATTGCGCGATCCGACCCCGCGCTTAATGCTGGGCTTGTGCCTGCGGTATTGGCGAGTCGTGTGGCTTTAAGCAATGTCTGTAATGTTGAAATGCGTACTGGTGTGGCGATACATCCTATTATAGGAACAGGGTCTCTGCCTTTCCGTGGAGGAATTAATCCAGAAAATATTAAAATGAGTTTGTCTCAATATGCCGGTGCGTCTACGGTTACAATCCAATCTGCTTTTCGCTTTGATTATGAAATGCCTGACGTCAAAAAAGCATTGGCATATATAAAAAAATATTTGCCACAGTCTACGCCGGTTGTCGTTTCTGAATCTGAGAAAAATGAGCTTTTTAAAGTTTGTTCTTTATTCTCAAAACCATATAGCAAAACTATAGCTGCAATGGCTCCTTTTATAAATGAAATTTCAAAATTAATTCCATCTCGTCGTGAGCGTGTTCAGCATAATGGTCTTTTCGGATATTCTCGTGGCGTAGGAAAAGTTCGTCTGCCTCGCGCAATTGGTTTTACTGCTGTTTGTTATTCACTTGGAATTCCTCCTGAGTTTATAGGAACCGGTCGAGGCCTTATGCAGGCCAAAAAAATGGGGTTGTTGCCTTTGGTTGAAAAGCATTTTCACACTATGAGAAATGAGCTTGAACATGCTGGAAAGTTTTTAAATTTTGAAAACGTGGAGAGGTTTTTGAAGGATTCTCATATTCCTGAAGTTGCATCATGGGCAAAAGAAATTTATGAAGATGTAAAAGCATGCGAAGATATTTTGAAAATTGAGTTGGGTCCAAAAAAAGCAAATCACTTTGTCCATCGCAATTACACTTCAAATATTGTTCTCAAACGCTCTATGGGGCTAAATTGTGAAGAAGATGTTTTGGCTGCGGCACAGTTGCGAAAGAGCCTTGGATAAGGCTTCTACATTGGCACGTCGCACTCGTTTGTTAGCAAATGCGTTTTTCTCAGTTCATGTATAGATGATCCTCTGTCTTCAAATAATAAGCATTGCGTCGCCGAATGAGTAAAACAAGAAGTCGTTTTTCAGTGCGATTTCATAAAGTTCTTTTATTGTTCGTGTTGCTTTTTTGTGTTTCAACAGGGCATCGACAAGCATCATTAGTGAGGAATTTGGAAGATGGAAATTTGTAATTAGTCCATCAACGAGCTTAAAATTATATGGAGGAAAAATAAAAATATCGGTTCCTGCAGTAGTTCCATTTTTCATGTCACTCGAATTCGCAAAAGATTCTAGTGTTCTTACGGCGGTTGTTCCTACGGCAACAAGTGGCCGTCTTTGAGATTTGAATAATGCAATTTGTTGCGCGCTCTCATCGCTCACTTCGTAATATTCTGTAAATAGTTTTTTTTGTGCAATATTTTCGTCATTGATTGGTGCAAAAGTTCCAAGCCCAACGTGAAGAGTAACTTCAACCGAGTCGACTCCTTCTTGCTTTAATTTAGCCAATAAATCATTTGTGAAATGTAGCGAAGCAGTTGGTGCTGCGACAGATTGCGCATCAATTTTAACTTCACTTTTTTTCATTTTTGCGAAAACAGTTTGATATTTTTCTCTAAGTTCATTCTCAGAAAGCGGTGTATGTCGAATATATTTAGGAATTGGAGTTGTGCCGAAATCGTGCAAAACTTTTTTCATCTCTATAATTGTGAAATTTGGTTTCAGCATGAAATACTGTCTGTCCTGTGCCGTCACAGTGAATGATTTTTCGGTTTTCTTGTCTTCGCATAAAACGCGAAGCGTTTCTCCGACACGTATTTTTCGATCTACCATGCAGCGAATCTCTGTGTCTTCTGGCTGTATCTCGTTCATTAGAATAAATACCTCGATTCTTTCTTTTGTATCGCTTGAGCAGTACAATCGCGCAGGCACCACATGTGTATTATTCATTACTAAAAATGAATTTTGTGGCAAATATTTTTCTAGTGAAGAAAAAACATCAATCGTAATTGCGTCGTCTTTTGTATCGTAAATGAGCAATTTACATGCATCGCGTGGATTGCTTGGTTGCTGGGCGATGTGCTCTGGTGGTAACTCGTAGTTGTATCTATTAGTATCAGAAATTGCGCTCACCAAACTACAGTACTTATAATCTTGCTAAATTGCCAGTGAGTTATTATAATCGCGAAAGTTGAATTTATGAATGATTCAAAATCAAGTGCGAAAGGCGATGACCCTTATCCCGCCACTAATCCTAATGTAATTTCTTCTGAGAAGAGTGTTTTGTCATATGATTTGTTTACTGAAAGATTTAACCTCATGAAAGAACAGGTTCTTGTAAAACGTCCTGTTTTACGCAATGTACTTAAAAAGAAAGGGAATCTTACTTTGCTCAATTATGCCCACGGGTATACCGATATCAATCTTAATCCAACTATCCCAAAGAGGCAGAATGATCTATTGCAAATTGTTTTCGAACTAGCCGAGGAGCGTTATGGAAAAGATACTGCTTGGAGCGTGCTTAGGCAGCTCGAAAAATACTATTTTGTTTCAACAGCTGACCATACAGGCCCATTAACTCATCCTTTTTTTCTTAACTCTAACTTGCTTACTGCGGCAGCTATTGTTGATGCAAAAAAACGTTTACTTAATAATGTTATTGTTTTTTCCTGTGCAAATATCTCCTTTGATAATTCCTCTTACCCTCGTGGATTGCTTTTTCATACAAATGGCAATGGTATTAAAACTCACAAGCTTTCATTTTTAAAATCGAATCCTGCTCCGTGCACAATTTATGCCTCACCTCCATACGAAAAAGATCAGATCAACCGTCTTTTGTCGCAGCTTGACGACAAACTTGCTGCACAAGAAATTCCACCAGAAATTCATGTAAAAATGAAAGAGCTGATTAAGACGGTCTATGATAGAGATGAAATTTATTCGTGCAAGAGTTACCCTGAGCAAATGGGAAAGACAAACGCTATATTATGGAAGAGATTCTTTGAAAAAAGCGCAAAAAAAATGCCAAATCTTGTGTGTCTCGATATGGAAGAAATTGTTGTGAAACTCATTACGAAATATCATCTAAATGAAGACACAATTATAAATCATATACTTTTTGACGATGATTATGAGCATTACCTTAATACGTATTTCGAGGGAATTTTTGGCTCATTTTCTCGTCAAGACCAGAAAGGTACTTATTTGTTCTGGGCGTTACCTCATGGTAAAAAAACTAATATGCAGTTATGGAAAAAGGGTCGGTATCTTGTTTCTAAAGATGAGTCATATAAGATTGAGTTGACTCCTGAGAATATTCGAGATGCGATGGCTCGTAAAGAACTTATTCCGGGACTTCTTTTGAATTTCATTACACTTAGTTTTTATTATGGTCTGAAATGTATAGGTGGATTCAATCAAATCAACTATCTTACGTTAATGAAGAATGCCTATATAAAGATGAACGTAGATTTAGAAAATTACCGGAGTATCGAAATATGTGCGAGGGCTCAAACAAAAGAGATGTCTGCCGATGGTCTTTCTCTGGCAATTTTAGAAGATAGTCAAAACAATTTTAGTTTGGCGACTGGTATAGATCTTATTCTCTATGGGAATGATAAAAGTTGGAGCAATATAATGGATGCAGCTAAAAACGTTACTTTTGAGGAAGCTATAAGCCCACTTATGCCAGAAATTTATAATATTTCGTACGAAAAGTCAGAATTAGATCAAAATTTGCAGCAAATAACAGATAGAGATATTCTCTCGTATACTGGGTTACAAAATAAGATAAAACCAGTAGTTACGATATAGTTGACGAAAATTAGTAATTATGTATAATGCGTACTTATTTTTATTAATATAAATTTATGAGTATAAATAATAAAGTTGAATTGCCAACTTCAGAAGAAATCAAGGCAGGTTTTGATGAGTTAAATAATTCTGATGTAAATGGAGTTAGAGGTGTCAAGGTTTTTGATAGTGGAAAATCCGGTCCAACTCTTTACGTTGCTACCTGTTCTCACGGTAACGAGCGTGTTGGTGCAGGTTTGGTAGTGCCTTTATTGAAAGGTGCAAAAAATGGTGGAATTGATGTAATACAGGGTAAAGTTATTGTTGCAGTAAATAATATTGGTGCAGCTAATATTGGCGATTCAGGCAAACGCGTTGGCGAAGATGGAATGAATTGGAATCGCTTGCCACCTGATCTGCTTGATGGACGATCTACTAATACTACTGCTACTCAGAGCCGCTTGCGCGCCATGCAAAATGCTGGGTTACTAGATGTAACTCACGGTTACGATGCACATACTATTGCCGTAGAAGCGAATGGATTCAAATTGCATATAAAGGGGCCAAGGGCTTTCGCTGATGGTATTGGTGAAGAAGTATATATAGTCGATATCGTTAAACATCAACCTGATGCCGACGGTAACCCTACCGTTGCTTTTGGTAATTATTTGGGAGGCGTAGATAATGATCGTGTGCCAGTTGTAGAAATGGAGGGCGGTGGTCCACATTCAGATCCACGAGTTATTAAAAAACTTCTTAATGGATTAGTAGCAACTTTGGGCTCTCTTGAAATGGTAGATGAATCAATTACTGAGAGATATCGTGGTGCTCAGCGTACTTACCCAATTGAGCACTATCAACTCGTACCAGCCGGATATACTCCTGATCGCCAATTTGGCCAGTTCGAGGTTTTGCCTAAAGGCACTGTAATTACTAGAGATAAATTAACACCATGTCGCCCTGACGTAGTTACACCAGCAGATGGGCATATGATTATGCCTCCAACCTTTGGCGAAAATGGCGGAGATGATTGGTGGATATCTGGCCCAGTGCAAGAGTCAACTCAAGAATTTATTCGTGCAAAAGGGCTATAAGCTGGATTTTACGTACTGAGTATAAAACTTCATTATTTGTTTGGTGATGGATCCAACTGTTCCGTCACCAACATTTTTTGAGTTGAGAGTAGTGACAGGAATAACTTCGCGCGGGCGATTCGACAGAAATATTTCGTCGGCTTGTTGAAGGAATTTCTTATTAAAATCTTTTACAACAACTTTAATCTTGTTTTTACGTGCAAGCGTAATAATACGTGCTCTTGTAAGCCCTGGTAAAATTTTGTTTTTCGGTGTGTAGATAATATTATTTCTAATAACAAATAAATTTGTTGATGCTCCTTCGCGCACAGTACCATCTTTATCAATCAAAATAATTTCATATAGTTTTTTCTGAGCTGCATATCGGTACGCGATAATCATGTGAGTAAGCCCCAAAGTCTTAATGCCGTGCATAATACGATGTAATACTTGTGTTTCTGCAGTTACTCCTTTCGTATATATGCTTTTTGGAATATCTATAGCTTCAACCGTAATGAAAAGTGTTGGTTGAGAAGGATTTTTTGAGAAATCAAATCCATGCTCTCCTCTCGTGATTGTGACTCTTACACGCATATCTTTCTCTTTATGAATATCAGCAAGCTGCATTGACCATTTTTGAATCTCATCGAGATTCCACGGCAATGTAATACCAATCTGGTCTGCAGATTTTTTTATACGAGCCATATGCAAATCCAGCTCGAGGATTTTTCCTTTGTAACTTCTCATCGTGTCATAAATTCCATCTCCATATAAAAAACCATTATCAAACGGAGATAATTTTGCTTCATCGATTTTTAGTAGTTTTCCATTTAAGCAACAGAATGTCATGTAAATTAATGTTATTAACTAAGAAGAGAGTAATAAAGTGGGAATGCGCCAGAGAGCGCGTCGTTGAATGTGGTTTCATTTAATGCTAACTGCATATCGTTCCATAGATTATTATTTTCGTCGTTAAGTAAATCAAGTGCATATGTGTCTCCACCATTGCTATTGTATATAAATGAAAGTCCATAATTATATAAAAAAATATCAGATGACGATTTAACGTTGTCGATTTCTAATTTGTCATATTCTGTTTGAAGCTCTGTAAGATACTGCGTTTGATTGATTCCGCCAAAACAATTTAGACCGTAATAAAGATTCAATACAAGAAAAACAAGAAACATTGTTGGCATGATTTTTTTCTCTTTCAGAGCGGTTAAAATAGCCGAAGGAGTGAATTTAATGCAAAAAGAGCTGTCGTCTGATTTTAGAAAACCATTAATTTTTTTGAGCGGAATTCTGTATTTTTTTTCATCAGAAATTCCCCAAAATATCTCTGCTGCTGCGTTTCCTTGGCGCATCGATTGTTCCATAACGCGTATCAACCGAGAAAGAATTGCTTCGTTTTTTGAGTCAAAAATAAGATTATAAATCACTCCTGATCCGCCAAGATGATGCTTTATAAGCAGTTGAGTTACAAGTTCCTCAAATTCCAAATAAATAAGATGTGATTTTGTTTGAGGGAATAGAAGATTCCAGAATTTGTAATTTATTTTCGTAACTTGTGTGCAAAATGAATTGCTATTCAAAACATCTTCGCTTTGCAACAATCTTGCGAAAGCTGGAAAAGTTGATAATTCATTTGAAACAGCATTAGCCTCTTTCTCTGTAAAAGGTCTGAATCCGTAAACAATACTGTTGCGGTTTTTACTTGGGAAAAAAGCGGCATGTTGTGTTTCTCCATCACGATGAAAAAGTACTCCTCTCGGAAAATCTTCATTATTTTGAGAAATACTTGCGCACGATAATACTAAAATACAGCCTTTGTGCTCAAGTGCTTTATCAAAAAGCAGATTTGATGAAAGTGGTAAATTTGTATTGAGAATATTGTGATGATCTGCAGAAGATGCCCAATAATATTTTTTCAACTGTTCGGCCAACTCTTTCGATACGCTTTCGCCCAAACGTTGAGAAACCAGATTTTCAACACACTCAATTAATTCAGTTTGACGAAGCGTATTTCGGATTCGGATGTTTTTGAAATGCTCAAGAACGTACTGTTTAATAGGCATGTCCCCATATTTCTTTGATAAAACGTTCAAAAATGGGCGTTTCGAAAAAATAAAATCTTTTTGTTCAACATCTATTAATGGACTATTTTTGAAAAATATCATATTTCATATTTATTCCTCTAAATCTGATTAGATGTCACGATTATATATTTGACAAAAGTAAAATTGTATTATAAAGTTCGCGTAATGCGTTTTTCAAGATTCTTTAAAAAGCCTGGTGCAAAAGTAAATTCTACGGTTCCAGGACACGGCGGTTCAACAGATTCAGATGCTACTTCTAAACCATCTCGGCCACATTCTTCTGGTAGTGGGCGATCAGGTAGCGAAAACTCATCAGAAAGTGGACATTCAAAAGTACACACAAGCCCATCGAGCGGACATTCAAGCAGAGGTCACTCAGCATCAGCAAGCGGTGGTTCAAGTAGCGGCCATGGTTCATCAAGCAGAGGTGGTTACTCAGGTAGTCAATCTCGCTCAAGTGGCTCACGTTTTGGTGGTTCTCGAGGCGGTTTTGGCGGTGGTTCAAGAGGTGGGTCACGTGGCGGTTCTTCATACGGAGGACGATCATCATATGGTGGTCATGGTCGTGCACGAACTCCATCTAGGCGTGTTTCTGGTACTACAATCCCGCTTCATAAATTCATAAATAAGGCTGAATATAAATTCGATGAAAAGCCATATGAGCCAACACACAATTTTGCTGATTTTGAAATTGTCGATTCAGTGAAGAAAAATATTGCAGATAAAGGATACGAGCGTCCAACTCCTATTCAAGACCAAGCAATTCCGCATATTTTACAGGGAAAAGATGTAGTTGGTTTAGCTAATACAGGTACAGGAAAAACTGCTGCGTTCTTAATTCCACTTATAAATAAAATTGTCGCAGGCAGGCCGACTGCTCACGAAAAAGTTCTTATTATGGTTCCAACTCGTGAACTAGCAACTCAAATTTACGATGAATTTGTAGGATTTGCGAAAGGATTACATATTTATTCTGCTGTTTGTGTTGGAGGTGTTGGCGTTGGTTCTCAGATTAGCCAACTTAGACGACGGCCAAATGTGGTTATTGCTACTCCGGGGCGTTTGAAAGATTTGGTAAAGAGAAAACTACTCAAGCTCGAAAATTGTGCAAATGTGGTGCTCGATGAAGCTGATCGTATGTTAGATATGGGCTTCGTTGACGACATTCGCTTCATTCTTTCTATGTTGCCTAAAGAACGTTTGACTCTTTTCTTTTCTGCGACAATGCCACCAGAAATAAAGAATTTGATTAAGGAGTTTTTGCATGATCCGGTTCACGTTTCAGTAAAAATGCGTGATACATCGGCAAATGTTGATCAAGACGTGGTTCGCGTTAAAGATAGAAAGCGAAAACTTGAGGTGCTTGAAGAAGTTCTTAGAAGTGATGGCATGAACAAGGTTTTGATTTTCGGCCGTACAAAATTTGGTGTTGAAAAATTGGCACATGCTATTCATGAAATGGGATTTAAGGTTGGATCAATTCATGGAAATAAGACTCAGGCTCACCGCCAAAAATCCCTCAATTTGTTTAAAACAGGAGAGATAAATATTTTGGTTGCTACTGATGTTGCGGCTCGTGGTCTCGATATTCCTCAAGTTAGTCACGTTATTAACTATGAGGTTCCAGCGACTTACGATGACTATGTTCACCGTATCGGTAGAACAGGACGCGCAGATCAACACGGAAAGGCTTTGACGTTTGTTGATGCGTAGTGGTGAAATTCTTATATTGCTGCGGCATTTCTTCGCATGCCGGTTTTTCCCGGCCGCATTAGCCCTGAGCCGGCGTACTTTTTAAAGAACAGAGAGTCTGTTTTTATTTTTTTAAGTGTTGGCGCGTGAAGTGAATCGCGCGCGAGTGGGGGAATTGTGAATTCGTTGTGAATCGAAATTTTCTGTCGTGAATTATGTGGGCATACCTCTTGGCAAATATCACAGCCAAAAAGTTTTTTTGTTTTTTTAATGATTTTTTTTAGTTTTGATGGAAGTGGTCCTTCATGTTCGATTGTTAGGTATGAAATGCATTTGCGCGCGTCTACGATTCCGGGGGCTATGATCGCGCCAGTTGGGCAGCTTTGTATGCATCGAGTGCACGATCCACACGATGAGAACGGTGATTTGTTTTTGCTTTTCTGCTGCTGATATTCTGTATCATTTATCGTGAGCGGCAAAGTAGTAACTATTTCGCCTAGCACAACCCATGAGCCGAAATTTTTTGTTATTATGAGCGAATTTTTGCCTGTTACGCCAACGCCAGCCTGTTCGGCGAGAGCTCTTTCAAGTAGTGGGCCGACATCTACAAAACTCCGATTTTCGTGTTTCTCGTTTGGATAGTACTGCTGTGAGAGTACGTCGATTGCTACTCGTAATTTTTTCAGTTTCGCTCCCATGATTTTGTGATAATCGCGCCCATATGCGTATCGCGCAATTCTGCCATGACCTCGTTTTAACGGCTCTTGAGGCCGATAATAATTGAGTGCAACTACTATTACCGATTTTGCATTTGGTACAACCGATTGCATGTTTGAAATCCTATCGAAACGTTCTTTTGTATTGAGGTAGTTCATATTCCCGAAATTTCCGGCATTTATCCATTCGCGATATGCTGCTTGATATTTTTCCTCTATTTTTGCCGGAGAAAATCCTACAACATCAAATCCTATTTTTCTTGCAGTTTTTTCAATCTTATTTCTTAGTGCCAAAATGTTTGTTCTTTGCGATTTATCGTTTTCTAATTTCACTTTTGTATAGTGTATTATCTTTAAAATATTAGCACAGAGAATCTATTGCTAAAATATTATAACTATTGTATAGATATGATTAATTATGATAGATTTTTCACCTCAAATATTGATGGCCGACACTTCGTCAAATACTGAACAAGGGCTTGATAATAGGCAGCGGGTAGTTATTATGACTGGCGCAACGCGTGGTATTGGGCGCGCAATTGTTGAGCAAATTTTGAAGACAGGAAATAACGTACTTATTGTGAATTTTGGTCGTTCGAGTGGTGGCGATGTGCAACGAAATCTTGCTAACGAAGGAGTTGAAGATAAATTTCCAAACACCAAAAGTGGTGAACGAATCAAATATATAAGTGGAGTTGATTTGAGCGACGATTCTGCTCTTGAAGCGGCAATTCAACGTTTCATAGCTGATAATCGAGGAAAAATAAAACTTGTCGGAATTATTCACTGCGCTGGTGAGGCAGTACTATGCGATGAATATCATGACGCTGATGACTCAACTAAAAAACGGGTTGATTCAATGCGTAAAGTAAATGGTGATGCAGCAGTACGAATCGCTACCGAATTTGCAAGTGAATGTTTGCTCGATACAACTACTCCGTATATATATGTGGGAAGTTTGGCTGCGTATCCTAATCGTGCACCTGTTCCGGGGCTTGGTGAGTATGGAGAAACTAAGAAAAATGCTATGAGCGAGATTGCGGATGCAATGCGTCGGGCGAGTGTTTATGGTCCAGTCTGTGAGGCTTTTCCGGGGATTTATAAAACGGGAATGGTGTTTAAAGGAGTTGATGGACGTGCTGAAAATGGTGGTGCAGATGGCTTTGTCGATGATGTAAGAACGGGTTTGGAATTTTCTGGGATTGTGGCTGCGAAGGCAGAGACAGGGGATCCACTTATTGAAAATATTGTTAATAATCTGTTTGCAGGTGCCGATGCAAAAAAAGAAATTTTCGGCGCGCATATTCCAGCGGCGTATGTAAAGTACTGTAACTACGAATTTATACGAATTTTCGCACTTCCGATTTTTGTAATGCTATTCGGCAATCAGACTCTTGAAGAGACAAATCAAACCCCTGAACAACACGACGCTCGCGTTGATTATCACAAAGAACACCAATCTTACGGAAAGTGTTTCCCATACTTTTTGGTAAAACACCGAATGTTGTGGAGCTCTAAAATAAGCAAGTGGCTAACTAAGGTTGGGCGACCGCTTAAGTTGGTTTAAAGACCGAGCAATACAGCAGCAATCCATGGAAAAGCTACAGTCACATCGCTTTGAATAATTTGGTAGTAGCTCTTTGTCGAAAGTTTATCCCAAGTTATTTTTTCTTTTCCTCCTGCGCCTGAGTACGAGCCATATGACATTGGAGATGAACCAATTTCAATAAATCCTGCCCAATCGCGAACTTTTGGCAGACCTAAATCGTGTTTTAGAGAAGGCACAGCGCAAATAGGGAAATCCGCAGAAATTCCTCCGCCAAGTTGCAAGAATGCTATTGGGGCATTTTTAGATTCTTCCATATACCAGTCGTACATGAATGTGAAATAGTCGAGGCCACTCTTCATAATATTCTGGTCTAGCAGTACGCCTCCTTTTGGCCTGTATTTGCCGTCATATGTGTAGCTGGCAAAAATGTTTCCCATTGTTGAATCTTCGAATCCCGGAATTACAATTGGAATATTTTTTTTGAAAGCGGCGAGAGTCCAGCAATCCTCAGCATTTGCCATTGTGTCTGGTTTTATCAATCCTTCAGAAAATAATCGTCTGAAATATTCATGAGGAAAAGCGCGTGTTTTGTTCTTCATAGCTTCTTTCCACATTTTCAAAAGGTGTGGTTCCATAATGCGAACGCTTTCGTCTTCAGGTAAAAAAGTGTCGGTAATTCTTCTAAGGCCGGCATCGCGCAATTCGGCTTCTTGGTCAGGTGTAAGCTCTGTGTATCTAGGAATATATGCGTAGTGAGAGTGCGCAACGTAGCGGTAATAAGACTCTTCGTGATTTGCTCCTGTTGCAGAAATTAAATGAACTTTGTTTTCGCGAATTAACTGCGCAAGCATTACCCCGACTTGAAACGAACTAAGCGCGCCTGCTAATGTAACTACAAGTTTGCCTCCATTTGCCAAATGTTCTTTTAGCCATAGTGCCGCCTGTAGCGTAGCACCGCCATTACAGTGATTAAGAGTTCGTTCTGCAAAAGAAGCGACAGGTGTTTTGCTGCTTTTTACGAAATCGCTGACCGTTCCTTTTGCGCCTTTTCCTGCGCCGCCGCCTTCACTGGCAACGATGAGTTTTTTTATTGATGCAGATAATTGGCTGAACTTGGTTTTTTTCATAAGTATATGGTTAAAAATCGCTATTATATTGATGTGAAAGTGTGTAAAAAGCAATGGAGTGTTTTTCGTGTAACATTTTGCTTAGTTCGTTGTATATAGTGTCATGAAAAAAACACTTATTTCGATTTGTTTACTGGCAGTTCTTCCTTTTAACGTTCTCAAAGTTGATGCAGCTTTTTTTGCTCCCAATGATCCAGGTGTAAATATTGGCAGCACTCTTCAAATTGCGAATCCTGGATTTGAACCGAGCGGAATAGTTTGGCACAATCGTCTGCAGAACCTTTTTGTAGTAGGTGATGACGGTGACGTTGCCGAGATCGATCAAAATGGAAACATTATTCATCAGCCGGTAATGGTTGGCGGAGATTTAGAAGGAATTACTATAGCAAATGATCACAGTAACTATTTGTATTTGCTAAATGAGTATCCTCAGCAAATTGTCGAATTTGATATTTCTACTTTTAGATTAACTGGAAAAAGATGGAGTTTGCTAGGAATGCAGGGTAACGCCGCATCTGGAGCTGAGGCGCTTACTTATAATAGTGCGAAAGGATTATTTTATGTTGGTTCACAATACGATGGCCAGATTTACGTTTACAATATTGATCTTAATACTTCGGGTAGTTCAAATTTTTTACGCGTTATTCATACAGGAATTAATAATGATTTGGCAGGGCTTTCATATTCTCGCGACACTGAGCGTACGTATGCAGTTTTCGACAGTTCAAATATTATTCAGGAATATAATAATGATGATGTAATGGTGCAGCAGTACGATGCTCCCGGTGTTGACCAAGAGGGTATTGCTTTGTTGCCGGGATGTCCTGCGAATACAGCAGCACTCGTCATAGCTCAAGATTCCGGAGGAGTTCTAAAATTCAATACATATCCGATTACTTGTCCTGTACGTCCTGCGCAAAATCAACAGTCTTTATCTTTTCAATTAGTTGCTCCTATCTATAAATTTTTGACATCAAATTTTTTGACCCCTGGTCCTAAAACAACTGTAAAAGACACGATGCATTTATATGATTCAAATGGGGAATATTCATTTGTTCAGTTCCCTGAACGAGCAACAGATGTTGAGTATCGTGTTGACCTAGATGCTCGCGCTGTTACAAATGATACTTTTTATAATTTGTCGGTTGTTACAACAGATGGTGTAAAAGTAACTTCACAAAGTCAACTTATAAATAGTGTTGATTGGAAAAACTATTCATACTCTATTGTCATTCCAGCGCACACAATGCTTGAGTTTCGTGTAGTAAGTGGTGTTGTTGCAGGAAGAAATCTAGCGGGAGTTAGTCATGAACATCAACTTCGTTCATTGTCATTTACTGAAATTCAGCACAACGGATCATTATTGCAAACCCTGAATTTTAAATAATTTTACTTATTATATTGCTCAAAGAAAAAACCGCCAATTCTATCTGGCGGTTTTTTTATATATCAATAATAAACTGCACTATGGTGCTTTTCGATTTATCAAACGTGGGAACGGAATAGATTCGCGAACATGTTTTAGTCCGCAAATCCATGTTACTAGGCGTTCGAGTCCTACTCCGAAACCGCTGTGCGGTACTGATCCGAATTTGCGTAAATCGAGGTACCACGAAAAATCTTCTTTAAGAAGTCCGTGCTCTAAAATTCGTTTTACCAAAGTGTCGTAGTCATCTTCACGTTGGCTGCCACCAATAACTTCTCCGTATCCCGGAACAATTACGTCTGCGCATAAAACACGAGTGTCATCGTTCGGGTCACGTTTCATATAAAACGCTTTAACTCCCGCAGGATAATTCTCAACAAACAAAGGACGATCAAACATATTTGCCAAAGCTACTTCTTCATCTGCACCAAAATCATCGTCAAATTTCGCCTCGAATCCTGCGTCGATTAATTTTTGAACCGCGTCTTTGTGGGTAATGTGGTGAAATGGTGCTTTAACTCTTTCAAGTTCAGTAACGTCGCGTTCGAGAATTGCCAAGTCAGCGCGGTGTTTTGCCAAAACTTTTTCCATAACGTGAACAAAAAGTCCTTCTTGAATTTGCATGTTTTGTTTCTGATCGCAGAACGGCATTTCGGCATCCATCATCCAAAATTCTATTAAATGACGGCGTGTTTTTGATTTTTCCGCTCTAAATACAGGACCAAAATCGTACACGCGGCCAAGGCTAGAAATTGCCGCCTCTAGGTATAGCTGCCCAGACTGAGTCAAATATGCTTTTCCCAAATCGAAGTAATCAACAGAAAAGAGTGTCGTTGTTCCTTCGCATGCGCTTGGCGTAAAAATTGGTGCATCTAAGCGAGTAAAACCATTGTCGGCCAAATACTCAAACATCGCGTACATAATCGTGTGACGAATTCGCAAAATCGCTGCTTGTTTGCTCGAACGAATCCA
This sequence comes from Candidatus Peregrinibacteria bacterium, assembly GCA_023245725.1. GTDB lineage: Bacteria > Patescibacteriota > Gracilibacteria > UBA1369 > UM-FILTER-53-11 > JAHFJU01. The sequence goes on from JAHFJU010000031.1 coordinate 15,063, forward strand.
TAAATGACGGTGATCAAGCAAAAAATCCGGGCCATGATCTTTTTTTCCAATTGGGTACTCCTCAGTTGGATTTTGGTAAATAGAAATTTCTTGCACATCTATTTCGTAAACTCCATCACGTTTTGGGTGTTTTCGTACGAATCCTGTAATTGCCACAGACGCCTCGCAAGCTAAAGTTTTCGCTATTTCAAACGCTGCAGGAGTCGTTTTCTCATTTACAATACACTGAGTTGTTCCTGTACCATCGCGCAACTCAAGAAATCCGATTTTTCCGCTAAAACGAGAGTTAAACATCCAGCCATTTAATGTGACTGATTGATCTACGCTGTTTGATAAAAGTGAAATTGTTGTATTCATAGGCCGATAATAATGGTACTTCAGTTCAAATACCAGATCATATAAAAGTGAGGTAAAGTAACATTAAATTCCATTTTGAAGTGCACCACAACTCTGTCTATGCTAGATCAAATTTTCACAACTTACATTCTGAGGTGCG
>JAHFJU010000109.1 GCA_023245725.1 Candidatus Peregrinibacteria bacterium
CGCGAAGCAAAGCGACGCTCCCGGATTTTTGCACCACTTATTGCAACTGCTAACATTGCAGTCGATCAACATTATTGAAGTTTCATCTACCTACACCGAGATTGTTTTTTATGTAGCCAGCACCGATGCAAAACTGGCATTCGATACTTTTTACAGTGCTTTGATGTGAATTTTGCTTCTATGGTTTTTGTGAAAGTGCTATTATACAGCGCATGCAAAAATTTGAATTAGTAAGTCCGTTTAAGCCAAGTGGTGATCAGCCGAAAGCGATTGAGGGTTTGGTAAAAGGATTAAATGCCGGTGTAAAAAATCAGGTTTTGTTGGGAGTAACTGGATCTGGTAAGAGCCTAACCTATTCAATGCCTGTATATATATACGAAAAAAGAGTGTCAGGTTTTCAGTATAGTGTGTGTGAAATAGGTGAGCTTGTGGAAAAATATTTCACGTTGGCCGAATCAATTGGCGTTCGTCCATTTATGAATGGAGATACAGAAGAACTCCATTTAGATTCGATCGAGCGGGAATTGTATGTACCCTCAATAAATCCTAATACCAAATCTACTGAGTTAAAACGGGTCTACGCAGTTACTAGACATGCAGCTCCAAAAAAACTTTGGAGAATAACTACTTCATGTGGACGTTGGGCTGAGGTAACAGGTGATCACAATTTTTTTGTGCATGATGGTACAAGTTTCACTCTTAAAAAAACTTCTGATGTAGAAAAAGGTGATTATATTCCGATACCTTTTTGTTTTGATGCGTTTAATGTACAAAGAGGAATTGATCAAATCGATTTGACGAATTATATAAAAGATAAAAAATATTTTGTGTATTTGAGTGATCCTCCTAAGAGTTTAATTGAAGAAAACTTTGGTTATAAAAAATGGCATCGAATGGAAAAGTATAATGAACATTTAAATAACATTCAGGCCGCAACGATTTTTGCTCAGAAGCCTTCCTTGAAAGTTTTGGCTTCGATAAAAACGAGGATTTCACCGCGTACATATCCATTATATTATTCCATTTCAGACGAATTTCTTGAGTTACTTGGTTATTACATTTCTGAAGGGCATTCAACCGATAGAATATTGCTCTTCTCATTGCGTGAAGACTTCATGGTTAAGAGAGGTTCGTATCTGTGTGAAAAATTAGGGCTTCCATTTACTCATAGAAAAATAGATGGTGATTTGGTAGTCGCTCACGAAGTTTGGTCTAATATTATTAAAACAATGTGTGGTGCTTCTTCAGGAGAAAAGCGTCTTCCTGATTTTTGGCCAAATCTTGATAAAAGACAGCTAGGATTACTTCTTTCCTCCTATTATTCCGGCGATGGTGGAGTTGAAAAAAACGTTGTTTCAACTACGACTAAAAGTAAAAAATTAGCCTCGGATTTGATGTATGCTCTGCTTAAATTTGATATTTGGGCACGTTTAAGGAAAAAATATAAATACGCTACAAATACAAAAGCAAAAACAAAACGTTTGTATTATGAAATAAGTATTTCTGGGCAAGACAACATTGCACGATTTAAATCGTTTATAGGATTTACACTGCCACGCAAGAACATAAGTTTAGATTCACTTCTTGGGAAGGAACAAAATACGAATGTAGATATAATCCCAGTAGGTGATTTACTGAAAAGAATCCGAGCAAAATATGGTTTTTTTCAGAAGGATGTTGCTTCTAGCTGCGAAATTGAGAGGTCGTATATTAGTATGATTGAAAATGGACTTAGAAGGCCATCAAGGGCGGTTTCGGCTAAGATTGTGTGGGCTGTAAATCAACTTGCTGATTGTCAAAATGATCCTTTATTCGCAGAGATGGTTCATTTGAACAACTCTCGATGGGCGCCAATTGCCTCGATTGAAGAATACGAACATGATGAAGAAAAAGTTTATGATTTTTCAGTTGTAGACAACGAAACTTTTTTGGCTGGCGTGGGTGGCATGTTTGTTCACAATACCTATACGATTTCAGAAGTCATTCAAGAAGTGCAAAAACCGACACTTATTTTATGTCATAACAAAACTTTAGCCGCGCAGTTGTACTCTGAATTTAAGGACTTTTTCCCGAAGAACGCGGTCGATTATTTTGTGTCGTACTACGATTATTATCAGCCGGAGGCATATGTTCCATCGTCTGATACCTATATCGAAAAAGACGCGTCTATCAATGAAGAAATTGCAAAGTTTCGTCATGCGGCGACAATGCATTTGCTCACTCGAAAAGACGTTATTATTATTGCGACTGTTTCGTGTATTTACGGTCTTGGTTCGGTAGAAAATTACGAGGCTCTTTCAATTACATTAAAAAAAGGTGAGCAGTTTCAGCGTGATAAATTGCTTCGTAGGCTCACCGATATTCAGTATCGCCGTTCGAGTTTTGAGTTTAAACAAGGCATGTTTCATGTGTTGGGCGATGTGGTTGAAATTATTCCTCCAGGGCAAGATACAATGATTCGTCTTGAGTTTTTTGGCGATGAAATTGAGGCGATTAGCGAGGCGGATTCATTCACGGGAGAGGTAATAAAATCGATGGACGAGGTTGTGATTTTTCCTGCTAAACACGAAGTTACAACGAATGAACGAATTCAAGAAGTGGTGCCGAAAATCCGCGAAGAGCTCGATGCTCATGTTGCCGAGTTGCGCGCTCAAGGAAAAATGCTTGAGGCTGAACGCATAAAAACGCGAACAGAATATGATCTCGAAATTTTGGTTGAGACTGGCTACTGCACAGGAATCGAAAACTACACGCGCTTTCTTGGTTTGCGAGAACCAGGGGCGCAGTCAGAAACTTTGTTCGATTATTTCCCCGATGATTATTTGTTGGTGGTAGATGAATCTCACATTACAATCCCGCAGATCGGAGGAATGTATAACGGTAATTTCTCGCGCAAACAGACGTTGATCGATTTTGGCTTTAGAATGCCGTCTGCGCACGATAATCGTCCGCTTAAATTTGAGGAGTTTGAGCGGCACATGAATCAGACAATTTACGTTTCAGCAACTCCTGCAAAATATGAACTTGAACATGGTGGCAAAAATATTGTTGAGCAAATTGTTAGGCCGACAGGATTGGTTGATCCTGAAATTGAGGTTAGGCCGACTAAAGGGCAGATTCAAGATTTGGCCGATGAAATTAAAAAACGAATCGCGATGGGGGAGCGCACTCTTATTACAACTCTCACAAAACGTTCTTCTGAAGACCTTACCGACTATCTGCTCGATGCGAACTTTAAAGTGAAATATTTGCACTCCGATATTGAAACTCTTGAACGTGTAGAAATTTTGCGTGATCTTCGTTTGGGGGTTATAGATGTTGTGGTTGGAATCAACTTGTTGCGTGAAGGTCTCGATTTGCCAGAGGTCTCGTTGATTACAATTCTCGATGCCGACAAACAGGGCTTTTTGCGCTCTGCTCCTGCATTAATTCAGACTATCGGGCGCGCGGCGCGTAACGTGAACGGGCGAGTTATTATGTACGCCGACAAAATGACCGATGCCATGAAGTTGGCTATTAGTGAAACAGATCGGCGCCGCGCCATTCAAGTTGCATACAATGAAGCGCATGGCATAACTCCTCAGACTATTAAAAAAGCGATTAAAGATTTAGTCGCTCCGGGAGGTAAAAAGAAACACGCTAACCGTGGCGACGATAAAGGTGATTTGAGCCAGTTTGTCGAAATCGGTGGTCGCAAAATCAGCCTCTCTAAAATTCCAAAAGATGAAATTGGCCGTCTTATAAAAAACCTCGAAGACCAAATGGAATTCGCCTCTGCGAATCTCGACTTTGAACGCGCAAGTGAACTTAATGATCAAATTGAAGAGATAAGGGAGGAGTACAAGGTGTAGGAAATTGGTAGCGCGAATCTGTTGTTTTTATCACGAATTTTCTTGTTGGTTAAAGGCTGGTTGTAAGTGAAACGATTTATTTATGAGTGTAAAACGAATACAATAACA
>JAHFJU010000110.1 GCA_023245725.1 Candidatus Peregrinibacteria bacterium
ATATCAATATTAGATAACCTGACTGATGTAAGCCTACTCTCATCAATAATTGGTGATGGCATTAATTTAGCTAACTCATAATCTGCTAAATCGATTTCTGATTTTCTTTTAGCAACATCATTACCAACTTTTGCAGTTGGATCAACAGACCTGAATATATCTGGGCATGGCGATGGATCGAATCTCACTCCAATTGGCGGAGCTTCTTTGAAATGCCGACTTATAAACGCAACGCGTATATTGTGCAATGAGTGGTAAGGCCTCGTGGAGCCATGAACATTTACTTTTGAAGAATATTCACCGCTAGGTTGGCTAATAAAATCATTTTTGAAAGATAAAAAACGTCCTTCAGTTGTCATATCCACTGGTGCATAAATTTCTATAGACGATTTCTGACCTTCGTAATCAGTAACAATGGCTTCTTGCTTTAGCAGATTATTGAAACGATAAATTTCACCACTAGGTTCAACGTTCGCTGGACAAATAAATGTCGGTTTATCTCTTTTTCTTTTGACCAGTTCGTCGTAAGAACCAACGTAGTCTACATTACCTGTGTACGGTGAAAAAATTTCATTATTAGAATAATTATCAAGCGGAATTTCTACTGTTTCATAATTCCCATTATTCCCTTCAAACGTGAAAGTTCTATTATACTTTTCTACATTAAATTCACACAAACTATAACGAGTTCTATCAAAGTATTTTGCTGGCAAAATATTTTCATATTGTGGACCAGCGACCAAAATATGCCTGTATTCTGAAAAATTACCGTAAGTACCTACATAGAATCCATATACTGTAACTACATACAATCCATCTCCAACATCACTAAAATAAAAAGGCTTCTCTTTTGGGTATAATGGCAACGGAATTTTATCTTGCTCCTGACTTTTCTCTACAGCCTTTTGCAAATCAGCTTTACTCATGCCATCTTCTTGGCTCGGTAATAACATTTCACGATTTTTGTGATCAATATACCTATCAACGTGAATAATTTTTGCTCTATCAAGAGAATACTTTTCTTTTTCATATTCAGTCTGAGGAACATATGTCCCAGAAAAAGCTGCTTTAATTTTATTTAAAAAACTATCACCATGTTCCCCCACCGAATAGTCCCTAGTACTCAAAACACTTCTCCAATAGGCAAGAGCTTCATCGTATTTCACCAGAGCATAAGCAATAGGAGTACGAGTAGATGATAATAATACTGCAGCGTACATTAGAATAATGTCTATAGTCTCATCAACCGAATCCGTATAATGAACAGCTAAGGTAAGAGCTAAAATACCTCCCCAACGGAATGTAGACAATTTGGCATCTTTATGAGCGGCGGCTCTTATCGTATCTATAATTTTTTTTGCCGCAAGAGCTGGAACGGTTTTTGCTTCAGGGACAAATGATGCCAGCTCCGGATGAGCGTAAAGCCTCATCGCCTGACGAAATTTTGTCGATTCTGAATAGTGGCGAATAGACTCAATAAGCTCTTTGTCGTCAGGGCTAAGCCCATCAGCAAAAGTCTTTGTAATATATTCTCCTAATTTCTTCATAGAAATAATCGTACCTATCACAGATAGCAAAATCATAATGCCCTTAAAATCAAGATACGACTTGAGTTTCTCCGAAAAATCTTCAAATAAACTTGGTGCGCTAGGGTCATCAACGTCTACATTATTAAGCTCACCAGTAGCCTTTTTATACCCATCATTCTCAGCTTGAGATAATGGTTCATTTGCACTTCTCAATAGAGGCGGCAATTCACCAATAGGATTTCCATGAGAAAAATTATTTCGCACAATTTCGTATTGATTAATCAACTCGGCATCTATTTTTTTTACAAATGGCTTGACCTGTTTTTCATAAATATCCGCTTCATTTGCCATTGAAATAATTCCTTCTTTTATAGCATCTGCAAGCAGATACACAGTCATATGCGCATGCGCTACACTTGGCTCTAACTTTGCAAATCTCTCTGTAATAATTTGCCTAGCAATGCCATGCATAAAAACATCAACATTCTCCTCAGCCTCTTTAAAAGAATTACCAAATTGAAAAGCTTAATTACCGCCGTTACGCACATAAAGCGACTCTAAATATTCTGGATCAAAAAACTCCATTAAAAACGCACGAAACGTAATCTTTTCGTACGCACTTATCTCTCCATTATTAAGCATTTCACGAGCAATAAGTTCTGTGTTTCCCTCACTAACGGTAATTGAATCGGCTGAGTGCTGCAAAAGCGCGTGATTAAGCTCATGAGTTAAAACGCCTTCAAGGTTAAATAAATCTTTGTCGAGCACAATAAAATTGTTTTTCCTATCTGTTAACCCAGATGAAAGATTCAAATCTTTCACCACGCAACGCGGCATATTTCTTTTTATTATACTAGCAAAAGCTGCCTCTCTTATACCCGTTGGCAAATCTTTGAATTTTTCATATACACCGTTAAAATATCGCGTCGGACTAAATATCTGAATACCAATTTTCGTTTCGTCATGTGACGGTAAGGGGCTCATACAATAATCGAGCTGAGCCTGTAACTGATTGGCCAATCCCGGAATATCCCTTTTAAATTCAGAATCGATGTCGTCTACTAATCCATCAATTTTGTATGGATTAGGTATTTCTGCATTAAGAACAATATTAGTATCATCTTTCTTATCATCTACATATATTGCGGTGGTATTTTTATCATGAACTTCATCTTTTTTATCTACGTCATTTTTTCTGCAAGTCTCAATCACCTGCCCTACCCCAATGGCTGCGCACACCAACCCAACACCCAGCCCAACTCTACGAACGATAGGGATATTTATACGCTTATACAGTGAGGCAATCGCTTTTATTACAGACGACCGTTTTGCCACATTATTTGACTCGTCAGTAGATTTTTCTACAGCAACATTTTCATCATCGGCTGTAGCGGCAATCGACTTGTTTTCAACTTCACCTGCCTCGTCATAATCTTTTTTATTTATGTTCAACTTAGTTAATACGCACTCAACAATGCGTGGGTCTTCACCATTTAAATCATCGAATTTAGTTGTACCATCAATAACTCCTTTAACTGCTTTTATCACTTGATCGCGATACATATTCAACATCGAGGAATCGGTGTAGCTCTTATCAAACTCCTCTAAAAACACCTGATTTACAGCGTCGATTATTTGTATTTTTTGTATTGGATTTTCAGACATAAAACATCGAGCAATTATACCATAAAATTGGCCACAAAACCATTCCATGCTACAACGTCTGCATGACACAATTTTACGCACTCATTTTAGGAATCGTTGAAGGATTAACCGAATTTTTACCAGTTTCTTCTACGGGACACTTAATAATCACATCAAAATTACTCGGCCTTGGCGATGGAGATTTTATAAAAACATTTGAAATTTCTATTCAGCTCGGCGCAATTCTCTCGGTCGTCGTGCTTTACTGGCGCCGTTTTTTCATGTCATTCAAGTCGTTTATGCGTATTGCGACAGCGTTTATTCCAACTGCTGCTTTGGGATTGGCTTTCTATAAAATCATCAAAACATATTTAATGGGGAATGTTTCTGTAGTTTTGTGGTCATTGCTAATTGGAGGCGTGATTTTGATTGTTTTCGAGAAATTGATTAATAAGAAGGATGAACGACACAGCACCTCAACTCAAACCGAAATCGAAAACCTGCCACTCAAGAAAGCAGCGTACATCGGACTTTTTCAATGCATCGCATTTATTCCCGGAGTTTCACGTTCAGGCGCGACGATTGTAGGAGGAATGTTATTAGGAATATCGCGCGCAACGATAGTTGAATTCTCTTTTTTGCTTGCAGTTCCTACAATGGCCGCCGCCACCGGCCTCGATCTTATTAAAAACGCCTCGGCATTTTCGGCAAATGATCTCTCTCTTCTACTAATCGGCGGCGGCACGTCTTTTATTGTTGCAATCGCAGCAATCAAGTTTTTC
>JAHFJU010000032.1 GCA_023245725.1 Candidatus Peregrinibacteria bacterium
GAATCTGTTTGGGGCTTTTTTCGAGGAGCTGTATGAACATACAGCGACGAGATAAAATTTCGTAGCGACGCAGTAGAACGCAATTTTTAATGTTTTTCTAGTACTTCGCCAAGTGAGCAAAAGCTTTGTTAGCTTGTGCCATTCTGTGAACATCATCGCGCTTTTTAACAGCAGGACCAGCGCCATTCGATGCTTCAAGAAGAACGTTTGCAAGTTTTATGTGCATTGGCTTTCCTTTACCTGAACGTGCTGCTCCGATAATCCAACGGAATGTAAGTGCAAGCTGACGATTAGGCTTTACTTCAACCGGAACCTGATAAACAGCTCCACCAATACGCTTTGGCTTTACCTCTGCGGTTGGCTTTACGTTATCAAGTGCTTTTTCAAAAAGTTTTTCAGGATCTTGCCCCTCACTCAACTTTCCAAGCTCCAAAAAACACTCCTTTAAAATGCGGCGTGCTGTCGATTTCTTTCCGCATTCCATCATCGAGTTAATAAAACGCTCTTGTAGTGGAGTTGATCCTTCTGGAATGTAAGTTGTGAGAGTATGCATATCGGGGGGAGAGAATAATGTCTAGTTGATAGGATTAGAGAATCGGTAGTTGGTTGATTGGTATCGCCTCATATGAGGCTCCGCAGCAATGGGATTTTATTATTGGAGGTTATTCCAATTTTGAATTTGCTGCTTTGTGATTGTTATTTTTTAGCTGGAGCTCCTTCTTTAGGACGTTTTGCTCCGTAAGCAGATCGGCCACGGCGGCGAGCTGAGATTCCTGCTGTATCGAGAACTCCACGAACAATATGGTAACGCACACCTGGAAGATCTTGTGCACGACCACCACGAATCATAACGACAGAGTGTTCTTGTAAGTTGTGTCCTTCACCTGGAATATAGGCAATAACCTCGAGACCGTTAGTCAAACGAACCTTTGCAACCTTACGCAAAGCCGAGTTCGGTTTCTTTGGAGTCATTGTGTACACTTTCAAGCAAACTCCACGTTTGAATGGAGCATTTAGCTTGTTATTTACGCGGTGAAGTGAGTTCCATTGAAATCCCAATACAGGAGCCTTTGATTTAGCTTTCTGATTGCGACGTGGCTTGCGAACTAGTTGATTGATTGTTGGCATAGGTGACTTTGATTATTGATTCTTCTGTTGATTATGGGTCGCTGCAACTGCGAGATTTGGTCTTAGACCATTACCCAGAGCGGGCCTAGTCTAGCGAAGGGCTTATAGAAACGCAAGGGAAGTTTTTAAAGGATTTTCTATAAACCCAACGCTTAAAAGTTATTATTTAGTAGCAAATTTTTTACGGAATGTTTCGCCGGCTGGAATTAATTTACCGATGATAACGTTTTCTTTAAGACCAGAAAGTGTATCAACGCGGCGTGTAGTAGAAGCCTCAACCAAGACACGAATTGTCTCTTGGAACGAAGCCGCTGACAACCAGCTGTCTGTATAGAGAGAAACACGTGTAAGACCAAGGAGCAATCGTTCGAATTGAACTGGTTCTTTGCCATCTTTTACCAGTTTTGCATTAGCATTTTCAATTGTGATGATATTTGTAACTTCACCTGGTAAGAATGCAGAGTCGCCAGAGTCAATAACGCGTGCTTTTGAAAGCATTTGTCGTGAAATGATTTCAACGTGCTTGTCGTTAATATTTTGACCTTGAGATGCGTAAATCGCCTGAACTTCTCCAACGATGTAACGGAGAACAGAAAGCAAGTCGGTCAAGTGCAACAAATCGCGGAGGTTGTAGTGGCCAGAAGTAAGAGACTGTCCTTTTACAACTTTTTCGTTGTTCTTTATCTTGAGTGTTTTTCCGAATGGTACTTTGTAAGTTCTTTCAATCGGAGCATGAGTTCGAACAGTTACATTTCCATTTGAAATATCAATGACTTCTCCTCCTTCTTCTGCACGGATAACTCCTTTAACTTGGCATAATTTGATAAGAGCTTCTTTAGGTTTAACGTTTGCGCCGACTTTTGCAATTATTTCATCGCCTTCGTCTGTGATTGAATATTTCTGCTCAACAACGCCATCGCTTGCAAGTACCAAGTCGGTTTGAATGCCTTTTCGTACAATTTTTACCGAGCCTGTAATTTCTGCAAGAATAGCAGGGGATTTTGGAGCGCGTGCTTCGAATAATTCTTCAACACGGGTAAGACCTTGAGTAATATCGCTTCCTTCAGCAACTCCACCCATGTGGAAAGTACGCATAGTAAGCTGAGTTCCCGGTTCACCAATCGATTGAGCGGCAATAATACCTACTGCGGTACCAATGTCGACGAGTTGATTGTTGCCGAGATCCCAACCATAACATAGCTGACAAATGCCATTTTCTGTGCGGCATGAGATAACAGAACGAATCATTACCTCTTCAATATTGTGTGCGCTAAGAATTTCCAGAGCCGGTTTTGTAATAATGTCGCCGACTTTCATAACTACTTCGCCAGACTTTGAATCAACGAGGTCTTCCATAAGAACACGACCTAAAATTTTCTTCTCAAACTTTTCGCCGGTTCTAGCAGAAACATCTTTTCTATTTAGGCGAACACCGTCTGAAGTTCCACAGTCATGATTTTTGATAATAATATCTTGAACCGCATCGACGAGACGTCGAGTAAGATAACCAGCTTCAGCCGTTTTAAGAGCCGTGTCTGATTTTCCTTTACGTCCTCCGTGAGTAGCGATGAAGTACTCCAAAATTGTAAATCCTTCTTTCAAGTTCGATTTAATTGGCAACTCAATTGTTTTACCAGCAGGGTTAGCAACGAGACCTTTCATACCACATAGCTGAGTAACCTGACCCCAGTTACCACGAGCACCAGAGCTCACCATGTAATGAAGATCATTCTCTTCTTCAATAGCACGAATTGTTGCCTCGGTAATGACTGATTTTGTCTCTGCCCAAACTTGAATTGTGTGATTGTATCGCTCATCGTCTGTTACTAGACCTTTCCAGTATTGGTCATTGATTTTCTTAATAACCTCAGATGCGTCTTCAACAATTTTCTCTTTTTCGGCTGGCACAACCATGTCGTTTGCCGCAATTGTAAGACCAGAACGCGTTGCGTAGTCGAATCCTAACTCTTTAATGTCATCACTCATAATAACTGTTCGGCTTTCTCCACAAATTTCATAAACATTGCTCACTAAATTTGAGAGCTCTTTTTTGTCCATGGCTTTGTTCAAGTATCCGATTGATTCAGTTGGAATTTTTGAGTTGAAGATCATTCGGCCAACTGTTGTTTCTACCAATTCAACGACGCCATTCAATGATTGAACGCGTGCTTTAACTGGAGCTTGCAAGTGAACATGGCCAAGTTGGTATGCTGCTTGAGCCTCGCGAAGGTCTGCAAATACCATGCCTGCGCCGTGTGCACCAGTAGTTAGTTTTGTGAGGTAGTAACAGCCAAGAATCATATCTTGGTTTGGTGAAATTGTTGGTTCACCAGCTGAAGGTTTAAGTAAGTTTCTAGCAGATGAAATAAGATTTTTTGCCTCACGTTGAGCTTGAACCGAGAGGGGAACGTGAACAGCCATTTGGTCACCATCGAAGTCGGCGTTGAAGGCAGCACAAACGAGTGGGTGAATTTGAATAGCTTTTCCTTCAACGAGAATTGGTTGGAATGCCTGAATACCAAGACGGTGAAGGGTTGGAGCACGATTCAAAAGTACGTAGTGATCTTTAGTTACATCTTCCAAAATATCCCAAACTTCTTTGCGGTTTGCCTGAATAAGTTTTTCAGCGCTCTTGATGTTGTGAGCGTATCCATCGCGAATTAATCGGCCAATAACGAATGGTCTGAATAGTTCCAGAGCCATTGTTTTTGGCAATCCACATTGATTCAATTTGAGTCGAGGACCAACCACGATAACTGAACGGCCTGAGTAGTCTACACGTTTACCAAGAAGGTTTTGTCTAAAACGACCCTGCTTACCCTTGAGCATGTCAGAGAGTGAACGAAGTTTTCGTTTGTCACCAGTGTTGAAGACTGTGCGACCAGCACGAGCTGAGTTATTCAAAAGAGTATCGATGGCTTCTTGAAGCATGCGCTTCTCGTTGCGGCAAATAACTTCTGGAGCACCAATCGTCATAAGTTTTTTAAGACGGTTGTTGCGGTTAATAACACGGCGATATAGGTCATTCAAATCTGAAGCGGCAAAACGTCCTCCGTCGAGCTGAACCATCGGTCGAAGATCTGGTGGAATAACAGGAAGAATAGACATAATCATCCACTCTGGCTTGATGTTTGCCTTCAATAGCGAACCAGCAAGTTTAATGCGTTTGATAAGTTTTTTCTGTTTCTGTCCAGATGCTTTTGTGAGCTGGCTTGTGAGAGTGTCGATCAAGTTTTCAAGATTCAAGTTCCCGATAATTTCACGAAGTGATTCAGCTCCTGTACCTGCTTTGAAAACGTGGCCGAACTTCATAGACATGTCGCGATATTCAAGTTCACTTAGAATTTTCCCAATCGCAAGACCCTCTAGATCGTTCTTTGCTTCGTTATGTTGTTCAGTAAGTTCATCTAGTCGCTTTGCAAGTTCGCTTGCATTTGCACCCTCTTTTTCTGAGTCGATTTGCACTTTCTTCTTGAAGTTTTTGAACTCTGTCAAAAGCTGTTCTTGAGCTTCAACTTTGGTTTTCTCATCAACGTGAGTGATGATGTATGAAGCAAAATAAACAACCTGTTCAAGAGTACGAATAGGCAAATCGAGAAGGAGTCCAATACGGCTTGGAGTTGAACGTAGATACCAAATATGTGCTACTGGAACTGCAAGTTTAATATGCCCCATGCGTTCACGACGAACGATAGAACGAGTAACTTCGACACCACATTTTTCACAAATTACACCCTTGTAGCGAATACGTTTGTATTTACCACAGTAACACTCCCAGTTTTTTGTCGGGCCGAAAATCTTTTCACAGAAAAGACCGTCGCGTTCAGGTTTTTGAGTGCGGTAGTTAATTGTTTCTGGTTTTTTAATTTCACCGTGAGACCATGCAAGAATCTCTTCGGGAGAGGCAATACCTACTGAAATAGCATCAAAGTTATTGATGTTTGGTTCAAGCAGGTTGATCTCTGTAGTTGGCGTAGGCATAGGGGAGAAGTAGTTAGAATGAGAAGCAGTAAAGTTGGTAGTTAGATTCTATGTAAACAGTAGGTGGCGATAGAATGTGTTAAATAATTATGTTAGAAGATTGAGGATTCTGCTTGTGCGCTTTCTACATTCATCGGATTCATTTCTTGTGATTCTTGAGTTTGGCCTGATGAGTCTTGTCTATTGTAATTTTCTTCTTTTGGCCGCTTTGTAAGAACAATAAGTTCTTCGACGACTACCTCTGTGCGAAATCGTTTGAGCCCGTCTGAGTCGTCCCAGCTGCGGGTTTTTACATAGCCTTCAATGTTGAGAAGCTCGCCGCGGCGAACGCGTAGTTCGCATACGTGAGCCAATCCGCCAAAGCATACAATTTCATGAAACTCAGTTGAGCGATCTTGTCTGCCGTCGGTTGTTACCCATTCTCTGTTGGTAGCAAGTCCGAATGTGCAGATTGTTTCACCATTTGCCATTTTCTTGGCCTCTGGATCACGAGTTACATTTCCGATAAGAAAAACTTTATTTACGTTACGCATGTGTTGATTAATTAAGCTGATTCCTTTTCTTCTTCTTCCATTTCATTCGCTTCCATTTCTTCTTCGCTTTCGAATCCATCTGAAATATCGCTGTCTACTACCACATTATTTGGCATCTCGTGTTTTTCAGTTTCATGAATATCATGTTCTAGAGGAGTTTCGTCTCCTGGGAGGTCTACTGCCTCGATGTATTCATCTTCTGCAATTACATCATCTTTCTTTAGTTTCATAAGATTTACCGATAGACCCAAACTTTGTAATTCTTTTACCAAAACGCTAAAGCTCTCTGGTGTTCTAGGTTTTTTAATCTGTTCGCCCTTAACAATTGACTCATATGATTTTGCACGACCATACACATCATCAGATTTGATGGTGAGCATTTCTTGCAATGTATGAGCGGCTCCGTATGCCTCAAGTGCCCAAACCTCCATTTCTCCGAAACGCTGACCTCCGTGTTGTGCTTTTCCTCCGAGAGGTTGTTGAGTTACTAGAGAGTATGGACCGACAGAACGAGCGTGGATTTTGTCTTCAATTAAGTGAGACAGTTTCATTATGTATGAAATACCAACGGTGGATTTTCTGTCGAATGCTTCACCAGTGCGTCCATCAAATAGTTGAATTTTTCCATCTTCAGGAAGTTCAGCCTTTATCAACTGTTCTTTAATTTGGTCTGTTGTAATACCGTTAAGTGCAGGAGATGCAATGCGGAAGCCCATCTTGTCTGCTGCCCAACCAACGTGAGTTTCAAGAATCTGTCCGATGTTCATACGGCTGGCAACACCAAGCGGATTCAAGATTATATCTACACATCGTCCATCAGGAAGGTATGGCATGTCTTCATCTGGAACAATGAGGGCGATAATACCTTTATTACCGTGACGGCCGGCGACCTTATCACCAACTGAAATTTTTCTTGTCTGTGCGACGCTCACACGAATTTGCTTGTTTACTCCAGTTGAAAGTTCATCTCCGTCTTTTCTTGTAAAGATAGTGACATCAACGATTTTTCCGTAAGCACCACCTGGCATTCGCAATGAAGTGTCTTTAACGTCGCGAGCTTTGTCTCCGAAAATAGCACGAAGCAATCGCTCTTCAGCAGTAAGTTCAGTTTCTCCTTTTGGAGTAATTTTACCTACCAAAATGTCGCCTTCTTCAACTTTCGCACCAATGCGTACAATGCCTTCTTCATCGAGATCTTTCAGACGATTTTCACCGACGTTTGGAATGTCGCGTGTAATAATCTCCGGACCAAGTTTTGTGTCTCGAACATCAATTGTGTAGTGCTCAATGTGAACAGTATCAAATACACCTTGCTGAACCATTCGTTCAGAAATAATAACTGCATCTTCAAAGTTGTATCCATGCCACGACATATATGCGGCCAACACGTTTGAACCCAATGCTAATTCGCCATGATCGGTAGAAGCACCATCTGCAAGCACATCGCCACGTTTTACCTTTTGGCCTTTCGTAACACATGCACGTTGGTGCAATGAAGTAGCCTGATTTGAACGAGTGTATGTAATGAGTTTATAAGTCTTCTTGCGACCACTTTCGTAAATAACAGAAACTTCTCTCGCGTCGACATATGATACAATTCCGCTTTCTTCAGCCAATGTTACCTGCCCAGATGATTTTGCAACAATCTCTTCCATACCAGTACCAACAACAGGGGCCTGTGGTCGAACTAGTGAAACCGCTTGTCGTTGCATGTTAGAACCCATCGAAGCACGA
This sequence comes from Candidatus Peregrinibacteria bacterium, assembly GCA_023245725.1. Taxonomy (GTDB): domain Bacteria; phylum Patescibacteriota; class Gracilibacteria; order UBA1369; family UM-FILTER-53-11; genus JAHFJU01. Next base: position 7,377 of record JAHFJU010000032.1, read on the forward strand.
GTGTTATCGTCGTGTTCAAGGAACGGAATAAGCGCAGTAGTTTCAGAAATAATCTGTTTAGGAGAAACGTCGGCACTTGTTACGTCGTTAATGTGAGCCAACTGTGGTTCGCCATTAATACGGGAAGCAACACGGCTTTGTACGAATTCTCCTTTTTCATTAATTTCAGAGTTTGCCTGAGCGATGATCAAATCCTTTTCATACTCTGCGTCGTAATAAGACACATTGTTTGTAACAAAAGGACGAACTGGAATTTGCTCAAGTTCAGTCTTTTCAAGATCCTTTAAAATTTTCTCTGTAATGATAGTTCCAAGTTTTGCGATCACGCTTCCTTTGTGAGAAATATCTTCGTTAATTGTGCGACCGATCAAATCTTTCGAACCGTTTTTTACAGTGTGACGAACCTCACGGAATGGAGTTTCAATAAATCCAAATTCATTGATTTTTGCGTACGCAGCCAAATGCACAACGAGACCAATGTTTGGTCCTTCAGGTGTAGCAATAGGACAAATACGTCCGTAGTGAGAAGGGTGAACATCACGAACATCGAAGCTCGCGCGTTCACGAGAAAGACCACCGGGACCCATAGCAGAAAGACGGCGTTTGTGAGCCAATTCTGCAAGAGGATTTGTCTGGTCCATGAATTGTGAAAGCTGTGAGCTTGCATAAAATTCGCGGAGAGCGGCAGTAATAGGACGAGAGTTAACCAACTGAGTTGGAGTAACTGTCTCAAGATCCATAACCGTCATACGGTCTTTAATAATACGTTCTGTTCTAAGCAAACCAACACGGAATTTATTCTGAACCAATTCACCAACGCCACGAATACGGCGGTTTGAAAGGTGATCGATATCATCTGCAGATTTCTCTTTATTATTTAGTTGAATCAAATATTTAATAATTGATACCAAGTCTGAAACCTGAAAAGTGTGAAAATCTTTCGTATTTGGAGTGTCTAAGCGGAAACGGCGGTTCAATTTGTAACGAGCAACAGCACCCATGTCGTACTTCTTGTAATCGAAGAACATTGATTGAATGAGTGATTTTGCATTTTCAGGAGTAGCTAAATCTCCAGGGCGAATTTTCTTGTAAATTTGCTGGTATGCCTCGTCGATTGTTTTCGCAGAGTCTTTTTCAAGAGTAAGTAAAAGGTAATCGTAGTCGAGGTTTGTATTAATATCAGCAAACGCATCTAAAATTTCTTTGTCAGTTTGGAATCCGAATACACGAAGAAGGCTTGTAATAGGGATTTTTCGCTTTCGGTCGATTTTGACTGTAATGATTCCTTTTTTGTCAGTTTCAATTTCGAGCCATGCTCCACGTTTTGGAATGATTTTCGCGTTGTTGAATTCTGGAGCTGCTGCATTTCGTGAGAAAAATACACCTGGTGAACGAACAATTTGGCTCACAACAACACGTTCAATACCATTAATAATAAAAGTTCCACGGTCGGTCATAAGTGGGATTGAGCCCAAAAACACATCTTGCTCTTTAATTTCACCGCTCTCTTTGCTTATCAAACGAACGTGCACTTTAAGAGGAGATTCGTAGGTAAGATTTTTATTCTTACAAATTTCCGGCTCGTGTTTTGGCTCACCAAGGCCATGTTCAAGGAATTGTAGCTCGAGTTTTTTACCGGAAAAGTCTGAGATTGGAGAAATTTCGTCGAGTAATTCATGAATACCTCTTGTCAAAAACCATCGGTATGAGTTTATCTGAGTCTCAATGAGGTTCGGCATTGGAGCAACCTCGATTTCTGTGTTCAAAAATATTCTGCCTGCGCCATTAAGTGGTACAGACTGGCTCGCATCGTCAGGAAGATATGTCTCAATGTTTCCAAGTTTCACATTTCGTGGTTCAGGTTTCTGCTTTTTAGAAGACCTTGCTGCAGTTGCTTTTACGGCAACTTTTACCTGCTCTTTTTTGTCTATGTTTAAGCTGCTTCCGCTCTCAGTCGCCCTAGATACGGGCTCCTTCGTTTGTTGCAGCGCTCGCGCTGTGCGCTCGCTTTTTATGCTGCTTCCGCTCTCAGTCGCCCTAGATACGGGCTCCTTCGTTTGTTGCAGCGCTACCGGCTTATTAACGTGATTTACTGCCTTCGTCGCTGGTTTTGGAAGTGGCTTTTTATTTGCCACTGCATGAACCGGAACCTTTTTCACCGGCTTTGGTTGAGGCTTTTTCACCTTCACCAAAGTTGCCTTAGCCTTTTTTGGTAGCTGCTTTGGTTTTGCCTTTGCAGCAGGCTTGGCTTTCTTTTTTAGATCCTTCTTTGCCATGGAGAAAAAAGTGTGAAGAAATATATGCTACCAGTAGTTACACACTCAGAGTTTGGCGCACGTCGATTTTACCCATATTTTCGTTTAAGGCAAAAGAAAAACTGGTTACTGGTTGGTTTTAGCTTGACGCGCCGCACTTTGTGTTGTGCGGTGTTTGTTGCCTGCGGCCAAAACGTTTACTCGCAAAGTTCTAGATCTCTCCAGCCTCTAGATCTCGTTAAGTGATTTCTTAAAGACATAATTGTTGGTGAGCTTGCTGTCGAACTTGCTAAAACGCAGATTATTCCAGATTCATCAACCCATCCTTCAAGTAAAATAATTTTTGCACTATCTTGATCGATGCCTTCATCTTTAGGATACGAAACAATATTTACATGAGTTGTTCCTTGTCCTCCTGCTGCCATAATATTATTATGAAACGTCTCATTAGCTTCTGAATTAAGACTGCCTCCAGATGCGCGTTCTCTATTATGTGTAATAACAACTGCTGGGCGAAGTTTTGGCGAACTTTCTAAGATACCTGTGATTTCTTCAGCCGCCATCACTTGAATAAGAAGGCCGTTTATTTGTAGTGCCATTGTATTTATATTTTCTCCTTTTATCATATAATCTACATCACATGATGGAATTACACTTCTAATAAGAAACCTATTAGCTGGTGGTGACTCCGCATCTCTTACAGCTTTTTCAATAAGAATTAGTTGTGGTTTTTCTAGAATAATTGGGTCATCGTGCCTTCTTATAGTGTCAATCTGTGCCATATAATTGATTATTAATAGTATTTATATATGATAGTTAAACTACCAAGCGCGAATAATACAATATACACACAGAAAGTCAACCAAAAAACGCTGTTCAATAATATATAGGACAAACCAACTAATTACCGCATTTACTCCTCTTTATCTTCTTTTGCCTCAATCGCACTCACAACCGGTACCTTTACATAAAAATCCTCATAAAACTTTTTGCATGCCGCCAAATGTTTCATCATTTTTGCGTGATTTCCAACTTGCATGAATTTTGGATTTATCTTGAACGAAACAGCGCCTTTATACCCATCTTGCCTGAGTTTTGTTAGAAAACTTTCAAGAGGCAAAATGCCTTCGTCTGGCAGTGCGTAGCCAATTCCTTTCTTCAAATTTGAAACGTGCACATGCACCAAAAACTTTTTTACAAGTTCAAATGTACGAATCAAATCGTCGTGCTTTAGCGCAACACGAGTTGTGTCGAGGGCTGCATGTTTGAACTTTCTAAGGTCGTTAATATTGTTCATTGAATGCTCGGGAATAACTCCCAAAAACGTTTCATCGGTCGCGTTTTGAAGCGCAATCGAAATATCTTCGCGCTGGCGAATTTTCGGAACCTCTACCTCGAGCCACTTTGTGTACTTAAAGTTAAACATTTTTGGCGGCTGAACAACAATAATTCTTGTTCCTATTTCTTTTGCCATTTCTACCGCATGAATAACATCGTCTTCGTTTGCGGTTGTGTGCGTTAAAAGAGCTTGAACAGGAAGTTTGTACTCATTAACAAGCGATTTTACGTATTCTGTGTCGATTGTGTCGAATGTGCGAGGATCCATTGCAATATCGAGTGCGTCGAATCCAGCCTCTTTTACAAAACCAAAAATTCGGTTGAGCCCGTATCCATTAAAAGATTCTGTAGAAATCGATATCATAAATTTGTTTTTTTATATCAAAATGTAACGTCTTCTATTTTACTATAAAACCGTGCAATTGTACAGTCGGCTTGACGCATTCTTGACACTCATTCAAATACTCAAACGCAATATTATTTCAGTATATTGCACTATCTTAAAAGCCGCGTACTATAATCCTATTATTCTTAATTTTTTGTACTATGTGTTCAATGAATCCTAAGACAGTAAAATGCAAGGGCGGTATGATGCTCGTGCTCGGAGTTTTGTTTATGCTAGGCACAACTGGAGTATTACCATGGTTAACTCTTGGAACTTTTTGGCCAGCATTTTTGATTATTGGTGGATTACATGCAGTTGCATGCCCATGTATGAGCGGTTGCTGCAAAAAGGGTGAGTCTATGGAGAAAGGCGAGTGCTGCAAGAAATAAGTTATTTGTGAAAATATTGAAGAGAGGATATGACAATTGTGCCAGTCCTCTTTTTTCTTTCCATAAGATGATTTTTCGTCTTTAATGTCTTTGAGTAAATAATGAATAACTCATCTAAAATATGATTGATATAAAACTTCTTCGCGAAAATCTTGAACAGACTAAACTTGCTTTAAAGAAAAAACGATACGATGTTTCGCAGCTCGATGCGATTGTTGAACTTGATAAAGAGTCTCGTGCGCTTGGCGTACAGCTTGAAGAGAAATTGGCACATCGCAATAAGTTTTCTAAAGAAATGGGCACATTGCCAAAAGAAGAGCGCGAAAAACGAATGGGCGAGATGCAGTTTGTAAAAGAAGAAATCGGCGAGCTTGAAAAAAAGAAGGAGCACCTTGATTTGGAGTTGAAAAATTTGTTGGTAATGGTTCCTAATCCTCCTCATGAAAGTGTGCCTGAAGGTGGCGAAGAAGATAACAAGCCATTTAAAACGGTTGGCGTTGCGCGAGAATTTGATTTTGAGCCGCGCGATCATGCTGAACTTGGCAAAATGAACGACTGGATTGAGATGGAAGCAGCAGCAAATATGAGTGGAAGCCGTTTTTACTACCTGAAAAATACCGCGGTTTTGCTTGAAATGGCACTTTCGCGTTATGTGATTGATAAGCTGATGAAAAAAGGATTTGTGCCTGTTATTCCGCCTGTTTTAGTTAAAGAAAAGGCAATGTATGCGACAGGATTTTTTCCCACAGAACGCTCGAATATTTACCATGTAAACCCAGAAGATGACGATTTGTATTTGGTTGGAACCTCTGAGGTTCCGCTTTGCATGTTGCATGCCGATCAGATTTTGCCTTCGCTTGAGAAGCCGATTCGCTATGTCGGATACTCTTCATGTTTTCGCCGTGAGGCAGGAACGTATGGCAAAGACGCCGCTGGAATAATGAGAGTTCACCAATTTGAAAAATTGGAGATGTTTAGTTTTTGTCACCCTGATCAAGCTGAAGAGGAACACGAATTTATTCGCTCTATTGAAGAAGAAATAATGACAGAGTTGGGTTTTCACTATCAAGTAATTAATATTTGCGGCGGCGATTTAGGGGCTCCAGCAGCCAAAAAATACGATATTGAGGTGTGGATCCCAAGCCAGAAAAAATTCCGTGAACTTACTAGCTGTTCAAATTGCACAGATTATCAAGCTCGCCGTGCGAATATTCGCTTTAACAGTGCGTCAAATGGTGAATCTTCATCGGGCGCAGTGGCGAAAGGCAAAACGCGATTTGCATATACACTCAACGGAACGGCATGCGCTATGACCCGTGCAATTTTGGCTATAATGGAAAACAATCAGCAAAAAGATGGAACGATTGAGATTCCAGAGGTGTTGAAGAGATTTATTTAGTTGTTGATTTCAGAATAATTTCATAGTTTGTTCATTTTACTGTGTTATAGTTTTCGATATGGTGTTTGTCGATGCATTTGGCACAAGTCGTACTATTATGTATACTAGTATTAATACATATATTACTATAATTAATATGATTGCAAACTTCAAAACAGCATCGATCACAGAACTTCGTCAAAATGCTACTGTTCTTATAAACGATGTAAATAAGTTTAAAGAACCAGTATTTATCCTGCAAAACAGTAAAAAAGCTGCTGTTTTAATTGATGATGAGACTTTTCAGAAAATGGTTCAATCTTACGTTGATTCTGTCGATTATAATGATGGGGCCGATGCCATACTTAATCATAGCAATGAACGATACACATTAGCCGATTTAGATGTTGCGCGAGCTAAAAGCAAAAAAAAGAAAGCATAATAATTTATGTATATTCTCATTTTTCAGAAACAGGCGTTTCAATTTCTAAAGAGAATTAATGAGCCGCATTATTCTAGGCTACGTAAAGGAATAGCAGAATTAAGCAAAAATTATTTTATAGCTGGGAAAAACACAAAAAGGCTTAAAGGTGAAATGGGAGAGTTATTTCGCTTAAGAATTGGACATTTTCGCATCATATATTCCGTAGATCATGTATTGAAAACAATAACAATTCTTTTGATAAAACAAAGAAATTCGGTTTATTGATTATTCATCATATCGATTTCTTGGTTTTGCGCACGAATTTCGGCAGCAATGAGTGTTTCTTTTGTGTTAACTCCGTCGCAAGCGATGGATACATCTTGAGTTATTCCCAATCTGTTTAGTTGTAGTTCGAATATTTTAAGTGTATCTATTGCGCAGTCATTACCTTGTGGATTGCTTGTACAAGTTATTGTTAATTCTTTAGAGGTTACGTGAATTGATTTTGCTGATGAGGTAAGAGCCTTAAGCGCTGTCAAACATGATTCTTCTGTACCTGTGCGGATTTTGTCTTGTACGCTAGGTGCGCCGCCGCACGCAGCTGTTGCTATTGTGATTGCGAGTGACAATGGCTTTATTATGTTCATAAGATATGTTTAGAGGTGATTTTCAGTTTCGTCAATCTAAGGGCGGTGACAACCAAGCAAGTGTTTTTGATTTGGAATAATAGGGCAGTCGCGCTCTTGACGTATTAGTATTTCTGTCGTATAATATATTAAACAACGAAAATAAAAATGATACTTCAACAAACTCTTACAAATCGTGAAAAGACATTTGCAACCTTCGCCGTATTATTTCTGGTTGGATTGGTTGCTTTCGGCTATGTACAAACTGTTGCAAGTCCGCTGCAAGCGAGCGTTTTACATGCGAATGCAATTGAAAAAAATAATGAGACTCATTATGAACAGCTAACCAGTGAATTCAATAAAGTTCGTGAATCGATCGGTGTAATAAAATCCGTAGAAATTAAAGCAAAAATTAGATCAATAAAAGCGTGTTTGGTCGATGCAGTAGCAAAACAGTCAGCCATTTTGAAAGATGAAAAAACTCCAATAACTTCAGTAGCTGATGCTTATTCTTCGTGTGAAGTCTTATTTGTAGACGTCGAAAATGCACTTCAAGAAAATGGAAATGCAGTTAGTTCTCTTGAGTCACAGGTTACAGAACTTGAGACAAAGGTGAATGATTACGGGAAAGTTGTCGATCAGGCATTAGGCGCATTACAAAAAAAAGACGCTACTACAGTTAAGGCAGTTGAACGCTAAAAAACCACCGCTTATTTAAGGCGGTGGTTTTAAAAGTTAGTACGAAAATGATTTTTAGCGCAATTTTTAGCGGTCACTATTACTGTCGCTGTCGGTTTTTGGCAAGTCGGTTACATGTGTAGGTAATGGGGCGATTGTATTAGTCATGTCAGCGGCAATTTTTTTAGAATTTGGATCACAAACAGCACTTACATCTGCGTCGCCTTTATTCAGAAATTCTTGAGTAGATATTAATATATCATGTTTTTGAGCGTAGTTTACACTCGCGCCTATTAGTGCTCCATCTAATAGTGATTGGGCATTCTTTGCAGTTAGAACGAGGTTTTCCGCAGCTGGACAATCAGTTTTACTGCCATTCAATATGAGATTCTTTGCCGCTGTAATTGGATTAGTAACTCGTGCCACGG
>JAHFJU010000033.1:0-12954 GCA_023245725.1 Candidatus Peregrinibacteria bacterium
ATTTTCTTTTTTTTCTAAGCATTAAGTACGCTGCATCTGCCATTGCAATTAGAGAAGGGTAAAGAAGAACCTCTGGTCCTGTGTCTCCACGCATTGATGATCCGTTCACTGCATTAGATGCAGAAGATGTTCTAACAATTGGTTCAGATGCTTTAACTTCTTGTGTAGGATTTTCTGCAAACGCGCGTTCAATTGCATTTGCATCTGCGGCGTTTAATTTTTTATATGCGGAGCCATGAAGTACTTCTTCATTTTGTGAGGCTACTGCTGGCATAGCAACTTTTGCTGGGACTGCGACTGCTACATTTTGTGCCGAGTTAGATTGGTCAGCAACTGCAACAGCCTGTTTTGTATTTGTTGGATCAACAACTACAACATCTTTGCCGGCTGCAATATTAGCAGCAGTTTCTGCGGCAATTTGTTCTGCGGTTTTTTTACCACCTTTTATTGCTGCCAATTCATCTTCAAGTTCGTTAACACGGTTTGCGTATCCGTAAGATGAATTGTTGCCATAATAGTTGTTTACTACGGCTGGAGCATCTGGTGCTGCTGGAGTTGCGGCATCTGGTAGTGCTGCATCAGGTGTTGCTACTGGTTCGTTTACAGCAATTTCTTGTGGTACAGCTTGAATCTCAACTGGTGTTGGAGTGTTTACGCTAGCAATATTATTTTTGATTATTGCTTCATTTTTTAAATTTGCTGCGTTAAATATATTTTTAGGAGCTGCTGCTGGATTAGGATAAATATTTGCCCCCGTAATAACTGGAGTCACATCGCCACCGAGTGCTAATTTTGGAGTTGAAATTGCAATCGGTAAGCTAATATTATCAATGAAAGATAAATTTTGTGGAGTATTTGGTGTTGGTATTTGATCTGCTATAACTGGTGACGGTTCGACTACTGGCGCAGGAGGAAGAGCAAGACGGTCAATATTCACGTTTTTTGGGCTAAGATTTAATACTAATGCTCCTTTAAAAGTAGACGTTGCACTTGAGTATAAGAAAATTCCTGCGGCCGCGATGATTGCCAAAACGCCAAGGCCTACAAAAAGTTTTTTCTTGGAGTTTGGTTTATTGGTTTGCGGAAGATTTTCAAGCTGTAAAACTGGTGGAGTCGTGAGTGTATCCATATTTGATATTTATATTATAAATTTATTTGTTAGTTATATTATAGCATAAATAGAGAATAAGGCAAAGGGAGTTTACAACTCCTATAAATCATCGTAAAAATGTCTTCCCGGGAAAGAGCCATAAAATATGCTGTTAATTACGCAATGGCGCAAGCTAAAAAGGCCACGTTTTTTAATCAGCAGAAATCAGCATAAGCATCTACTAAAATCCATTTCGTCAAAATCCGAAGTGGTTATTTTCACTCATTTACTTTCTCAATTTTCTCAAACCGTATGCGACAGCTGGTGCGAATCCTCCTCCAAATAAATAAATTAAAATATCTGGGCCGGTATTGCCGCGTTCTGGCATTCTTGTAAGTCGTTGGCTTTGTTGTAAATCGAGACTGCCGCCCGAAGCAACTTGATTGTTTGCCGCTGTTTCAAAAGCTGCACTATGTTGCGAATTACCGGCTGAGTTGCCTGCAGTTTGATCGCTGCTTTGTGAATTATTTCCTGCCGCCGCCGTAGTATCTTTACAGCTCCCATTACTCGAAATGTACAATTTGGTTTCACAAGGAATACACGCTCCCTGAGAAATGCTTGCGCTTGCTGGTCCGTCGTATGTAAAGAGATCGTAATTTGAACATTCAAATGTAGGAGGAGGAGATTGTTCATCGCCCTGTTGTTGGTCTTGTTGTTGCGCACCTGCGCCTTGAGCCTGTTGCCCGACATCTACACATTCGCCGTTTGCGTTTAGTGACATGCCTTGCGGAATAACTTGTTGAATTCCATCTGGGCCATTTGGGCATAAATCAACGGCAACCACGCATTGGCTTTGTGCATCGACCGAATATCCATCTGGAATATTTGATTGTGCGCCAGCAATATTAGGGCACAAATCATGTTCCGGTAAAACAGTCTCGCCGTCTAAAACGCAAGAATTACCATCGAGATGTTGTCCAGCTGCGCATGAATCTTGTTGAATATGCATTTCGTTTCCGACGAGCGCGGCGGCTATATTAGCAGTGTGACCCATGTTAAAAGTTACATCGGCTGCCGCATTTATCGCAAATTTAAAATTTTGTTGTACGTATACTTTTGGATCAGTCGCCACTTTTGCTTTTACAATAAATTCTGTTGGCACCTCTGCAGAAAGAGTAGTCGAAAATTGGCTGAAAGTGAATTTGCCATTTGCAATCGATACAGGGCCTGCCGCATGTTGCTCAGGTTGTTCCAGATTAGCAGGATTAATATAGAAAAGATCGGCGCTTAATCTGGCCGCATCTGCATGTGGTTCTTGAGCCGTGTCATCGAGTGAAATTTTTAGTCCATTTAATTGTGCCCCAGGGCTTGGCTCAGCTGAGAATTTAAATACAGGTGTTTCATCTACATTGCTTGGAGTAATTGTTGCCGATTCAACATCGCTTATGGTAATTGAGTGTCGGCAAGGAGTCGCTTCGCTACAAACTTGTGGAGCATCTGGTGTTGGTGGCGTTTCTTGTGCTGCTACTGTACTCATCAAATTTCCTGCGAGTCCATTTGCTGGGATTCTTGCAGAATTTGCATCTCCTATATCGATTTCACTTGAATTATTAATTACAAACTTAAAATTATTACCGCTTGGAGCGCCTTCAAGTATTTTTACTTTAACGACGAACATTGTGTCTGTACCTTTTGTCATCTCTGTCAGATTGGTCTTAGTTTGAAAAATAAATTTACCATTACTTGGTGTATTTAATGGAGTAAGTTTTTTTACTATTCGTTCTGCGCCTGTTGAACTCCATAAGCTCGCATTTATATATTGTGCATCGAGTGGCTTATCTACCGCATCGCTTAATGAAATAGTTAATTTTTTAAGTGAAATATTTTGTGTCGGTGTAATTGAAAATCCAAAAACCCCTGTTTCTGCGCCATTAATAGGGAGTGCCCGTGATTGAATCGAATCAAGAATTGTAAAATTTTGATCGCATGGGTTAGCTGCGGTGCAATCATTTCGCGCAGGATCTGAAGGCGTTTCACCTCCTTTATGCGTTTCTGGCGGTGGTGGAGGTGCCACTGCCTCTGGTGTAACTATAACCTTTGTATCAAAAGAAGCACTTGCTAAAGGGAACTTTGCACCGTCGGCCGGATTAGTAATTATTGAAAATCCTTTATTTAATTCAAATGCTGATTCATCTATGGTTAATGAAATTGCTTTGTCTTTGGCCGATTGAGCATCGAAACCATCTTTAGCTTTAACTTTAACAACAAAATCATTTACCCCAGCATTTAGATTAATATTCTTTGTATCGAGAGTAAGTTGGCTTGCCGCTTGTGATTCAGTATTATTGGTACTATTTGCTATCACAAATTGTAAATTACTTTCGTCTAAACTGCCTTTCTTTTGAATAGTTATATTTTTAATAGGATTTGAATGCGCTACAAGTGATCTCAAACTGAATTTGAGAACGTCAATATATTGGTCATTTTCAGAAGGAAACGGAATTACGGTTGCCGCTGGTTGTGCAGTATAAAATAGTCCAATGTTTGTATTTTGATTTTGGTTTTCATTCGCATTCGCATTTTTATCTCCAATCCGCTGAAAGGGGCTTGCCGCTGGTGCGGCCGCGCCAAATGCTCCGAGTGAACCTTTGTCAGCCGATGTTGATGAACTTAAAATATAATAGCCAGATACAACTGCAATCGCGACGATTGCCCCTATAGCTAGCCATCTTTTTAATGTTAATGTATTTATTAATTCTGAAAACATTTTATTTTTTGTTTGAAGTTTTTTTTGCTCCTCAATAACTATTGTGCGCACACTTTTTGTTGAACATTAAATTTATTCATAGGGCAAGGAATACACATGCCGTAAAGCAAAGAACCGTTGTCGTTGCCTAGATAAGTATACAAATTTTGTTCGCTACATGTTTTTGGTGCAACTTCACGTTTTCTCATAGTCTGTCGCTCTTCGGTCGGTAGCGATTTTTGATCCGATGATGCTAGATTAGTTGAATTATCATTTGTTAAAATCGATGTCTGTAATTCTGAAGCAATACTCCTATTTGCAACTGGTCGAAGCGCAACTTTTGAATCAATATTTTTCTGTCCGAAAAAATATGTTTGGCTTGATACTGCAAAAGAAGTGATCATGCCGACTACCATAAGTGAGGTTACGGTTCCGATAACAATTTTTGTAGTGTGTTTCATTTTTATTTTTAGAATTATATTTAAATCTCGAATAAATTTGCCTAAAATCCGCTTGCCGAAAGACCTGCTATTGTTGATGCTGCAATAAGAAATAACATAACTACCAGAGCGATTATTGCGAAAGTTTTCTTCATAAAATTATTTAACGATTATTGATTTGGAAAATGTATCTACTATATCTTGAGAATCTTTAACTTCAAGTGAAACTTCATATGTGCCTGCTTTTGTGAAAGTAAATGTAGGTCGTCGTTCGTTTGATGTTTTTAATCCTCCGAAATCCCATGTATAGCGAATGATTGTTCCTTTCGAGCAAAGTGAATCGAATGTAATCGATAGGGGAGCTGCCCCTTGTTCTTGAGATGCATCGAAACATGAACTAAGAGATATTGGCCTTACGCTAATAGAAATTGTCGCAGTCGCGCTTTTGTTATCATTTGTTTTTGCTGTAACTTTTGCGGTGAACGTTCCAATTCGAGTGTACTGGTATTTGATTATTGCAGTGTCGATTCTTGGTTTTGTTCCATCTCCGAAATCCCATTCATAACTTACTATTTTTCCTTGAGGGTATGTAGACTTTGAAGCATCGAAGTTTACTTTTAAAGGTGAAGACCCTTCAGCAGGATTTGCAGAAACGTCGACACTTAATCCTTTTTGAGTTGCTATTACCTTGAATGTTTTTTCAGAAACTTTTTCTGTCGCGTCTATTACCGAGACTTTCAAATTGTATGTTCCGGCTTTTGTGTAAGTGTACGATGCCTTTGCGTTTGAGTCGTCTGTTTTTCCGTCGCCGTCAAAATCCCATTTGTATTCAACGATTGAGTTGTCGGCATCGGTGCTATTAGATGCGTCTAGCTCTACTGTTAGCGGAATTTCGCCTGTTATGCTGTCGTCTGCAGCCATTGATGGGGTTCCTGTAATTGAGATTTTTGGTGCTTGTTGTGCAGCTGTAACTGTAACGTGAACAGTTTTTTCTGCGGATTTTTTTGCAGAATCAACAACTTTCAAAGTAACGTCGTATTCTCCAACTTCATTGAATGAGTGTTTTACTGTTCTTGTTTTTGATGTTGTTCCATCGCTGAATTCCCAACTGTAATTTTCGATTGTTCCTTTTGGTGAGCTGGAATTTGTTCCATTAAATACATATGAGTTTCCAGCAACTAGACTATTTATGTCACCACCTTCAACTGAAATTACGGGAACAGGATCGTCTGGAGCTGTCGCGTTAATTTCGATTGTAGAGTCTGCGGTTTGACCGCTTGAGTCTGTTACGCGAAGTCCAACTGTATATTTTTGAATTTTATCGAATGTGTATGAAGTGGTTGCATCGGTGCTGTCGTTGTATTCCCCATTGCCGTCTAAATCCCAAGCATATTCTGTAATTTCTCCATTGTCTGAAGTTGTATCGCTTGCATCAAAGTTTACAGTTAACGGTGCAGGACCTTCTTTAGGGTCAGCCTTAATTACGATTTTTGCGAGAACGTTATCGATAGTTACATCGTGTTTAAATTCAATAGTATCATCTTTCGCTGTGGTTTTATTTTTTACGGAAATTTTCAGTGAAACAGAGTAGTCGCCAAGTTCTGAATATGTATGTGTCTGAATGTTGCCTCTAGCTTTTGCTCCGTCGCCAAAGTCCCAGTCATAGCTGAGTGCTGTAACGTCAGTTCGGCCTGATAGGGCTTTAGATCCGTCAAATTTAATTGTTACCGGAGCGGTCATGCCGATTGTTTTTGCGGGAGTTGTTGCAATCGGGTCGCGTGGTGCGGCCACGGTTCTTTTGCTTACAAGGTAGAAGTAAGCGAACACCCAGCTAACAATGAAAAATGTTAAGAGGAGTACTGAAAAGAATGTAAAAATATTGCCACTTCGTTTTGCAGCAACGTCGTCTTTTCGTGCTGTGATTCTTTTGAAAATTCCAACGATTACAAATATGAAAGTAAGAAATACCAAAACCAAAAAAATCAAATTTGTGAGCGTGAAAATTACGTTGTATACCTCAGTCGGAGCAACTCCGAAAAATCCGAAGATTGGGTTGTTTGTTGATCCAAAAGCCAAAAAACCAAAGATTACTGCGATAAATAAAAACAGTGCGCAACCGAATGCGCCGAAACACCCAATCAAGAATTTTCTGCCAGATTGCGGTGTGTTTGCGGGTTTAGTTGAAATTGCTACTGTTGGTTTTGCTTGAGCGACTGGCTGTGAGATGGCCACTGTCGTTTTTGCTCCGTTTGTTGCGGCGGTTGTAGGTTTTACTTGTGCAACGTTTGCAGCAGTTGCAACCGCCACAGGTTTGACTTGAGTGACCGGCTTTTGTGTAGCCAAAGTAGTTGAATTAACAACAATTGGTTTTGCTACAATCGGCGTTATTGTTTTTGCCTGAGCCGAGTTAACTGGTTGTTGTGGATTCTGTGAAGGTTGTGGTGTTGGTTTTGTATCCATTTTTGAATTTTTATGTTTCTTGCAATTATACCTTAAATTGGCTCATTTGCCCATGCTTTCTGGCTGAGAATGCTTGCCAAATCGGCTGATTCCAAGGTAACCGAGAAGCGCGAGTGCGCTGCCTCCCAAAATATAGAGCAGGGTATTTTGTGAAATATCGACATTGAACAGCGAGCCACTCAAATTATTTGCGCGTTGGCTACATTGTGCCTGAGTGAGTTCAGTTGCTGGATTATTTGTTTTATCAAAAACAATTTTTACGCTGTCTTTGTCTATTATTGTGCTTGAAGCTCCTGCTTGCGGTTGAGTCAACATTGAAACTTCGGTCTCAAATTGTCCTGATCCTCGTGGGCTGGTTTGCTGGTCAAATCGCTGAAAACTCAATACTGTACAATTGTTTTTTCGAGTTCCGTTTAGAAGACATTCGTTATTAATTCCTACATCTTGATAATCGTTTGAGCGATTTCCGTCGCCGTTCGCATCGTTATAAATATTTTTATCGAGTTTAAAAAGAGGAACATCGTTTGCTCGTGAATCTCCCCAATAAAAAGACACATCTGCGGCACAAGCGTTAGCAGGAATATGCAAAACTTTTTGTGAAGTTTCGAAATTTGCGAATCGGTTGTCGTAGTAGGCTTTCAAATCTGCCTGTGCGCTTTGACCTCGTGGTCGAGAAACGCCTGAATCTGTTGCGCCGTTAGAACCTCCTCGTACATCGACGAATTGAACAATCTCTGCGTCAGAATCGAAGTTATCGGTAACGGTCATTTTTACTTGGTAGCGACCTGTAGTAGGAAAATCGAAAACAGGGAACTGATCTGTAGAATCAATATCGTCTGTTTTATCGCCGTTACAATACGCCGGTTTGTTGTCGTTAGAGCAGCCGAATTCCTGTGAAAGATCAAAATCCCATTTCCACTCTTTAATTTGCGCCTGATGTTGCTGGTCAGGAGTTGATGCGTCAAAAAACTTCATGCGAAGCGGAATATTTGGGTCTGCCTCGTATCTGAAATTTGCACGCGGTGCATTTGAAGGAGTTGTTACAATTACTGGAATTTCGCGTGAATATCCAGCGGCATTTTTATCGTCTATAACTTTCAATTTAACTTTATATCCTGCGGCAGGACTCTTTTTAGTATAAGTATGAGTTATTGTAGGCGAGTCTGTTGGATTGTTATTTTGGAATCCGTCACCTTCAACGTCCCAAATATATTTTGAAATTTGGCCATCGTCGTCTGATGAACTTGAAGTAAATGTAACTTCTTCTCCTACACGAACTGTTGTACTTGGTTGAACATCGAACGATGCCGTTGGTGCTTTGTTTGGGCCATTTTTCACGAGCAAATGTGGTCGTCGATTTTCGTCGATCAAATCGTTACACTCTGCGGTTGAATTGTCGCTGTCTGTAAGTGAGACACAGAAAATAAATTCATTTTCTTTGCCTGCGTCGCCGTATGTTTCAACTGTAAGCTCAGCTTGGTTTGATGAAGTATCAAGCACGCTGAATCTTTCTTCTGGATTATCTGGGTGGTAATACCAGAATTGATAATTTGTAATTCGTCCGTCTGAATCGGTTGCCCCCTCTGCGCGAAGTAGTACGCTTACAGGAGTCTCGTTTCCCGATGAACGTTTTTCGAGTGTTAATGCAGTGAGAGTCGGTTTGCTTGAAATAATCCGAATAGGAAATTGCTGTGTATTTTTCTTTGAAGCATCATCTTTCTGGCTTACCGTTAATTTTACCAATGTTGTAGCGTCGTCAGCGGTTAAGTCACGGTATGTGTGTGTGACAGAATCTTTTGTGCTTGTTTCTCCATCTCCAAATTCCCATGCATAATTTAATTTTGAAGGATTTTGAGAGCCGTCTGCCGCTATTGATTGACGTGCATCGAATGTAAGACGAACACCTCGATTTATTTCGAGCGCGTGTGCCGCATTCGAATTAGCGTCTTCAGGTAGCACAACTTCTGTGTCATTTTGCAAAACGCGAATGACTGCTCGTGGCTCATTACCGGCCGCGATTACAATGCGTTTAGTAATTGAGTTTTCGCCATTTGTTGCCGAAGCTGCATGCAAAGTCACTATGTATTCTTTTGCTTTGTCGTAAACATGCGCCTCGCTGAACGGAGCAT
This sequence comes from Candidatus Peregrinibacteria bacterium, assembly GCA_023245725.1. Taxonomy (GTDB): domain Bacteria; phylum Patescibacteriota; class Gracilibacteria; order UBA1369; family UM-FILTER-53-11; genus JAHFJU01. Next base: position 8,866 of record JAHFJU010000033.1, read on the forward strand.
TCGCATTTGTAACTGTTAAATCTTTGCTTTCTCCGTCACCAAAATCAATGTCTGCGCTGTCTGCATTGTGAATTGTTCCTGCAAACGTGATTGTCGCGCGGTTGTCTGAAAGCTGCGCAACTGATTTCATGGCCGCCGCCCATTCAACTCCTATAGTAGATTTTACATCGAAGAATTTTTCAATAACTGATTCTTGTCTAATAAGAGGATTTGCATATGAGTCATTTACTCGTAGAACCATTTTGTATTTTCCGACTCGTGCGAATTTCAAACGAAGCAATTTTACAGCATCGCCTTCCATCGAAAGTTGGGTTGCAGCTTGAGAGGCCGTAACTGGTAGTTGTTGAAATGTAGATTCTGTGAGGGGTAGTTTGTCTCCGACTGAATTATAAACTTCCCACTTATAGTTAAGAGTGTCATCGACATCGGGGTCGAAACTTCCAGCCGAATCGAAGTCTATAATAGATGGGTCGCTAGGTACAGGACAGTTCTCAGGGCAGGCTCGCATATTAATTACGCCTCGTGGTTTTTGAGATTTTATTTGAATAGAGATGTGTGATGTTTCTGTAGTACTCGGGTCTGTAACTGAAAGTTCCACTTTATATACTCCCGGATTTTTGAATTTCACTTGAAGACGAGGGGATCCATCTTCGCTAACAATATCTCGGCATGCGGTTTTATCTGTAATTTCGCCGTTAGCACATTGATCATCGTTGGCCGTTGCGTCGTTGCCTGCATTATTTCGTGTATTATCAGCATAAATTTTCCACGCATACGAAATTATTGTTCCTGTGTCGCTATGCGATGATGATCCGTCAAACTCGATCAGTTCATCTTTTGCTGCAACAGTTTTATCGGGATTAATGCGCGCTGCAAGTGAGCTTACGAATACTGTAATTACAACGCGGTCTTTTCTTCCGGCTTTGTCGGTAACTTCAAGAATAAGAGGGTATCTCCCTTTTTTATAACGATGTGGTTCAGGATTAGCGCCATGAGAATCCGGTGCGCCATCGCCATATTTCCACAAGAAATCACTTATATCGTTTCCGTATGAATCTTTTGTGCCTTCTGCGCTAAATGTTACCGCTCGAGTACCTTCGTCGGTTGTAATATGGTATTCCGATTCATTTATTGTTCCTGCTTTTTTTGGTGCTGCGCTTTTTTGAGATGAATCATTTGAGTCACCAGAGCCAATTTCATCACGATGCAAAACTTTTGCCTCGTTATCGCTGCTCGTTTTTGCAGTTAAAATTATTTTTGCAAGACTTGGTTTTACAGTAATTGCAATCGTAGCAAAACCGTCAGAAACCTGAGAATCCTCAGCTCCTTTTACATTTAATCTAACAATATATGTTCCGGGTTGAGTGTAAGTACACGACAACACCGCCCCTTTAGATTCAGCATTGTTACATGTCACAAGGTTAGCATCTTGAACTCCTGGTGTTCCATCGCCGTCTGGGTCCCAAAAATAATTTTCATCAGGAATCGTAGCGCCGCGTGGGTCACGAGAGCCAAGACCATTCAATTCAACTATAAGTGGCGCGTTTCCACTTGTAATATTCGCTTTAATATCTGCCGAAACAAACTTTATATTTTTAACAACTATAAGTAGTCGATTGAGCGACTGCATTGTATTAACAAATTTCTTTGTGTTGTCTGCGCTATTTGCTTCGTCTATGCTGACTTCACTCAAAGTTTTTATATTGGTGAAAGATTCTACGAAAAGTCCGCCGACTGTAACTGTCGGGTCTATTCCGGCAAATGCTTTTTGAATTTCTTGCGGGTCAACTTGATTTGTAAATTTAGGAGAATTGGCAGTCGAATCACTAGCTGATGGTCCGATTATTTTCCACACGATACTAAGTCTCCCTTTTCTATCGTCAGCTGCTGTGGGTTGTTTAATATTTGAGTCGATTGTTTCAAGTGGCCCAACTAAATCTGAGAGAGTCTTTTTAAAATCATTTATAGGATGATTTTGTGAAGAGTCATTTGTGAAACTATCCTTTACATGTTTAACAATGTTATCTTTCGATATTTCTCCGTTTTTTATTGCCGCATCTAAGCCATCATCGCTCATCGAAATGTATTTTGAAAGATACTCGTTCAATAACTTTTGTGATGCAATGTGAGTCTCACTAAAAGTATCGGTGTTATTTTTAATTTCATTTATCCAATTGCTAATTTGTCCCAATATTGTTCGGTATTCAGAGCGTAATTTAATAGGATCTGTAGTAGTTGGTGGCTCAATTTGGTCAATTTTTATAAAAATTCCCTGAATGTTTACTATCGTTTTATATGCATTTTCAATAGCATTCATCGCAGATTGAATCTCAGCCGCGCCCAAACTATATATGCCACCTTGCGTTGTGGCCGCGCCAGCTGCGCCTTGAATTGCAACATTCGAATTAGGCGCGGCGGTTCTATCGCTTTGCCCTGTCGCCGCGAATTTAATAATCGTATTAACAAACGCGTATGAACCAGCTATCAAAATAATTCCTATCACCGCGTATTTAATTGCATTTTTTGCTTTACCTAAATTTTCGTCGTTTCCAGCAGAAGATACATATAAAATACCTGCGTAAACTATAACTATTACTGCTGCCAAACCTAAAAATCCTAGCACAAAATTTACTGCATTTATTATAAATTGCCGTGCATTGTCAGTTTGTGTAAGTGAACTATCGAGACCATCTTTTGTTGGTGCATTTAGTCCTCCTTTAAAATCACTGAATGATACAACATTATTTGGATCGTCGCCCGATTTTGCCCAATCTTTCACTGAATCCCATGCTCCTCCCCAGCTAGCAGCATGTACTTGTTCAACTATAGGTAGTGAAAATCCAAAAATAAATATAGTCACTAAAATTGTACCTAACACTTTTTTCGCTATTTGTATCGATAATTTATTTTGAATTTTTTTATTTTTTTCCATAAAATAATCTGTTCATTATACCTTAATTATGGCTTTTCTGGAAGCTGTATGTTTCCAGCTTCGTTAAAAGGAGCCTGAACGGTAAATGAAGTAATGGTTCGAACAATGGCAAATGCCGCTGCCGCAATTATAATTCCTATCAGTGCACTTTTTATGATATTTTTTGCTTTTCCAACCTTTTCATCATCACCAAATGACGATGTGTAAAGCATCCCTCCGTAGAAGAGCATAAGAAAAGCGCCAACTCCTATAAATGATGAAATATAATTAGTAAAAGTGGTAACTAAATTTTGTGCTGCTGCATAGTCGATTCCTTTTTCGCCATAATCCGGAAACACTACTTTTTTAACTACGAACTCGCCAACACCAGCAACAATTAATCCAACTACCGAGAATGTAATACGTTTTTTTGCAGTTCCAACGGTATCTTCATTACCTGCTGCGGTAACCATTCTAAAGCCTGCGAGTGCAATTGAGAAAACAGAGAAAGTCGCAAGTATAGATAAAATAAAATCGTAAATTCCTTTAATCAATGTGCTTCCTGCTCCAGCACAGTCTTTCGCGTTTGTCACAGATCCGTAACATTCACCAAATTCTCCGAAGAACACTTTTTTAACCAACTCATCAGCGATAATTATTATAATAAAACCATAGAGCATCAATTTGAGAGTCATTTTAGCTTTTGGTTCAATCTCATCGATTTTTCGGCCTGCTGTAACCAGTTTAAGGCCTTGAATGATTGCTATTATCGTCGCAACTGTTCCGAGAAAATATTTCATAAAATCAATCACGACAAACACAATCGAGGTGAGAGTATCTGCGCCGGAATCGGTTGCCGCCTCTTCGTGAAATCTGCCATCGAAATTATTTAGGCCGGTTGCATTTTGGTTTAGAACTTTTCGTAATGTTTCTTGTGGCAATTCATACGATTTTGCTGTGTCAGTTGGCGGAGGCGCAGATGAGCCTCCGCCACCATCAGATGAACCTCCTGCTGGCGCATCTTGAGATAGATTTTTTGAAGTTGCACCCAAAATATCGCCAAGCGCATCTCCTTGAGGTTGCGACATGTCCATTCCTACTGGTCCCGGGCCATTTTGTTTGCCGTCCGTACTTAAATTTCTAGCCTGTGCCATTACCGTTGTCACATTCAGACAAAA
>JAHFJU010000033.1:12964-15215 GCA_023245725.1 Candidatus Peregrinibacteria bacterium
TTAGAATTGTAATTTTTGCGCCAACCGATAATTGTATACTTTTTTTGTTCATGTGATTAAATTCCTGTAAATTCTCGAGTTACAAAAAGGCTTACTATCGCAAAAGCGCCATACATTACTATGATTCCAATAAGCGACCATGTAATGATTTTTTTCGCCCTCCCGGTTTTTTCGTCATCGCCTGCTGCAAACGTGTACATAACGCCTCCTGCTACGAGCGAAAGTAACGCTAGTGGCCCAGCAAACGAGGCCATAATGTTGGTGATTCCAGCGATTTCTTTAATTAAAGCCATTCTGTCTATTGCTGGTCTAACCGTCTCAAGCCCCGGAAATTTATTTGTATCAATTTTGAAGAAAATTTGATTAATAATCGGATTCGCCATGATTATCAGAACAAGTCCGGCCAAATTCCAGCCAATTTTCTTTTTATCTTTTCCAAGTTCATCGTCATTAGAACCAATCATAATCATGCGTAAGCTGCTTGTTATTATGCCAAATACAGAGATGCTCGCAATTATGTATTTAATCATGGTTATCATGACTTCTACCGTTCGAGAAAAGAATCTACTTGTTTGAAGAGAGCTATTTGGATCCTTCAAAAATCCTCCTTTATCTACTTTGAAAATTGCAGAAATATCACCTGCCATTGCCACAAACATTAGGCCAATAATCGCATATACAATCGTTGTAGTTTGTTTATCTAGTGACTCTTCGTTGCCATCGTTAGCTACTAATTTAACGCCTGCCACCACGATTACCGCTATAGCAACCGCACCAATCATAACACGTACGTTTTTGGCTAGTGCTTCAGCGAAATAGCTTGCCGTGTCATTTATGTTATCGCCTTGTGGGCATGCGCCAAATGCTCCAGAATCGCATACAGCGGTTGGTGGCGCGAAATATGCATACGCAGCGGTCGGAGCGTTTTTCATTATGAACAGTCCAACTACAAGAGCTCCAAGCACAGTAAGTGACTGGTGAATTAATATGTGTTCTTTTTTGTTTTTATTCATAGAACAATCCGTTCATTATACCATATTTTCCACTTGCGGGGAATTGTGACTTGAGGTACATTCACCGCTGGCAGTTCGCCGCTTTTTAAAAGTAGAAATCTATGGAAAATACACCAACTCAGAATCGGTTAGTCTCATACTTAAAAGAAAGTTTTCACGAGCTTACAAAAATCACGTGGCCTACAAAGGTTCAAGCGATTAATATTTGTATTTTGGTCGTAACTTTCGTTTTTTGTGCAGCTATCGTTTTCGCCGGAGTCGATTTCTTGTTGAACCGTGGATACACATGGTTACTTGAACTACCAGTAAAATAATTCTAATTTTCTCCTATTTAACACTAAAATATGGCAAAACAAGCTCCCAATACAGGTCGTAACTGGTATGTAATTCACACTTATTCCGGTTATGAAGATGCAGTTCGTCAATCATTGATGCAGCGCGTTGAGTCATATGGAATGCAAGACTACATTTTCGATGTTGTTGTTCCAAAAGAGTCGCAGATTGTAATTAAAAAGGGTCAGCCAAAAGAAGAAAAAAAGAAGATTTTCCCTGGATATGTTTTAGTCGATATGATTGTTACAGATGAATCGTGGTATGTAGTTCGAAATACACCAAATGTTACAGGATTCGTTGGTTCAGGTACTATTCCGGTTCCTGTTTCAGCTGAAGAGTGGAATGTTGTGAAAGTTCGTATGGGTGCTGAACAGGCAAAATTTGATGTTGATTTTTCGATCACCGATCCTGTTACAATTCTCGATGGGCCTTTCGTAAACTACGATGGTGTTGTTTCTGCTGTTGATGAAGAGAAAGGCAAGGTAAAAGTTATGATTACAATCTTCGGTCGTGAGACTCCTGTTGAACTCGACTTTACACAGGTTAAGAAGAAGTAGTTTTGTATATCTTTGTAACCTGATATACTCTCCGCCGTGAATCGATTTACTATCTTTACCATAATTCTTTCAGTATCGGTTGTTACGATGCTGTCTGATTTGTTGTTACGTGATTATTTGCAAGGCCAAGGATTCGCCAGCGTTATTTCTGCTGATCAAAAAACTAAGACAGATGAAGAAATTTCGCCGGTTTTAGTTGGCGTTGATGACTCTGAAAATAGAGATAGTGAAAGTGCAGTAACAGATGATTCCAGTACAGAAGATTCAGATACGCAAGTGGCTGTAGATAAGCAAAAAACTCCTATTGTTGATGATAATAAGACGCAAACTCCGACTACGACTGATGCA
>JAHFJU010000111.1 GCA_023245725.1 Candidatus Peregrinibacteria bacterium
CAGGCCGCATTCAACACCTACGCGAATCTGCTGATTCTGGTGTTGCCGGTTGCGATGTATTTTGCGTTGAAAAGTAGATTGTTTAATATTGTCATCGCTGGAATTCTTCTTGCTGCGCTTCTTCTTTCTTTTTCGCGCGCCGCGTTTGTTGGGTTTTTTATTAGTTTGATTCCTTTGTTCTTTTTTGTGAAACGTACGGTAAATTTTCGCAAACTCGCGGCGCGCGCACTTGTTGTTGTCGCCGTATCGGTCATCATTTTTTCTACAGTTCAATTATCGAAAAGCATCTTTTTCAGAACAACATCGTTATTTAACAAACTCATGTTTAGCTCTGATGAAGGCGCTAATTCGGCCATTGAGCGTCTTGATTATTGGAAAGCGTCAGTCGACATAATTCAGCAGCGCCCGCTGCTCGGTTCGGGTGTTTTGAGTTTTCGTTTTCTGTATCCGCAGTATCAGGAAAAATTTGGAGTAAACGAAGATCACCCTCATAATATTTTTCTAAAAATTGGAGTTGAAAACGGCGTTATTGCCCTAATGTTTCTTCTGGTTTTTGTTGTGGCCGTTGGTGTTTTAGTTGTGACCTCTTTGCGTAAAAGTGATAGGAACCCTGTTGGTGTTGCGCTAGCTCTTGGCGCATGTGCAAGCCTTATTCATAATCTTCTCGACTTTAATTATGTGGTTAGTAATTACATGTTAATGTGCATTTTTCTTGGTATATTTTTTGCGGAATATTCCGTGAGCGACAGCGGCGCAGATATTTTAGAAAAAAAATCAGCACGGAATTTCGTCACTATAAATTATTTCAAAATTTTAACTTTTTTCATGATTGTAATTAGTTGTTTCGTGGCGCATGAAGCATATTATAATCGCTATTTGCAGGCAGCGCGCGCGCTTACTCAAGAATATAAAAGTACGGTCGCTATAAATGTTGCAGTGCCAAATATTTCTGGTGCGGTCGGTCTTGTTTCCGACGACGGTTTTGTAGGTGAAATTGAAGATCACTTATTGCGTGCCCAAAATCTTATTTTTAAAAGAGATTATTCAGAAATCTGGGCAGATTTTTATTACACACGATATTTAATTTCTCATGACGAGAAATGGCTTGAGAAAGAGCGCGAACAGCTTCTTGAAAGTAGTAGAAATACTATCGACGCCACTATCCCTGCCAAGATTGGTGAGAGCTTTTTAGAGGAGTATGAGCTTACAAAAAACACTTCATTCTACGAATCAGCTAATTCATATTTATGCCTCGCATTGCACCGTGATCCTCAAAATGATTTGGGCGTTTACGACGACTACATTATGCTCCAAAAAAACTTTGATAACTCGAAAAAGTCGGCCCTAGATATTAATGAAATAAATCGTCAAATTATTTCATGTGGTGGGCGCGATGTATTTGTACTGCTTAATGAGTACACGCGCTTACTCGAAAACAACGAGCATTTTGCCGTAGCGAATGACAATGCTGTTCACGCCTCGTCTATGCTGGAATTATATGGTACATCAGTGGAAAAATCCGCCTTTGATGTCCTTTGGAAGCAAAAAGAAGAGGAGTGGAAAACACTTAATTAATCCCTTATATATGCGCATTCTCATTGCAACCCATAACAAAGGAAAGCTCTCAGAAATTCTCGAAGTGCTTGGCGATTTGCCGCACGAATTTGTATCACTTTCCGACCTAGGAATTTCAGAAGATGTTGAAGAAACAGGAACAACGCACGAAGAAAACGCTATAATAAAGGCGAAGTTTTTTCATGAAAAAACCGGGCTGCCAACTATAGCCGAAGATTCCGGAATATATGTAGACGCATTTCCTGGAGATTTTGGTGTTTATACCCGTCGTTGGAAAGGTCTCCACGAAGCCACTGACGAGCAGTGGATAACTCATTTTCTTTCCGAAATTTCAAAAATTTCTCCCGAAAAACGCACCGCAAAATTCATTTGTTGTGCAGCGTTTATTCCTCTCAAATCGAGTGAACATGTTGTCAATTCGCATGAAGACGAAAAAAATATCGCGTCAAATTATTATGCAAATATTCTTGTTCGCGGTGAGACTTTTGGTCGAATCACTGACTCTCTTTTGGCTCCACTTAAACCTGGAATTCCTATTTCATCATGCTTTATTCCGGATGGATTTGAAAAAGTTTACGCCGCGCTCTCTGTTGAAGAAAAAAATAAAATCAGCCATCGCGGAAAAGCCATGCATCAGTTGAAAAATATAATCTATGAATTAGGCAATGGCCGTGTTGAGGTTCTATAATAGCCTGCGCAGCACCGACAGCACTGTTTGTTGGTAAGTACTCTGATTGATGAAGTGGGTTCTGCATGCGCATGTAACCTAACAAAGCGCCTGCATGAATTGGTTGTGCTGTTCCCTTTCTCCTTCCAAAAATCATCAAAATAAGGTAGAATAATCAGAACAAATAAAATAAAAAACAAAAATGGTTTTGCAAAAAATAAATTCAAAAATTTTCGTGCTTGTCGGTTTTATAGCGGCAATGATTTTTATGTTGTCACCATGTACTGCTCAAGCAACTGGTATTAGTCCAGGAATTATTGTCATTAACGATGCCGTTGCTAATGTGCCTATTACAAAGAATTTTTCTGTTTCTCGTATAAATACAGCTGGCGACGAAATAATGCGCCTTTCTTCGCGTGGTGAAGGTTCAGAAATGATTACTTTTCCAGATGGTGAGTATCAATTGATGAAAAAAGGAGAAGGAGGTAAAGATGTTAGGTTCACAATAACCCCTGGAAACATTGCAGCAGGTAAGTACAAAGCTAGTGTACGCGCCGAACAGACACAAGTAAGCCCAGAGGCCGTTGCCGATATTGCAGGGGGGGGTGATGTAGCTAGTGCTGCTAAAAAATCATTTGCTGGTGCTTATAACCTTTCTGCTGCAGAAATTTCGGTTACATTGAACGTGACTAACAAGGTCATTGAAAAATGGGAGGTGTTAGATCATGATCTAAAAAAGGCTGAAGAAGATACTCCAATTAGTTTTAATTTGACGATCAATAATAGTGGTTCTGTAGCGACTAAACCCGGAAAAGTAGATATAAAAATTAGAGAAGAACGCGGAACGGAATTTTTATATAATGAAACGGTGCCTGGAGAGAACTTGGCGATGATAGCCCCATTCACTAATAAACCAGAAAGCGTTCTCACCAATTTGAAGCTCAAGATTGGTCGCTACTACGCATACGTAAAAGTTTATGATCGCGCAGGTAATTTGAAATATGATTCCGACAAGATATTCCTTGAAATAGTTCCAATGGGAACGCTTGCCCAAGCTGGAACTCTTAAATCTTTGAAGGTTGATAAGTTGACTCCTCAAGGCGCCGACATGCCTACGTATAAGCCAAATGAGCCAGTAGTAATTCACGGTGTATTTGGGAATACCGGTCAAGTTGGAGTAAGAACATTGCTTACGGTTGAGGTTTATAAAGATGCAGAAAAAAAGGATTTATTGAAGTCAGTAGAAGCGTTTGTTCCGATTGCTGGAACTGGCGATTTCGATATTGATTATAAATTTCCCGAAGAGGCAATTTATACATTAAAAGGTTATTTCTCTTACGGAATTTCAAAAACAAATATTGGTGAAGTAAAAGTTCGTGTGTCTCTAAAGGCACCAGAAATTGTAAGCCAAAAGAGCGCGCTGAAAGGCAGTATTTCTGAAATAGGAATTGATCCGTTTGCTATGTTGCCAATAATTGCGGCTGCGTTACTTATAATTTGTATATTGCTTTTATTCTTCTATTTTTACGCAAAAACAGGCTACGTCGTTGGAGCCGCTTGTCTCTGGCCAGATATTTACTGTCAGTGGCCAGTTTGTAAACTTTCTAATTCAAGGCAAGATATAACGCCATTAATACCAACAACAACAAACCAGCAAAAACCATAATTCTTGTAGAAGCGTGA
>JAHFJU010000034.1 GCA_023245725.1 Candidatus Peregrinibacteria bacterium
ACATAACCGCCATAGTCACCGCGTTGAGCTGCATTGAGCAAATCTTCTTCTGGAACAGAAAGATGAAAAATCGATAGGAGCGAAGTCATAAACAACACAATCCCAGCAATTCTAGACAAATCAAAAACTGATTTTTTAGAGAAAAACAGACCTGCCGAAATGCCGAAAAACAAGATAGGGATAATGTGAATACCGAATCCGAATAACGGACGCAATAACATAGAAATAAATTCACCGACTTTTCCGAGCCCACCATAAATAGACATTACCAATAAGAGTGAAACTGCAAGATACACAACTGCGTAAATTTCTCGGGCGACTTGAGAATCAACTTCAAAATGCAAAGAATTATGCGCGCGACGGCGTGGCGCCGTCGCGCGCACACGTGAAGCCGAAGCCCTCGATGGAGTTCCAAGGAGAATTCTCATAACGCTTGCACCAAATGAAGATCTGTTTCTTCGTGACATGTCGGCGAGATTATATCAGAAAATACATTCAGAAGTGAATGATATAACCTAAATACACTCCAGAAAAAACAGAAAACGCACCAAATCCTATTATTACTGAACCGACTACCAATACTTTAAATACGTCATCAGTGTCTTCAGCTACCGAAGAGAAAACCGAAGTTAATAATGAATCCGTTCCTGTCACAAAAACACTTCTGCTTGAAAAATTCAAAGCTGCGGTAAAAGCAGCACGAGAAGTTCAAATTGTTGATCAAAATCCTAAAGACACTAATAAATTTTACTATGTTACCGATGGACGAAACAGCCTTGGTATAGCAATTTGGGAATACGACGCAGCAAATGACCCATCATATATTTCTACAAAAGGAGAAACGCTCGATGTCGCTGTAGCAAGCCGTGTTTTACTAGACTATAAGGTGAAAAATCCTAATAATATTATTTTTAGAGTTGGATTGAGTGGCAATAATTATGTTTTCTTTGAAATGGACGGCGACTACTCTCCAGGACCATGTGCTGAACCAGAATTTTGGCTAGATAACGGGAAACCAAATACTCCAAAATTACTCGCTATCGATGTAACAGCAAAAAAACCTATAGTTCGCTCTTATGTAGTTACAAAAGAAGATAAGATTAAAGCGACAGCAGCACTAAAACAATGCGTTGCTGAACTCAACGCCAAATAATACAAGAGAATAATTATAGATATAAGTCAACTCCGCCTCCTTTACAGCAGAGGCGTTTTATTGTTAAATACAGGCACTTTTATATTATTACTAAATATATATGACAGAATTTGGAATGAAAGACATGAGAGAATCACGTTTCGAGGATATGCGCAAAACACCTATCGATGACATGAGAAAACCGACTATGCGAGATGCTAGAGAAGGTAAAATAAATGACGGGAATTGGGGAAAAACTGATGGGACAACCGAGAAATTATGCGAGCAGTTTGGAGGAACAGTAAGAAGATTGGATATCTAATGTGTATTATTGGCAGCAGAAAGGCATTACAAACAACCGTTGATACGATAAGTAAAACCGTGCAACAGAATCAATAAAAAATTTTAACTCAATGCATTAATAAATTCGTGAATCTCATCAATTGTTGAGATTCCTTTTTCTGTTGCTATAAATGAAAGTAAAGTTATTTCTGTATTCAAATCGCTTGCAGCTTTTAGCTTATGGTGCCCGTCAATTATGTAATGAGCGGCACACCAGTGTGAAGTGAATTCAGTTTTAATTTTTTCGTCATACAAAAAAGCTGGTTCTTTAACATCTAAAGTCGTAAGGCTTATGACTGTAGGTTTATTGCCCTTCAAAATTTGTTCTTTATAAAAATCAACACGTGTTTGATCAATGTAATCCGGCGAAATTAATGGAACAAAAAATTCAAATAGTTTTTTATTGTTACCTATTTCTTTGTCTGTCCCACGATAATAATTAACTTTTGGTGAACGCGGTACACCGTAATATCCGTCAATACCCCAAAGGTCAACTTGTTCATTTGCAAAATAGTCGGCGTTTTGTCCCACTTCAACAAGCCGTGGTTTGATATTAATCAAAGCAATTTCATACAAACCATTTGGAATGATTTTGCTTAAAATATCAATCGTATTGTCGTCGATGGAATCAAGACCAACATTCAACTTATCAATAGTTTCTTTTGGCTTTATCGAATTTTTGTTATCGACAAGTTTTTCAAAAAAGAAAGAGCAAGTTCCGCAAATATTTCCAATGTGATAAATATTTTTTCCATTAACTGCAATAAATCTGTCCCAAACTTTCCACATATCACTACCAGTCGTCTCAAATGTAATTGGCGAGTTTGACGATACAATTTCTGTCGTTCGTTTGTCGAGCAGTCGTTTCATAATAATGGGATTATGTATGATTTGAATATTTTAAACAACCACACAAACATTTGAATTGCACAACTTTAAGTCAGCAATTAACTTGGCACATGACTTCACTTTCCATACTATCTGCAGAAAAGCGCGTGTAATTGACATATCCCCATAAATACGTACTATACAGATATGACGAAGCATTTGGCTGAAACATTAGTTAAGGAATATGGAGCTCCCACAAAAGACCGCCCCCGCTTCTCATTGGAGCGCGATAATTTAGACGAAAAACTACGTTCGTTCTTTGGACTGCAAGAAAAAATAAATAGAGATGCCTTTGCTGCTGTGCGATACCGCCCGCGAACGCAAGAAAAAAATGATCCACCCACTCATGTTGATTTAAATCAGTATCCAAGACTTAACGAAGTAGCTGACAATCTTCGCCCAAGGTGGGAGGAAATTATAATTGAATACCTCAATGGTCTGAATCGAAAAAGATCCGGAGAGCGATACCCAAAAGAAGCTAGTTCGCAAGAAATAGAAAAATGGACAGCAGCAAATATGGAAATCGTGAATGGAAAAACTGGAACCCGTAACTGGGGTAATGTAGTTCCTAAACGCTCAATTTTCGACACACTCTTTGTACCAACCGCATTTGATATTTCGGGAAACAGACCTCATGAATTTGAACAAGCACTCAACCTTATTCTCTCTGCATGGACGTACCTACTTGCGCCAAACACCTATGGAAGTGGCTATGTAGGTGCGCGCGCAAATATAGCAGAGAGCTTTTTTTCAATCGATGATGACGGCAAAGAATGCAGTCGCAATGATTGCGCAAAAGGACAGTTCACCTATTTTTATAAAGAATATGGACCGTATATAGCCTACTTGGTCGCAGTTTTTCAGGGCGAAGAACAGGATCGCCACTATGATGGCGGCGACTATACGTGGTCGACACATCAACTTGAGGAGTACCTCGCCCCATTTAAGGGCGGCGAAGGAAAGTCTGGCAAAGGTGGCAAATGGATAGTGAAAGAATTTGTTGATTTTATGGACGAAGCAAACAAGGTATCAACCTTGCCACACGCGGCCTCTCACCTTGGCAGATTACTTTCCTGTGCACAAGGTATAAGTAAATTCTTTGATATCGATGAACAAACTGCAGAAAAAGTCGCTCTTGAGATTGCATGTGAACATGTAAATGCGGCTCACTACGATGGCACTCTTTTGATTTATAGGGGGAAATCAACTAACTATAAACCTACACTGGCACTGACTCCATTTGACTGGGCAAAAAGTTGCGCAGGAAGATTAGCTCAAGGAACACGTAACAGCCACTTACTCTTTTGGGAACAACTCGCAAGTGGTGAACAAGTAGGAATTACGGCGCAATTAGGAGACACAGCCATGGTTGAATCATACGCAGATTTAGAAACCATCATGGGACAAGCCAGCACAGAAGAGCTCCTACGCCAACTTTTTAAAATTCCTTACATTGAACACGCACAGCTTCTATCAAAATATTTAAAACTTTTGTTTGATGCACAGTCTTTAACCAATAATTGGAAGATAAAAAATAATTATAGTGCTGAGCAAAAACGATTGTGCTACATGACCATTGCAGATGCCGAGTGCCAAAAAGATTCCAATAAATGCGACAAACCTGATCTTGCTGCTCTTAATAATCAACTAGCTGCAAGTGTAATAAGAATGGCCTGTTATTCAGCTGCAGTTCAAATTCAGCATAAATCCGCAAATAGTAGAGTTATAACTCCAGTTAAACTTTCCATGGACTTACACAAAATACTCAAAGAGGTTTGTGCTATTTCAGGTAATTACAGTTTAGACGACGATACTGCTGCCGTGAGTGCGATGTCTAATGATTTTCTTGCATCAGTAGAGGCAATCCAAGAGCAATACAAAATCATCTCTGATAGGCAAACTGTAGTTATTGATTTTAGAGATGCAATTAATCAAATTGAAAAACTTATCACGCATGTACGCACACTGAGTCTTCGACATACCTGCGTTGTATATGGAGAGGTTATAAAAGATGAAGATGAAAAACCAAAAACAGACGAGGATCCATACTACTGCGACTCATCACCATTACCGCAACCCACTCAAGATACCATCATGATCGGCATAAACGCGGTAGCTCAAAAATATGCAAATGAAGTTGAGGATAATGTAAAAAAGCGCGCGGGATTGGCAGCATTTAGATTCACAATCAAACCAGATACGTATAAACCAAGTGACTTTTTAAAATCTACAAATCCATATACTCAGGCTTCAATTTTGTCTGGAGCATTTATGCAGGCACTTCGCGGTGAGGTTGGAAAAGAACAATCACCTAATGGGGTTAGGCAACTAAATAATGAATCTAACGATGGTAGTCAACTCTCATTTCATAATGTATTAGCGTTAGCTAAGCGACTACGAAAAGCAATGGCAACAGCGGTACCGGAGGTAGAGGCTAGGGTGCTCAAAGCCCGCGAAAATTCTGCTGGGCTTATGTACACTGGTTATAAACTTCACACCGAAAAGCCAGTAGATACAAATGCATTCGGAGAGCTGAGCGAAATGTTCGGCATAAAATCAACGTGTTTTAGATTAGCTCATGCCGATGATTGTTTAGTTGGTAACCTGGCACCATCTTCCATTGAGCACATCTATGTAGTTAGAATGCTCGAGATGCTTGGCATTGTAACTGGCAATCGCCCTCACCTACAAACAGCACTTCCTGGGCGATTAGCTCAAAATGGCGAGGCGATTAGTTTACTTGCTCCATTACTATTACTTGGTACAGAAGCACTCGACACTTTTGCTCCAGGCGCATTTTCTACTGCAAGTCACAACGACTCAACTGATGCATGCATTATGGCCTACGATGCCGGCGTGCGAAGTATTGGACACCCATTTGATAGGGAGCAAATGAGTGGGCGCACAGACAAGCTAGCCGGCGCTACACTAAGTGATTTTTCTTTGCATGCTCTCCTTGGCACCATTTTACATGACCTCGAATTTGATGGACCAACTGGCGTTGTTGCGCGGAGATTTTTAGTCCCAGAGGCAACTGCGCTCTTAAAAAAATATGATCCTCAATATGGTATTGATCGAGCGCGATATTCTGCTAAATGGATACATGAACCAGGTGGAGAAAAAACATCAACTGATGTAACTTTGTATGACGCAGATGGCAAAAGTATACGCAAAACACCTCATGAAAAGATGGTTGGGGTATATGTGAATGCATGGAAAGATAGCCAGGCAGGAGGAAGTAACTTGTGTCATGAAGTTCAGCAGCTTATTGCCGATGTGAGACATGTACTTGAACCAGTACGTCAGTCCCATGTTGCGGCGAACTCAAAAGAATTTGACAAACACATGAAATTTTAATTAACTAAGATTAATCTGATAAAAAATCTCCTATTATGTGTGAATCCCATAGACGTTTTGAAACAACAACTCGCACCCAAGCACAAGTAGCGCCAAGTATTGCACTTGCACCATCTGCGCGCGCAATAGAAGTAGCTCGAAAAATTGCAAATGGACTTGGGGGTAGTCCAACTGGCGGTAATCCTCAAAAAATTGAGGCACCTACAACTGCTATTAGCATGCCAGCATCAATAATACAATTACAGAGAGTGTTAGATGTTGATGAAAACGCAAAAAAAAGACTGCTTACTACTTCAACTCAATTAAAACCAAAATCTTTTTCGCCTTCCCCAGAGTCAATTTTAGGTCAAGTGAGAGGAGCCACCGAGGTAGTTTCACTACAAAGCAAGGTTACAAATAAACTGGCCGAGTTAGCTAAAAGAGAACAGGGGCTTCGCGATGATGGAAACTTAAATGAAAATTTATTTAATACAGAAGTTCTGCGCGAACTTGCACGATTGCTGGGTCTTAATAAAGTACAGGCAAGGTTAAGTGATACTCTAGATAAAAAGTCACTCGCAGCTGCTGCAAGTATTGTACGTCAGTCTCTATTACAAAAAGCATTTTCTAATAACGCAGGTGCTCTTGTAGGAATAGAAAAACCAGACATTTTGAAGTAGTAAGAGTCATCACGTGTAATTACTTTTGTTTATCTTGCATCAAGACTTGCGACCATCTTTTCTCAACGATGATATATAGGAGTACTTGGTATTTATCTACGCCGCCAATAAATCCTCAACGCGATTATGAACAATGTTACTTATCTCTCTAATAATCGGAGAGGTATGTTCTCCATTCGCGGAAAGGCGCATAACCTCATCCCCTTTTTCTGTAAGACGCATGGCAAGTTCATCGCGCACCTGCTTCCATAGAATGTGATCTACATAGCCTTCACCACCATCACCAATAACCTTATCCAGATACTTATCAACTCTACGCAATTCATCAAATGAGAGCTCATTGAGTTAGCCAGTAAAATCACCTTTTTTTCCTCCAGCCAACTGAACTTTCCTCGCTGCCTCAATCATAGCAAAAAGTTCCTCGTTTGTTTTTAGTAGCCCGCGCTCATTTCCAAATAATGAATTTCCTAGTTCTGCAATTGTCATCGAGTAATTATATCATTTTTCGTGCAAAATATAAAACAAAATAACCTATTGTGACTTGTGAACCGCACCACATGCTTGCGCTGGCGGTGCTGCATTTGTCCTATAGATTATTTTAATATCATCCCCGCAAAAATACGCTCTTTCTTTCTGTTTTGTAAACGAAATGTCTTTATCGTGAGTTACTTCCAAAGTATTGCTGCCAAGCCAAGATGCAGAAATATTTTTCCCTTGTCCTGTAAAATAAAAAACCGAACCACCTCCTTTTTCCCACATAATAATTCCGCTTGTATGAACATACTTTTTGTTTGTAAATTCCTCATTAACTCTAAATTTTTTCAGATTATCAGGCGCAACTTTATCAACAAGATTTTTCATTTCAAATTCAAACTTAGGCTTAATTCTTCTTTTAGGTTTTCCTCTATCAGAGGAAATTTGGGTTAGAAATTTACAAAGAATAACATTACGCTTTTTTATAGTTTTTTCGTCTGCGCCAAGTCCTTTCCAAAGTTCAAGATCGTTACCAGTTTCAATAATTTCTTTTACTTTTTTATAGATTTTCTCATCAAGTGATTTCGTTTCCCATTGAGCCAATGCAAGCGCTAATAAACTATTGTTCCTATCATCATGGCTGTTAAACATTTCAGAAAAGTCGTCCATTATTTGCCTACTAACATACGCAGGATTCTTCCCATTATTATATAAGTCAAAAAAATTTTGATATATGTCTAAAAATGTATCGTTGCCATCAATTTTTATGTTCCAAGTCCCCATATTCTTTCTCACTTGTAGCATTTTTAATACGCCTCACAACAATCATTTAACTTAAAAATCTGAAAGCCACATCTAGTTGCAAAAAAATCAATACTTTGGCTCGTGCCCCTAAAGAATTGGTCTCAGCTTTTCGAGTAGCAATTCAAACGTAGTATATCCTGCCTTCGCATTGAAATGCCCAGCGTCTTTCAACTTTATTAAGTCAACATTCAATTCTAGTGCAATTTTTTCGCCGTTTCCAAGACAAATAAATGGATCGTCCTCGGAATGAAAAACAAAAAAATGTTTTGCACTATTGCGAATTTTCTCCCAATTAAATGGTTGTTCAATAAAAGGTCTATCCACCTCATAATATTTAATTGGTTTGACTCCTGCCGAAGCCGCAACAAAAACTGCTGCTTTAACTTTTGTATTTATTTTTTCAAGTACTCGAAGTAAAAAAGCACCGCCACAACTATGTCCTATTAGAATAGTTTCTTCATTAAAGTCACCTTCATACGGCTTTAAGGCAGCAAACCAATGTTCCGGCATCTGATTATTTGGTGTTGGAAATTGTGGAACTGATACTTTATAGCCAAATTCTTCAAGCTGTTTTTTTATCCACGGAAACCAATTCTCTTCTGGATAACCTTCAGTGCCATGTATTATTAGTACATTTTTCATAGATAAATTCATGAACATTATTGACTCATCTTTATTATACTATAGGATTTTTTTATTTTACTATGTCAGGAAAAACTTGATACTTCTGTAAACCATGTCGACCGCAAAATACACAAATGTCATGGCGAAAATTTTAAAAATAATCGGCACCACCTTTGGATTAGAAAGGATTTTTCTGAATCGTGAAAATACCACTGCTACTGCGACAGTAGATAATAGCCATCCAATTTCGACGAGAATTAGAAAGTAATAATTGCCGAAAACTATCTTCTCACTCAATAATATCGCTTTTGGCACACAAACCGTGATCCAAAAAGTCCACAGCACACCATTTGCCATTATCATAGCCGATATTTTACCAAGGCTAAAATGTACTTTTTTTCCAGCATCAATTTCGTGGACTTTCCATATCGAAATCGAAATCCAAATTAGAATTACTGCGCCGATTAACGACAGCCCTTGAAAAAAACTCTCGGAAAAATTCATTGATGAGAGTGCCAATAAGCTTATTAGTGCAACTACAGTTTCTGTAAACATAGCCCATAAAATTATCCGCATACTTTTAATAATTCCGGACTGTAAAATTTCGGTAAAAGTGGCCGTCAAAACAGGTCCAGGAATTACCCCACCAATTAGCCCCAGCACCAAAGCACTTGTTAATTCGTTGACCATATTTATTATAATTTACAGCTATTTATATTAGCTAATATTCTTCTGCTTAATTCAAGAGCAATATTTGCGCGAATAATATCTTCGGCCTTATTTCTTTCTCTACGTTTAAATTCTTGGCTTGTTAGATAAGTCAACAAAGTGGTTATTTCAACGGGAACCATACCACCGCTAAATTGAATATGTTCTTGGACAAACTCAAGTACATCTACAACTCCTGCAAACCAGTTTGTTTGTATTTTATATATTTTTCCATCAATCATGCCGTGCACAATTTGTTTTGGAATTACTTCACTATGTTCTTCCAGAAAACATCGAACTATTTCTAAAGTCGAATTTAGATCAACTGACGGTTCTTCTTTTACTAACTTAATGTTACCCATATGAGAATAATTTGTAGCAAGTTTTGTTTCAGTAAACTTCTTGAAGATAGCAGTTTTTACAAGTTTGTTGCATGTACTTGATTTATATAAAGCGGTTATAATGCTATGAGCTTGCCGCGAAACGCTTAGCAAGACTTTGTTGAAACATCTACCGTGTTTCCATCAAAATAATATTTGCCGCTGTATTCTTTGCAAGCTGATCCGCCATCATTTATAAATCCACTGAACTGCACATAGTCTCCGACTCGTGAACCAAATTCTACAGCACAATAATTACCAGGTGCTTTAGAAAGTGCAGAGTTAGTGATGTCATATTTGAATATTCTTCCGCAACCATGCGCTTGCGCAAAATCAGATGGAATAAAAATGAATAATTTTTCATCCAAAGACAAACACCCTTCTCCATAAGGCGCACCAACTGAATCCTCTCCATAATTGCCAGCAACATACTTTGAATCAAGACCGCTAAACCACGATTTTTTTTCATATTTGCTAAGCGGGCCACAACTATCGAAAGCTATTTTTGCTAAAGATGTTGATGAGGATAAAACTGCACCGTTTTCAATATATTCAATAGTACGATCAAGCATAACAGCCAATTCTGCTCGACTTACATTTTTACCTGGGCCAAATGTGCCATCTTTATAGCCAGAAACGATACCTTTGTCGGCGAGACTTCCGACTGATTCAGAATACCAAGTATTATTTGGAACATCTGAAAACATTTTTACTGATGCAAATGCCAATGTTGAGCCAAGAAGTACTCCTATAAAAATCAGTGCAAATGTTTTTTTCATATATTCGTTTTATATGCTAAGTGTTATTACGTTGCGTAATATATCACGTTATTGCGTTCTTTCGACATGATTTTCTTGCCATCTTTTGTGCGCTCTTTTATAGAGGCATCGTCTCAGTTTCAACTGAATGCCCTGAATGATGTGTAAAATTATATTTGGATCTTTTACCTTTTCTACCGACCTTTTGACTTCAGACATATAGTAATCTCCTGCCCATGCTTGCCATTGAACAACCCTGTCATAATATTTATCTACTCTATTTTTTTCACGTTGGATAAAAATCGTTCTGCCTCTTTTGATTGCTTCAAATGGATCCTCTCCTTTTTTTATTAAAGTTAATGTTTGGGGGTCGGCAATTCGTGAATCTGAACCTGTTGATAGATTTGGCGTATTATTTTCAGAAAAGTATTTATGTGCCTTTTTATTGCCTACTGGGGAAAAATCATTGTGAGCCTCAAATATATCAATTTTATCTGACAAGGATTCATCCCAATCCGGGTGAACCATGAGTCCTCCTAACGAAGTTAATCCTCTTTTTTTTGCAATTTTCGCGAGTACTTTTGAACCTGCAAATGGATGTGCCATTGATGTTCTAACTCCATTTATTTCTGCCAATTTTTTCAATGTACAATCGAGGCTATCCGCTGGTGGAGCTTCTCTCATAAAACGATTGTAGTATGCTCTATAATCTCGTTGCATCTCGTCGGTATGGTCATTTACGTATTTCACAAATGGAAATGCTTCTTCTGTTTTTTTCATCACCTCTTCATCCTTAAAATAAACAAGAAGATGACCACTTTCAGTGGCTAATTCTGTATCGTATATTTGCCTATTCCTTATTTAAGCCGTTTTTTTGTGCATAGGCTCGTGCTGCTGAAGCACTAGAACCACCTTCATACTTAGGTTTTGTTTTAATGCTGGCAGAAACAGTTACACCATCTGAACCAGTTTCGATGGCAATTGAATTCCCTTCGCTATCTGAATAAGTTTCGATTTTGCCCATATAGATTATATTTAAATTAATTTACTTATAGAGAAAAAGTGGCTTTCATGCAACGCATCTGGATAGCTGGAGTTTTTGAGACAGCCAAATTACATTTCCATCAGGATCTTTAAACTGAGTTAATATAATATTATCTTTCTTTTGACATCTTGTTGTTATTTCTACTCCAACTGATTCATAATATTTTGTTGCTTCTTCACAGTTATCTACTTGAAAACCAATACCAGCACAATTAAGATTAACTCCTTCTTCATCTTTTTTAAGTGCAAGTTCTAAGTTGTTGTCAAAAGAAAGTTCTGACCATTCATCAGTTTTATATAAAACTTTTAATCCTAATTTATTCTGATAAAAGTTTAAAGATTTTTCCATGTTCTTAACGGAAATCATAAAATGACTTAGTGTTGTTTTCATAGTTTTGTGGGTTAAGAAAATTCGACTTTTTCTATTTTAAATATCCGGTTGTTGTACGATGTTCAAAAAAGGCGTTTAACTTGTTTTGCAATTATAATTACTATCTTCGTCAACAGATAACCTACTAAAAAATATTGAATTAATCCAGATATAAGTAGAATTATAAAAAAAGACCTACTAAGTTCTTCCCCAACAAATGGCCAAGCCAGTATTTGGAATGTTGGCGTATTTATTAGTACCCCTGCCCAAGCTTCGCCACAGAAGTCTCGAGTATTGTCTATGATACAAAGAATTGCGGAATACCCTGGCATAATAATATTTAACCCTGCTAAAAATGATCCTATTATGATTGGCCATTTGTTGGGGATTTTTTGCATAGTATTATTTTAGACGTTTTTGATATCTTTGTATAATGGCCGCGTGTATGCGGAGTGTTCTGAAGCGAAGCGTAAGAGCCGTAACCAGATACTCGTTGTTAGCTGATGTATTCCTTTTCTTTTCCGACGATAGTCGGTTGTTTTAAAAATTTCAAATTTCTTTTTCCGTTTTGGATTTTGGGCAAGAGGGGCTGGGGGTGAATTGCCCCTCGCCCAAACACCTTTAAAATTTTTTGCAAATACTGTATAATATGATGATGCTTAACTTTTACCTAAATGTTGGAAAAACCAGCTAAATATCAAATTCAAAATCCAGATAGTTTAGAAGGATTTGAGACTTTAAACCCTTTACAGAGTTTATCTGCTGAAAATTTGAAAAGGAGCCTAAGTATTGCACTTGAATATGGAGTTATTTCTGAGGAGCAGATAAAAGGAAAAGTTGTGGATTTTGGTTGTGGGATGGGTGGCAGTGCTTGGTATTTAAAACGACTAGGCGGTGACGTTACGGCTCTAGATTTAAAAGAAATGGCTGAGTTAAAAGAACTAAATGTTTTACCTGAAGACAAAATTGTTTCAGGTGATGGGATTGAGTATCTTAGTAAACTGCCCGAATCCAGTTTGGACTTAATTGTAGCAATAATGTTTGGGCCTGATCAGCGAGGAGATTTGGCTAGAAAATTTCTGCAAGTAGCAAAAAGAGTTATTAAACAAAATGGTGCAATACTTGTTTTCAGTGAAGTCGGTAGTTTAGGTGGTTTTGATGCTGTAGCAGGTCAAAATTCAGTAAGGTTGGATAACAATTCTCGGATTGTAGTGAAAGCGGATTTAGGGAATAGTCATCAGTACCCATTTTCTGAACCTATAGCTGGCTTTAGAAAAGATTTGTTTCCGATTTTCCCGCCATCTGCAGATTTTTTTAAAAACTTTGATCTGCAGAAATTTTTGGATGGATTGAATGATAAGGATAAAGGAAAATAATTCGATTTTGAATGGTCTAAATTCCCCCCTTATCAAAAAAAAGAAAAAACCAAATCCACTTTCTTTTAAAAGCTGGGGCGATAGCCCCAAAAGGAAAACATGTATTTCACATAACGTTCGCGTGTATGCGATGTTGTTGTGCGGTAAAATATGCCACGAAAGTGGCTCACCGCGCAACAATATGGGAGAACGAAGTAGCAGAGCGACTGAGTGAACCGCCTATACCCTGTTGTATGTTGTTTTCGCTACGAGCTTCACTGAACATCTTTTACTTTTTGCTTATCAATTGTCCAGGTTCCTTGCGGTTGCAGACTATTGAGTAGCGCTTCTATTTCAGACTCATGTCCTTCAGAAGCATGAATGACTACACCAAAGTAGTCTGCCTGTTGCGTTGTGTCGGTTCTTGTAGGTGAGGTCACAAACCATACGCTTTCAGAATTACCTTCGTCTTTGATAAAAAAAATAGAAACCGAAAACTTTTGGCATTCGGCCACGAGCGAGTGTAGCTCCTTATATGCATTGCATGCTTGTGAAGCTGAATTACCTTGAGTGAATGCGGCAGAGGCCACGAGAGTTATATCTCCAGAATAAAGGCTTGTATCAAACGGATAGTAGATATTTATGGAAGGATCATGCCAATAGGCCTCCATGCGTACCCAATCTCCCATGGGGCCAAGTCCATTGAAACCTAATGTCCATTTAGTACCGCTGTATATTTCATTTGCAAAACTGATTTTTTTTGCATATGGTTCACCCCATGCTGCTGGATAATCAAAGTGGCCGAATGCCTCACTATGGAAGTGATTAAACCCAGGCATAACATTTTCTGCCCATTGTGCTTTGTCTGATTCTGTTATGGTGGCAAGCTGTACAATCTGCCCCGAAATTTCATCGATTTTTTTTATCAAGTGGTCTTGTTTACTTACAAGCAACAGGCAGACGATTAAACTGCTAACTGCAACCGCAAGCGCTACAATTGATATGGTATAGAGTAATTTGTTGTTTTTCATATATTGGGGTTGACGATTGCGAGTAGCGAAAATTGCATATAACGTTTCGGTATAGCCGAAGTTTTATGGTGGTACAATTTGGAACGAAGCGACTTACCACCACAAAATTTGGGTGAGCTTGCTAAAATTATAATCCATTTTTTTGTAAACATTCTTCGTAAGCTCTGTCTACTAATGCTTCATATCTTTCGTCAGATATATCTAAAGCAGAAATTGCCTCTTTGCTCTTTTGATTTTCTTTATAACAGCTTTTTTTAATATTTGCTGGTCTGATGCCAAACCAATATAGCTGAATTACAAAGAGACAAATAATCGTAATTAAAATGGTGTAGAATTTTTTCATAAGTGGATTTATTAGTGGATAATTTTAGCGAGCGAACCGGCTATGCCGTGTTAAGTGATGTAATTATGGCAATGCTATTTTATACATGCCTCAACAAATTTAACGCCAAGCGCTGTCAGATAAATAACATCAGTTCCTTTATAAGAGGACAAGGGATTGGACCCAATAGATACACCGCCACTTATAACGGCTGGTGCAATTAATTGAAGTCTCATTAGATTGTGAGCGGAAACTAGGTATTGCTCAGGCGTGATTTGAAGAATCTTTGTTATTTGTTCTTTATCAATGTGGCATGATGAAAGTTGTGAAATATCATTTAGAAAAGCCTGGGCATCTAGTGCTTCGTAAAGTTTTTTTAGTAAAAGCACTTCTTTCCCAGTTACATTCTTGAGCATCTCGATAAATCCATATCGTATATCATCTGTAAAATTTGGATCAAGTGCGTTTGCAAGTAATTTACTCCATAAAGACTTGAGTTCATCATCATCTTCTAGAGATCCATCTTCTAGTAATGGTATAG
>JAHFJU010000035.1 GCA_023245725.1 Candidatus Peregrinibacteria bacterium
TTTTAGCAATTTTCTTCTTACAATTAATAGTTCTTGTCGCGATTCCTTTACTTGGTTCATTGCTTACGTTTGCCCTTTTTGCAGCATACGTTCTCTGTATGTATAACGCATATATGGGAAAGCTATGGAAAGTCCCGGTTATTGGAGCGATTGCACAGAAAATCGACTTTGACGCATTTTTAGGGAAAGCCACTGCTACTGTTGCAAACATGAATGTAGTTTCAGGTGCTGCCGACAAAGTTACAAACGCAATGACAGACGCTGTAAAAAGCGTTACCGATAAGGCTAATGACGATGTAACTAAAGAGAAAACTGAGTGAGGTTTGAAAATGAATTAATTTGGTGAAAAAATAAGAGGTTTTTAATGATTGAACGTAATTTTGCAAATCTAAGTAGCTATAAAAGTCAGGGGCGTTGTTGGCCGTATTTCTCTTTACTTTTTTTAAGTGCGCAAGTAACATCGGTGGGCTATGACAATCACATTAGATCAAATCAAATCAATTCGTGCTAAGACAGGTGTTTCAATGCAGGCATGCAAAACAGCGCTTGAAGAAGCCAACGGCGATGAAGCTAAAGCAATCGAACTTCTTCGCAAAAAAGGTGTCGCAAAAGCAGCAGAAAGAAGTGAGCGTGTTACAGGTCAAGGCTGTGTAGCATCATACATTCACTCAAATGGTAAAGTTGGAGTTTTGTTGCAGCTTGGTTGTGAGACTGATTTCGTAGCTCGAAATGATGATTTTGTTAATTTGGCTAAAGATTTAGCTATGCACGTTGCCGGATTATCTTCTCTTTATGTTTCGCCAACTGATGTTTCTAGTGAAATTGTTGAAAAAGAGCGTGTCATTTGGATTGATCAGCTTGCTAAAGAAGGAAAACCAGAAGCCATGCATGCAAGAATAATGGAGGGGAAAGAGAAGAAGTTTAGAGAAGAAGTTTCTCTCATGACACAACCATTTGTAAAAAATGACGAAGTTACAGTTGAAAAACTTATTTCTGACATGGTTTTGAAACTTGGTGAAAATATTCGCGTTGTGCGATTCACTAGATACAGTTTTTAGTTTTCAGGGTCTAAATTTTTAATTTAAGGCGAATGAAAATCGCTACGGATTTACCAACGAGAGTAGCTGACGCGGTAGCTGCACTGCGAGATGGGCGATTGGTTTTGTTAGTTGATAGTAATGATAGAGAAGATGAGGCAGATTTGGTTGCATCAGCTGAAAATATTACAGCTGAGACTGTTAATTTTATGGTAACGCATGGTCGAGGTTTATTGTGTGTGCCTCTTGATTCGTCAGTTGCTGCTCGACTTGGTTTAAGCATTGCGTCCGTAAAAAATCCTCGAATGTTACAACACTGTAATTTTACAGAATCGGTTGATGCTCGCGACGGAACTACAACCGGAATTTCGGCATATGATAGAGCTCGAACTATCTCTTTACTTGCAGATAAAAAATCGGTTGCCGATGACTTCTCTACTCCTGGGCATGTGTTTCCGCTTATTGCGAAAGATGGTGGAGTGCTAGAACGACAAGGTCATACTGAGGGAACAATTGCATTGTTGAAGATTGCCGAGCTAGCTCCTGTTGGGGCAATTTGTGAAGTAATGGACACAGATGGCACAATGCTTCGCGGCAAGCGCCTAATTGCTTATGCTAAAAAACATAAATTGCCGATTTGTTCGATTGAAGAAATTTGCGAGTATGAGCGAACTAGAACCATTTTTGTTAAAAAAGAAGTTGAGACAAAATTGCCGACAGAAAAATTTGGTACGTTAAAAGTAGTCGGTTATAAGGGGATTTTCGACGACAAGGACCATCTTGCGCTTGTGCTTGGTAAATTAAATATAAAGTCGCCAGTGATGGTTAGAATACATTCTGAGTGTTTAACTGGCGATGTATTTGGTTCAGTTCGTTGTGACTGTAATAGTCAGCTTTTCGCATCATTAGAGGCTATAAAAAAAGAAGGATCGGGGGTGGTGTTGTATTTGCGTCATGAAGGAAGAGGAATTGGGCTAATAAATAAGCTAAAAGCATACAACCTTCAAGACGGCGGATTAGATACATACGAGGCAAATGTTAAGTTGGGATTTAAAGAAGACGCGCGCTCCTTTGAAGTCGCGCGCGATATGCTTCGCGACTTGGGAATTAGTTCTGTACGTCTAATGACAAACAATCCAGCTAAAATTGAAATGCTTAAAAAAAGTGGAATTAAAGTTGTTGAGCGAATTCCTTTGCTATCTAAGAGCGTGTCTCCCCTGCTTGAAAAATACCTTTCTGCAAAGAAAAAACGCGCAGGTCACCTTTTGTAAGAAGAGCTAATTTATTAATAATTCATGAAAACAAAGTACACAAGTTCAGAAGATTCTGCTTATATTGCGCGCGCACTCGAAATTGCTAAAAAAGGGTTGGGGGCAGTTTCTCCTAATCCTCTTGTTGGGGCAGTTTTAGTAAAAAATAATGAAATTATTGGTGAAGGATACCATCACGGTTTTGGCCTTGCACATGCAGAGATCGAGGCGATAGCCGACGCTAAAAAAAATGACAAAGACATTCGTGGAGCTGTGCTTTACGTTACGCTTGAGCCTTGTTCTCATGAAATTCCGCATAAAAAAACTCCGCCGTGTGTGCCAGTATTAGTCTCAAGCGGAATTGAGCGTGTTGTGTGCTCCATGATAGACCCTAATCCCGATGTGTCTGGGCGTGGAATTCGGTTACTTAAACGAGAAAAAATCGAAACAGTTGTTGGTTGCTTAGAAAAAGAAGCGCAAGAATTAAATAAAGGATTTGTAGAGACAATGACGAAGAAACGTCCATTTGTTGCAGTTAAAGTTGCTACGAGTTTAGATGGAAAAATTGCAACCAAAACAGGAGAATCAAAGTGGATAACATGCAAGGAATCACGCGATAGTGTTCATGAAATGCGCGATAAATTTGACGCAATTTTAGTTGGTAGAGGCACAGTAATGGCAGATAATCCAAGGCTAAAAGGTGAACAGACTGAGCCTCTAAGAATTATTTTAGATTCTAAATTGCAAACTCCTATTACGGCCCACGTTTACGAAACACCCAAGGCGTTGGTTTTTACAACAAAGGCTGCGAGCACAGCAAAAATTGCCGTGTTTAAGCGCGCCGCGGTAGACGTTGTTGTATTACCAGAAATCAGTTTGAAGCGTGTATTGAAAGAGCTAACCAGCCGAGGCATTCTGAGCCTTCTTATTGAGGGAGGTTCTAAAATTTTCGGCTCAGCTTTTGATGAAGATGTTGTTAATAGGATTTATTGGTACACTGCCCCAATTGTAATTGGAGGCGCAGACGGCGTCTCTGCTGTTTCTGGCGATGGAATAAAATCCTTAAAAAATGCCAAAAAATACAAATGGGTTTCATGCGCTCAAAGTGCAGACGATATTATTATGACTCTTGATCGGAAGACTGACTCGTTCGGTCGATTTGCTTGAGAGAAACAAAGGCAACAAGAACCATTGGTGCAATTATTGCTCCCTTTAATCCGAATACCAATAGCCCACCAATGATGACCAAAAACGTAGCAAGTGGTGCAATATTTGCGTGCTTAGAAATTAGCAACGGTTTAACTAGATTATCAACTATTGCAACGACCAACCCACACCACAATCCAAGAGCAACACCTGCAAAAAGATGACCTTGGAAAATGAGATATAACGAAGCAGGAAGCCAAATTATCCCTGTCCCGATAACTGGAACTATTCCGAAAAATCCCATTGCAGTACCCCAGAAAATTGGATTTTCAATACCTGCCAAACCTAATCCTATGCCTCCTGTAACTCCTTGAATGAGCGATGTAAAAAATGTTCCATATAGCATGCCGACTGAAACTTGTCTGAACCTTTGTAGTAATTCATGGCTTATTTCTTTAGGAAAAGGCAAAACTGATTCTACAAATGCTATGATTTTTTTACTGTCTTTAAAGAAAACATACATGCTGAAAACAAGCATACAAAAATTAACGAAGAGCCAAACCAAACTTTTAATTAAATCTGTACTTTGAGTAACAAGAGTTGATGAAAAACTTTGAGCTGCAGATGTAATTGATGAAATAATTTCACTTGGAGCTATGCCTGTATAAACGCTAGCTTGATTCAGAAGTTGGTGAATATTTAATTTACCTGTTTGAATTGCGGAATCAAATTGCTGATATGTAGAAACGGCTTCTTGAGAAAGCATTATGAAGAAATACACAAACGCAAAACTGAATAATATTCCCATGCTGAAAGAAACTATTAGAGCTGCTAGCCATTCACGGTGATTTACTTTTTTTAATACCCAACTATGAAGAGGATTTGCTCCAGTAACTAAAATCGCGGCTATAATTAGCGTAGAAAGAAACGGTGAAATAACGACACCTAGAAAAAGAAAGCAAACAAATATCGCAATTTTAAGGTACTTTCTTGCACTATCGGTGGGTTTCATTGCAATTACTATAGTTCACAGCTCAATTATTGTCTATTTAAAGGCATTTTTGAAAAATAAGTCTTTGATAAATTATAAAACCGAATTTCTCTAGTTGAGAGATGGCGAAAATGTTTATTTTGAACCAAATTTAACTTTTATTTTTGATACCCAGTGTATGTACTCTTCAGATTTTAAGGAGTATACGCATGCCGCATAAATGGCTGAACAAAGAACAAAAAGCACGCCGAGTTCTATTAAATTTGAGTATGAGTTTTGTGAACTTGTAAAATATGAATTATTTATTATTAATAATCCGAATATAGCCATTATTGTCGATGCAACAAGGTATTTTAGTGATTCATTCCATGGAAAAAGCGAGCTGTTTTTGAGTTTTTGCTGAAGTTTTATGATTAGTAATATGCAGTAAATTGTGCTCGATACTGCTGTTGCAAGCGCCAAACCGTATGTCTGTAAGTGAAAATAGAATGCAGCGGTGTATCCAACAAGAAAGTTTACCGTAAATGCTTGCGCTCCAACAATTAGTGGAGTTTTTGTGTTTTTTAGGGCATAAAATGCACGCGCAAGAATTTGAACTAGGCTGGTTCCTATAATCCCAATGCTAAATATTTGCAGTGTTTTAGCCGTAATTTCTGCATTTTCTGCGGTAAACATACCTCTCATAAATAGTAATTCCACAAGTGGTTTGCTAATAATTATCATTCCTACGGTTGTTGGAATTAAAATAAATAGAACTGTTTGTATTAGCGCCCGAACGTTTTTTGCAAAATTTTGAATGTCATCTTTTACTGCGAGTGATGAAAGATGACTGAAGTGCGTAACGGCTATTGAAACGCCGAAAATGCCAACTGGCACAAAGTATAAATTCCCTGAAAGGTTTATGTATGTGAGGCTTCCTACGGGTAGCAGAGATGCCAAAAAAGTGTCTGCAAAAAGTGAAAGTTGGGTGATAGACATTCCGCCGATGCGAGGAATTGCCAAAGAAATAAGTCGCTTAGTATGCTCGTTCCATATTTTGCCAACTTTCATAAAGTGAAAACCTCCTTTTATTGCTTCAGGGATTTGTACTGCAAGACAGCATACAGAGCCGATAATCACTCCCCACGCTACTCCTTCGATTCCGTATTTTTTCCCCCACAATACGATTCCTAAAATAATACCAAGATTATAAAAAATAGGAGCTAATGCCATGCCCTTGTAATGATTTAGGGAGTTGTTTATGCCATTAAGAACACCGCTGATTGTAAATATAAGTGGGACTGCGAGCATTAATCGAGTAAGATTTATGGTGGTTTCAAGTAATTCGCCGCTAAAACCCGGAACGAGAATTTGTACAAAATAGCGCGCGCCGATGAATAATATAATACTTGCGATTGCGACAGTTAAAGTAAGAATATATAGGCTATCACAGGCGAATCGGCGCGCGCGCTCGGGGTTGTGTTTTGTGTAATACTCGACAAAAAGCGGAATAAATGCCGCCGAAATTACTCCTGAAGAAACAATATTAAAAACAAAGTCAGGGAGCTTGAATGCGGCGAAATACGCATCGAGATTATAGTTTGGGTTGAGTGCGGAAATTCCGAAGTATGATGCAAGGAGTGTTTCTCTAAGTAACCCAAGCAGTTTGCTTACAAGGAACGAGAGCCCGATTAAGATGCTATTTTTGACCATTTTATGGTATAATTATAGATGAAAAACAAACAAAAAAACTATGCAAAATTCAGTACGCGAAATTACCGCGTCTGCTAACCCAGTTTCGTTTATTAGTCGGCTGTTTAATATCGCGCCATCTCAGTGGCCGCGTGTTGCCGAGTGTTGGTTTATAACTTTCTTTTTTAAGGTGGGTGCGGCGATTGGTGCAACTGTTCTTACTTCAGCATTCATTGCTCGTTTCGGAATAGGATATTTGCCGATTTTATTTATAGTGAGCGCGTTGCTAATTATTCTGTCTACTACGCTTTTTGAGGAGCTAATAATGAAAATCAAGCGTGAGATTCTTATGATGAGTATGCTATTTACGGCATCTCTGATGATTTTTTCTGCAACATTTTTTTATGAATCAAGTCCTATTCTTTTCTTTGCGCTCACAATATGTGCTGAAGCTCTCTTTTTGGCGCAGTTCAATATATTCCTTCCGATTTTAGTCGGAGACCGTTTTACACCTCTTGAAAGTCAGAGTACGTTCCCATTTATTGAATCTGGAGAAACAATAGGAGGAATTGCCGGAGCCTCATTATTGGCTTTCTTCGGTGCTAAATTGCCAGTCGCTTGGTTTATGTACATTTGGATGGCGGTTTTAATTTGCGCAATGCTGGTATTTATAATTACAAGTTTTGTAAGGACAAGTCTTCCTGCTCTTAAACTTCATTCTCAAGATAGAAATAGCAATACTCCAAGACGTGAAATGAAAGAGGTGATAGGCGCTGTTCGTAAAATTCCTTTTCTACAGTCATTGGTTATTGTGGTTTTGCTTCAGTGGGTTTTTATGAACCTTCTAGATATTCAATTCACTAAATCGGTTGAGCAAAGTATCGCGACTCCTGTAAATAAAAGTGTTTCGGCTGAACAATCATTGCCAAATTATTTTGGTGCATCTGTGCTAAACGCAGATCAAATTGAGGCTTCTATTAAGCCAGACATGGAACGAAAATTAACAGTAGAACAAGAAGCTCAACTCTCAGAAAAACTTGGTCAAATAAGAAGTAGTTTTCATGCCGCTTCACTGTTTGTGCAGGCGCTTATTGCAACTCGCCTGATCTCATCGCTCGGTGTTATTGGCAGCATGCTTCTGCATCCGATCATTATGCTGTTGAGTCTGGTTGGAATGTTTTTCAAGTTTGGGCTTACATCTTCGACGATCACCCGAATGAATTTCGAAGTTACCAATGTTGTCTATAAAAATGCATATTTCACATCGCATTACGCACTGCCAAAAAATATTAGAGATCAGGCTGCTGAATTTTTAGAAGGTATTGCTCGCCCAATCGGAACGGTTGTAAGCATGTCGCTAATTTTGGCATTCCAATATTTTTCTTCAGGTGCTCAGTTAAGTAATGCAATACATGTAGTGATGTTTTTCATTATGTTTAGTGTGCTTTTTATCACTCTCAAATTACAGACGAAATATACCGACATAACTAGACAGCAGCTTTTCTCTAATCGTCCTTACCCTGAAAAACTTAATGCAATAGAAATTCTGGCTCAAAAAGGGCATCGCGATGCTCCTGCAATTTTGGTACAGAAACTTATTGACCCTAATGCAGTTGAAGATTCACCTATTGTTCGTATAAAACTTCTTTCAGCTCTTGGTGAATTTTCAGATTATTCAACTCTCCCAGAAATTCTCGATGCACTTTCAGACAACGAGCCTTCTGTTCGTCTCGAGGCTGCGCATGTATTGATTAATTTTAAGAATGTAGGAGATAAATTCTACTCTCAGGCATTCTCAAAATACCGTATGTGTGAGGCGTTAAAAGAGACTTTTAAAAAGGAGAAATTCCAGTCGGTTCGTAGTGCAATCATTCGAGTTTTTTCTATTTTGCGTCAGTCCGAAATTGTTCCATTTCTTTTGGATCAACTCAAAAAAGAGGATCCTAAGGCGCGTGCAGATAGTGTTCACACGCTCGGCATGTTTCACGATTTAAATGCTGCATATTACATTTTGCCGTCATTGAACGATGAAACTGAACGCGTTAGAAATGCGGCTATGATAGCGCTATGGCAGTTCGATAAATATCGCCCGATGCTAGAAAATACGTTGATCGATATGCTTAATAATGAGAGCCGTGAAGATTTATTTAGCGCTCTCTACATTATGGGAGAAGTTAAATATCATAAAACTGAATTGTTACTCCCCTATCTTCAAAATAACGACAATGAAGTGGCTCTAGAAGCGGGATTTGCGCTTACTAAATGCGGCGTGGCGAGAGGATTTTTACCAGTGCTTTCTCATTTGCTTGAACTTCCATTTGAAAAATTCGAATCAACACGATTGTTTATTAACCGTTTAAATGAAAACGCGCGTACAATGGTTGAGCGTGTTGTAATCCATTTAATTTCACATGAAATAAATGCGTTAATGCATTTGAAAAATGTTACTTCGTTCGATCAAATAGACACAAATACACTTGAAAAACTTCGCCGATATTATGCGCTAATCGGCCAGTATGAAGAATTATTTGAGTTCGAGTGCGCACTTCGTGACAGACAAATCAATTATGCAAACAATCAATAAAAGTATAGTAGCAAAGGCATGTATTGCTTATATAGTAACCGCTATTCTCATGTCGGCGGTTGCGTATCTTCTTGTTCCAAAATCTGCAATGCCAGATGTTGCCGCCTTATTAATTTTATTCGGCGTTTTGGCTTCTATCTATACATATTTTATTCTTCAGCGTCCTCTAAATATTGTTTTTTCTCAAATGAAGGCACTGCTCACTGGTCGTCCTTACAAAAAAATCTTCACAAGTAGAACTGACGAAATCGGTGTTCTTGCTCACTTCTTTAACGATGTTACAAAAAGTATTGAGCGAATTTCTGTCGATATTACCGATGGAAAACGCATGTCTAAAGAGCTTTCTGTCGATAGCGATATTCAGAGAAAAATGTTGCCAACTGCAATGCCAAAAGTAGATGGCCTAGAGATTTACGGTTCAACTCGTGCAGCTTCTGAGGTAGGCGGCGATAGCTTCGATGTTATTTCTGCTCCTAACTCAAACACAGTAATGTACGTTGGCGATGTAACGGGTCACGGGCTTCCTGCGGGGCTTGTAATGGTTATGGTAAATACATTAATTAGAACTTTGGCCGAGGTTTATCAAAGTG
Organism: Candidatus Peregrinibacteria bacterium; assembly: GCA_023245725.1. Classification (GTDB taxonomy): domain Bacteria; phylum Patescibacteriota; class Gracilibacteria; order UBA1369; family UM-FILTER-53-11; genus JAHFJU01. Next base: position 9,270 of record JAHFJU010000035.1, read on the forward strand.
GTTATGACATAATGATGAATACGAATAGGATTATAAAAACGCGCATTGAACAGCACCGTTTTATGACATGCGTGCTTCTTCGCTGGAACACTTTGCTTAAAAAAATGTTCTACACAGGCTGTGGACACGAACACATTCTCATTTATCACGCATTGCCGAAAAATTGTGAAATTAGAAAGACAGGAGGGATCGCGCTTGGAATGGTTCCTGACATTTCAAAAATTATTCGTGAAGATGAACTGCCATTTGAAAAAGATGATTTTATAATTCTGTATTCCGATGGAATTATCGAGGCAAAAAATATGACAGGTGAAATGTTCGGTATTGATCGTCTTGCAAAATTAATTGAGGCGCGAGCTGTTGGTTCAACTCCTGAAGAGCTTTTTGTCACAATCTCAAAATCGTTTTCTGAATTTGTTGGAGATCAAACTCAAGCTGACGATATTACACTCATCATTGTCAAACGTACTTAATTCTCGTAAAGTAACTAAGCATCATGTCTGATTCACGCGAACAATTAAATCATCAGTCAACAAGCCCAAAAGGGCCTGAAAATAACGATTCCGCTCCCAAAATTTCTGGTAATGAAAAAGTTAAACAAGGCGCTGAGTCTGTTTTGGGTGCTACCGAGAGCGCAGATAGTAATGAAGATGGTGGTGAGGCAATGGGTAATGTAAGTGAGTCGAATAGTGAGGATAAAAAACAGGCGTCACAAAGCGGCGCAAAAGGAGGGAAAACAATGACGACAGATGAAATTGAACAGCTTAGGGCAAAGTTGCTTGCGAATGCGCCGGCACAGACAGACATGATAAGACAAATTAAAAAGGTATTAAACGATCAAGAGCATAAACTTGAAAATGATTTCAGTCGTCTTGTATCGAATCCTCAAAAAAATCCTGAAAAATTCGTAGAGGTCGTTTCAAAAATGCGTCAAATTAGAGTTTATTTAGACTCTATGCTTAACGCGACTTATGAATATGTGAAACATATGTGGCTTAAAATTGTTCATGGAATTTAGGTTAATTGCAGTTTTTGTGTGGCGGTCTTTATGCAAGTTGGTAAAAAATGAACGTTTGAATATTAATTTTATTTGCGACGACTCAGGCTATAATTGTGCAATTAGGCAAACCGCTATGGGTACCTCGATGGCTTGTGTGTGCAGAAATATGACCGTATTTTTGTTCACGTGAACAAAACGAAATAAACTCCATTCTTGCTAAAACGTCAATGTTATGGTTGCGGGGGGGGGTAAAATGTGGGATAATATAAACAATACAAATAAAAAAAAATATGGGAGAAGTAGAAGCAAAAAAAGATGCCGTCAGACTTCTTGATATTGCTAACAAAGTTGGTAAGGATTTATTAAACAACTCTGCGACAGTATCTTCTGGTGTTGATATTGTAGAAAAAAAATATGAAGACGTCATTGATTCAACTGCAGATGGGTTAACCTCTACTATCGATTCTGCAAGTAGTGCACTTAAAGCTGTTGAAAACGCTGGGCGCAATTCATTTGTTGAATTAATGAAAATGGCAGATGACTCAGGGCAGGCATTTAATGTGCTTCAAGCACTTACGAAAACAGACATTACAGATGCAAAATTGAAGGAACAAGTTTCACTACTTGATCCAAAAAAAGTGTATGGAGAGAACACTAGTGCTACTTCTGAAGATCTTAAAACACAGTTGATTTCTGAGTCGTTAAAGACTCTACGTATTAATTCATCACAATTAACTGAGGTACAACGCGTTTATATTGCATCGCTTGTAAATACAGAGCACAAGAAAGGCGAACCAACTAGCCAACTTGAGGCTGCCAATAAATTTGGCAAAAATAATAGTTACCTAAAACTTAACGAACAGTCGTTTGATGTCGATGAAAAAGCTGATAAATTTATTACGGATTTGAGAAAGCAACTAGGTACAAGTACTGATATTTTAGGTGTATCTATCAAGGATTTATTTGGAGGTGTAGATGTAATGGATAAGAGAGAAAATGCTCCTAATAAGAAGGTAATTATCGATGCGGTTATAAAATTGCAGACAGTTATTGCTCGCACTTTAAATCTGAAAGTTGATAAATTCGCAGTAGATGGCGATTTTGGTGGAGTTACTATGAGTAAGTTGAAGGAGGTGCTCGAGAGTACTAAATATAAAAGCGAATTAACTGCTGAATTAAGGGATTATTATATAGCTAGGGACACCATGCAAGCGATAGCTAATGATAGAGTTTCTAATCCAGAGATTGCTGCCGAGGTAGTTGAAGTAGCGTCTACGGACGCGCCGACTGATGATGCCGTACATGTGTCATCCATTAATGAAAATAAAAGCGCAGTCAAGGTTGCAACTGCACCAGAAAAAGTACCAGTTTCGGAACCTGTGCAATTAGTCGGTGCTATACCAATCACTCAAGATAATGAGTATAAACCTCAAGTAACAGATCAAAATGATGAGTCAAATGTTCTGGACTTTAATGGCAATCCAATTACAAAAGAAATTGCAGAAAAACAACGCGATTATTTAATCCTATACTTTAATAGCACATATAAATCAGCCGATGAAGCCGTTGATTTTGAGGAGAAGGCAATGGATAATGGATTTAGAGATAGAGCAGAGGCAGATAAGTATTTATCTGTATTAACAGGCACAACATACTCAGAAAACTTAAAAGACGGTGATTCAATAACTACACCTGATAATAAGAAAACCACGTGGTTTAAAACATTAGAATCTGAAGCTGCTTATTATAGAAGCCATACAGATATTTTCCATCCAAATAATCCTGATGTGATAAGTGCTCTGAGTTTTATAGATGCAACTCTATTAGCAAAAAAATATAATATAAAACTTGATATTGGTAGTTATGAATCATCTCCAGCTCTATATTATGCAATAAATAAAGGAAATCTTTTTAATTTAAGTGATGGCGGTTCATGTACTGAAGATAACGGTACAACATTCGAAAAACGAGGAGCAAATATATATTATAGAGTTCAACCTACTCTAATTAATCATCAATGGCGAAGTCTAGACGGTGGAAATGCAGAATTTATTAAAGAGGCCGATGGTTCAATGAAAAAAATAGACGATGCCACAGTTACAGATAAACAATCTGGTGTAAAAGTCCCAGACTTCGATGACACTCTTCAGCCTGATGCACTCGCTCAAACACAAAAAGTAGTGATTGATGATCTTTGATTCCAATCTTTTATTATATACGCTTCGTTTAGGCACTATGTCTGCAACGAACCCGCTACACGGTTTTACACTCCCCTATCTTGTGTTAGAATTCGAGTACAGTGGAATTAACCAATGAACAACGGGCATTGATTGAGCGAATCAGGCAGCTTAAAGTGCAAAAGCAGGCAATTATTTTGTGCCATAATTATCAGCGGCCAGAAATTTTTGAGGTGGCTGATTTTATAGGAGACTCGCTCGAGCTTTGTCGCAAAGCGCAGACTGTTCCATCTCGCCTTATCGTATTTTGCGGAGTCTATTTTATGGCTGAAAGTGCGGCTGTATTAAATCCTCTATCAAAAGTGATTATTCCTGACCCTCAAGCTGGTTGTGCCTTATCTGACATGATTACAGAAAAGGCTTTGGCAGAACGAAAGAAGTTATACCCTGACTGTGCGGTTGTGTGTTATGTGAACTCGACAGCGGCTGTAAAGGCACTTTCAGATGTTTGTTGTACATCGCAAAATGCCGTAGCAATTACACGAGCGTTGCCGAATAAACAAATTCTTTTTGTCCCTGACAAAAATCTCGCTAACTTTGTTGCGCTGCAAGTACCAGAAAAAGAAATTATTCCGTGGGAAGGATATTGCCCTATTCATGAGCGTTTAACTCCGGAATATTTGCTCAAAGCTAAGGCAATGAAACCAGGTGCGAAAATTATAGCTCACCCTGAATGCACAGCTGAAGTACGTGCGATTGCCGATTATGTTGTTTCTACAAGCGGTATGCTGAAAATCGCCCGTGAATCTGACGCAACAGAATTTATTTGCACTACTGAGTGCGGCATGGTTCAGAGGCTGAAAAAAGAGCTTCCACATAAGCAATTTTACACAGTTTGCAGCGTTTGTTTCGACATGAAAAAAATCACTCTCGAAAAAATTATTGATTCGCTTGAGACTGAACAAACTGTTGTGTCGGTTCCGAAAGAGACTGCTATAAAGGCAAAAGCGGCGCTTGATCGCATGCTTGAACTTGCTTCTAAATAGAATATGAATTTATCGAAACTCATTTTGCGGTTATATGTAAATGAACCTAAATCTTTTTTGTCGGTGCATGATAAACGTTATCAGAGAGCGGTTTGTACGGTTTTAGATGAACAACTATTAAGTGACGATTCAAATAACGATGTAACTTCTCAAGTTGTTTTTTTAGAGGATTTTGATAAGACGGCGATTGTTGTTGCTAAGCAAAACGGAGTTATTTCTGGAGTTGATGAAGTAGTATTTTGGCTTTCTGAAAAGAAAATCTTTAAGATACGGGCTTTTGTTAAAAATGGAGATTCAGTTAAAAAAGGATCCACAATCCTAGAAATTTCAGGTTCTGTAAAAAAACTTCTCGCTTTCGAACGAACAATTTTAAATATTATTGGGCATATGAGCGGGATTTCAAGCCATGCAAATTCGCTACTTTCTATAGTAAACAAGAGCAGATCAGCCGCATTCCCGATGCTTGCAGCAACTAGAAAAACAAGATTTGGATTGCTAGATAAAGCCGCTGTAATTGCAGGTGGCTGCGGTGCGCATCGCTTGAATTTGTCTGATTGTGTGCTCATAAAACACAACCATTTATATGCTCAATCTGGCGGTTTTTCGCAAATTCTTGTGCGCGCATATAACGAGGCGGTAAGCCTGAAACGGTTAAATATTGGCAAAAATAAGTTTCTTTCTACTCAACCTACTCCGCGTTTTTTTGAGGTTGAGGTTACGCACGAAAAAGATTTTTTTGATGCTTGTGAATTTTTTAATTGCAATGCCGTTAAAGAATTACCGACTGTGATTATGTTAGATAATTTTTCTGCAAAAGCTGCCGCGCGTATTATAAAAAAAATGAATCTCAAATATCCTGACAGAAATTTTATAGTCGAATGCTCTGGTGGAATTTCTTCTAAAAATCTCATTAAATACACCAAATCTGGCGCAGATGTTTTGTCGATGGGAAGCCTAGTCTATGGTGCTTCGTTCTTAGATGTCAGCATGAGACTTATGAACTCTTAGCTTCCCATTAAATGTAAGTGTACGTGAAACACCTCTTGGCCAGCTTCTTTTCCGACATTAAATAGTAACTTGTATCCTTTGCATGAATGTTTTTCGGCGAGTTCTTTGGCGACTTTTATCAAGTGCCCCATTAGCTGTTCTTCTCCATCTTCAATGTCGTGTACGG
>JAHFJU010000112.1 GCA_023245725.1 Candidatus Peregrinibacteria bacterium
ATTATTGAAAAAGTTATTAACCCGATATGCGCAAAATGGATTGATGCGAAGACAAAAATATTTATTAATGAAACGGGAATTTTCGTTGTAGGAGGGCCAGAAGCCGATACAGGATTAACGGGCCGCAAAATTATTGTCGACACATACGGGGGATACGCGCCACACGGCGGCGGCGCCTTTAGCGGAAAAGACCCCTCGAAAGTTGACCGATCAGCTTGTTACGCGGCACGCTACATTGCAAAAAATTTCGTCGCCGCCGGCTTAGCAGACAAATGCCAAGTTCAACTTGCTTACTCAATCGGGGTTGCTGAACCAGTCTCTATTTTAGTCGACTTCTTCGGCACGGGAAAAATTTCACCTGAACGCGCAGTTGAACTTGTTAAAAAACACTTCCCTATTAAACCAGCAGACATTATTTCAAAGCTAAAATTGCTTCGCCCAATTTACCGAAAAACCGCAGCGTACGGCCACTTTGGCCGCGAACTTCCAGAATTCACTTGGGAAAAAACCGATAAAGTTGCGGTACTGAAGAAAGAAACAAAGTAAGAACATTTTTGCTTGCATCAGATTTCATTATTCGTTCATATTTGTTTGCCAAAACAAAAAATAGTGTACAATAGACCGCAACAGATATAGTTGACTATATTTAGCTAAACATAGTACACTATAACTAGCAATTAACCACTCCTAAAATGGCGTTTTATAAAGAAAAAGATGACGAACTATGCACTACAATAATTCACTCCAATTCACCATGGATAAAAAATATAAACTTGATGAAAAAACCAGAATCATTTCATAGGGAAGCTTTTTATCGAGTAAGGAAACAAATGTATTCAGAGCATGAAATGGCTATACTAATAAAAGGCCCCAGAAGAGTGGGGACAACAGAAATTCAAAAACAATTAATATGGGAGCTTATTCACGAAAAAAAAACTCAACCAAATAGATTGCTTTACCTAACCTTAGACGACCTCCAAATTCAAAGTGAACGACCCGAAAATCGCATTAGAATGATAAACGACATATTAAATACTTGGGCACAAATTATCGGCAAAGACACATACGACGAAATTGATACACCAGCATATTGTTTTTTAGATGAGGTACAAGCTGTAACGGATTGGGCTAAATTGGTTAAAAATCGAGTTGAACGCAATTCAAATGTGAGGATTATATTGTCTGGCTCTGCTGCTCACTCGATATTTGATCAATCCCTAAAAGTATTGCTTGGCAGGATTATTTCTGAAAAACTAACGACATTTTCATTTCGTGAATTTCTTCATATGCGAAAAATATTATCGCAAAAAGAAATCGAAAAGCTGCAAAAAATACAAAATGAATTTGAGTTAAATCTGTCGCCAAGCATACTCTCCGAATCACTGAAAAATATTACAAATAAATATGACCATACCGAATTTCAAATTCATATAGATGAATATTTGAAAAGCGGAGGGTTTCCACAATTATGGAAACTTTCTACTGATAATTCAATAGAACTAGCACACATGATTGACGACAACTATGTAAAAAAAGTAACGCTTGAAGATCTAATGCTGCTTCAACAAATAAAAAAACCTGAACTATATGAACGGCTTTTAAGACACCTTTTTGCGCGCCCCGGACAAGAGTACAACCAAAATAAAATGGCATCTGAATTAGGAACAACGGCAGTAACACTAGCGGAAGGCATTCGTCTTTTAGAACAAACTGATTTACTTATTTTCGTAGAAAAATTTTCGAAAAAAGCAGAGCCACTACGCAGAAAAAGTTTAAAAATATACCCTATAGATATGATGCTGACATTCGCCATGACAAAAGTGATTCCATCGCTTGAAACAGACATCGTAAAGGGACAAATAGCAGAAAGTCTCGTTGCCCAAACGTTGGCAAGACTCCGCGGAATAAGTAACATTGCCTATATACGTTCAGATGCATTCAACAATAGCGGAGAATTAGATTTTTTCGTGAGATCTGATACTCACGATTGCCCTATTGAAGTAAAGTACCAAAACCAGATTAGAGGTGAAGACATGTTGTTTCTTAGAAATACAGTACTTGAACATTCAATAGATGGTGGAATAGTTATTACTCCCGATAGCTGGGAATCTAGCGGGAATATAAAGAATATCCCGCTATGGGCATTTATGATGATGGGGTGAAATATAAAAAACAAACCACTCTCGTAAAGAAAAACCATTTGCTATAATCTGCACATGCAAAAATCCTCACCAATAAAATTAAGCCCTGCGCAAGCCCTACAAGGCACACGCAACGTACAACTCGCCGAATCGAACATGGCACCTCTCATGCGAATTCGCGAACGATTTACCAAAGAAAAACCATTCAAAAATCTGCGTATCGGTATGGCATTACACGTCACGAAAGAAACAGCCGTGCTAGTTGAAACGCTTGTGGCTGGTGGTGCAAAAGTGGCTATTGCAAGCTGTAATCCCCTTTCTACTCAAGACGACGTCGTCGCATACTTAACAAAAAAAGGAATTGCAACCTACGCATACAAAGGAGAATCTACAAAAGACTACTACCGCTTTATTAAAAACGTTATTGAATTCAAACCACACATTACAATCGACGACGGATGCGACCTTGTTTATGAAATCCACCAACATAATGCAGAATTAATTCCACAAATTTTAGGAGGATGTGAAGAAACCACCACGGGTGTCGTAAGGCTTAAAGCCATGGAAAAAGATGGAGCCCTCAAATATCCGGTAGTTGCTGTAAATGACAATAAAACAAAACACCTATTCGATAATTATTACGGAACAGGCCAGTCTACTTGGGACGGAATTATTCGCGCAACGAACCTTCTTATTGCAGGAAAAACCGTTGTTGTTGCCGGTTACGGTTCGTGCGGCCGAGGTGTCGCGCTTCGCGCTCAAGGTATGGGCGCACATGTAATTGTGACAGAAGTTGACGCTGTTCGTGCACTTCAAGCTCACATGGACGGATACATGGTTATGCCAATGAATCAGGCTGCGCCTCTTGGCGATGTGTTTATAACTGTGACAGGTGACAAACATGTCATAGATGAGCAGCACATGAAAAAAATGAAGTCAGGCGCGATATTGGCTAATAGCGGTCATTTTAACAGTGAGATCAACCTAGACGCGCTCGAGAAAATGGCGACTGCGAAAAAAGAAATTCGACCATTTATGACAGAATACACAATCTCAAATTCTAAAAAACTTCCGAACCCTAAAGAAGGCGCAAATTTAAATAAATCAGCGAAAGTTTTATACGTCTTGGGCGAAGGCCGACTAATAAATTTAGCGGCGGCAGAAGGCCATCCATCAGAAGTAATGGCACTTTCATTTTGTGGGCAAGCGCTTGCCGCCGAGTGGATTGCCAAAAATCAAATTCCAAAACGCACTCTCTCAAACGCGGTGTACACCCTCCCCGATTCTGTCGACGTAACGATCGCAAAAACCGCATTAACCGCTTTTGGCGTATCAATCGACACCCTTACCGCTGAGCAAAAAGCCTATTTGTCAGGGTGGAAAGAGGGAACGTGAAAATGCTAATTCACTAGCTTATACCGAGTAGCTCTTCCTAATCCAAGCCTCTCTATTCTCTTTAATTTTAATAATTTTTGAATTGATTGCCTAACAGTAGGTTGTGCCACATTAGTGTTATTTGCAATTTCAAGCGGAGTAGCAACCACTGCCTTCTGTATAAAATTCCATACAAGAAGTTGTTTTACAGAGAGCAGTTTATCAATGTTTTCATTCGATAAATATGAGACCGCCAACCTTGCTTGTTTTTCGCA
>JAHFJU010000113.1 GCA_023245725.1 Candidatus Peregrinibacteria bacterium
AATAAAAGCAGCGAGATATGCAGGGTTTCCTGTATAAGACCCCGGTTGCGAAGTTGCTGGTAATTTATAAAACAAATCGATTGTAAAACCAAAAAACTGAAACCAAGCGACTAGAACAACGAAAATTGTACTTGCAGCAAATCCTGAAAGATAAATTATCCAATCTCGTTTTGTGAAAAGCGAGTACAACAATAGCGCAAAAACTCCAAAGTGAAGATAAGCGAAAAGCCCTTCATTTCTGTCTGGAGTTCCCCAAAAAGCAGTGTATGAAGAAGGCGCAAAAATCGTACTAATAATAACTGAACCTAAATATAAAAATGCAGCAATCAGAATCCAATTTTTCTTCGTATTAGAAAATCGATGTCTTAAATCAGGCATTATCGAATCAAAATCCATGAGCAACGCGAGGGCAAAAAACGACAACGCCAGTTCAACAAGAACATCGAAATAAAGTGTTTTTCCATACACCATCGGGAACATGCTAAAACGCGTAACGACAAGTGGAATAAAAAAAGTAAGAAGCAGTAATACTTTTGAGATTCTTTTGAATATGGCAGCAGTTTTCATATGGCCCCAATCATACTATAAGAGCGATATTTCACCGAGCGCATTAATTTAGAAAACGTGACAATTGAGGCAAATTGGCAAAAAATTGAAGCCCTATCTCAGCAGATTGACGCGCTTTTTGAGAATCATCAATTTTAGAGAACAATGTGCTCATACAAATAAAATCGGATAGTGTAAATCTATAAAACTGAGTGTGCTCTAACTGTGAAAAATCTTTGTATGTAGGCCCGTCATTTAATTGCGACGCTATATCATAACTAGCGTAAAGCTCTTTAATTCCATCTTTTCTATACTCGGCGAATTTAGAATCATTCTCATTGTACCGAGGGTTTGCAGATTTCTCGCTCGACGCAATTTCAGCTAAAGCTAAATATAAATGCCCACGCGCAGTTCCACTATCAACTTCCATTCCAGCGCGAGCAATTTTTATAGCTTCATCGAATTTTCCCTGTGAACCCAACAGAGTTGAATACAGGCTATACATACGCTGCTGATTAGGTGACACTTGAATACCCTGACTTGCAATCGAATCGACATTTCTAAAATAGCTATTGTTAGATAAAGCCAGGTCACCATAAATCTCAACCAAACTTATATAATTTCTTGGTTCAAATGGCATAAACCTAATGGCTTCTTCTGAAGCCCTTATCGACTTAAGAACAATATCTAAAAGTTCTGGGTTATTTGCGGCTCCTCTTTCTCTCAAAAATTCTACAATCAACATGCGCATTCTAGGCTGCAAAGAAGTTAATGGATAAATCGCCGAATCCAGTACTGATTTTCGATCTGACAAAGTAGAAGCGCGAAGAAATTTTCCGAAAGCATATTGTTGTTTCAATTCAATTCCATGAATAAAAACCATTGAATAAATGACAAGCAAAACTACGCTCAAACAAATAGATTTTGAGATGTTGATTCGAAACTTAGATACATTATTTTCGTGAAAATGATTTGCACTGTGAACGGAAACGCTATTTGAATATTTCAAAGCTGCATATGCGATTAACACCGAGAACAAAATACTTGTTAAATTATTATCAAATATAAACAAATTCTGAACAAAGTATGCTGTCAAACCGGCTAACACAAGCGGTTCTTTTCTAAAAACGTACACAATAAATCCAAAAAGAAACATGTAAGATATAAAACCAACAGCCCCATCTAGAACTAGAACTTCAATCAACTTATTATGAGGAAGATCAAACGTCTCATCACCAAAGCGAGACATCTGAGGATCTCCATATTTATTAAAAACCGCCTCAAAACTTTCATGCCCCCACCCTGCTATCGGCCTATCTAAAAATCCTTTTATACCAGCTTTCCAAGCAAACAAACGAGAGTTTATAGACGTATCTATAGATTGAGATGCAAATCTATTTAAAGTTGGGATTTTTTGCCAAAATGAATTACTGCGAGTCGAAACAAAAATTCCAGCAAAAATCATCATTATTAAAATCAGTGAACTAGCAACCATTTTAACAGTTCGCGATTTGATTATAAAAAGACCATATAGGCAAAAGACGAGCGTTCCCGCGACAATGCCAACTAACTCACCTTTAATTCCAGTAATAATTATTGTAGCGAAAATTAGTATCGCAAATAAAACGAAAAAGACATTCACGCTTTTTTTGTATTTTTCAAACTGAGCACGACAAAATTTATAAAGTAAAACCGTAAAGACAAAAAACAATGTCAAATAAGACGACAAGTAAACAGGATTCCCAGTATAAGACCCCGGTTGAGTCTCAGGCGATAATTTGTAAATAAACGATGTTCCGTATCCTAAATGTTGCAACCATGCACCGAAAATCAGGGCAAAAACACTAGCAGAAAGCCCGCAAAAATATATGAAAAAATCTTTCTTTGAAAAAGACGAGAATACTAAGAAAATAAAAGCCACATAATGAAGATACTGAAAAAGACCTTCATTTCGGTCTGGAGTTCCCCAAAATGCTGTGTAGTGATACTGCGAAAATAATGTACTTATTAATATTGATGAGAAATAGGCAAGCGCGGCTACAATAACCCAATTCCACTTTCTATTTATAAGACGTGAGCGTAATTCTGAATATTGTGTATCAAAATCAGCAAGCACAGAAAAAGCAAAAAACAATAAAGCCAATTCAGTTAGAACGTTGAAAATAATCACCTTCCCGAAAGAGAAAGGGAATATGCCAAAAGGCAGCACAACAATCGGAACCAATGCAGTAAGAAACAACAATATTTTTGATATTCGTCTAAGAACAGCAGTAATTTTCATATGAGCCGAATCATACTATAAGACAGAATATTTACCGAATGTATCGGAAATAAATTCTTCTTTTGAAAGTAAGTCCCAGTTGCGAGCAGCAAGAAGTTCACTCCATTTAGAGATTGGCAACGATGCCGCATATGAAGTTTTTTTCAATTTCGCGAACAGATTTTCTAATAATTCAACGTTTTTCTGTAATACATATGAGGCGAATCCGATTTGATAAAAATATTTTTCATTCGGGTACGATTCAATCGCGTATTTTAAAGCAGTATCAAATTCACCTGACATTTTTTCAGCAAAAAACATATTGAGCAAAATTTTAAAATCACGCTTTTCAAATGTTGATTTTTGAACATCTAATGACGCAGAGCACCGAGACAAATATTCACGAGGATCTCCATTCATTTTCATTGCTATATATGCGAAATACACATTCGCACGCGCAGAATTAGGAAAACTTTTCGTTACCGAATCAACTACGGTTTTGGCTTCAGCAAAGCGCCCAAGCTCTGTTAACACCAATGCCAAATATAATTGAGTACGATAAACATTCGGAGCACGATTTATCATATCTTCAGAAAGAATTTTAGCCTTTAAATAATATGATTTATCGTACTCACCAAAATCGATGTAACTCTCTAACAAAACAGTACTCACGGTAATATCATCAGGGTTTTTAGCCACAGATTCTTCAAGCGCAGTTAAAGCACGCGCAAAAAACGGCCTTCCAAGAGGATTTTGTATAACCCCGAATCCACGAAGCATTTCAACAATAGACCTACGAATATCTGCCTGCTGAGGCGTATCGACAGATGTAGCTCTATCAAATAATTTTTCTAATTCTTGAGCTGAGGAAACTTTTCCAAATTTGCCAAAAGCGATTTGCTGAGAAAATGGAATAATTACGCTAACGGAAAAAACGTATATTGTAGCCAATAAAACAAAAACCGAACCGACTCGCGCAATTG
>JAHFJU010000036.1 GCA_023245725.1 Candidatus Peregrinibacteria bacterium
CGCAGCAATCAAGTTTTTCATTAAGTATGTTCAAAAACACAGCTTTATTAGCTTCGGAATATACCGAATCATAGCTGCGGTTGTATTGTTCTGGGCAATGTAGATCCACTATTTCTCTACAAGCTCATTGGTACGCCCATAGCATTTAGCATATCGACTCGCAATTGGAGCGAACATGGGCTGTACAAACGCAATGCAATGTATTAAACTGTAATACATATGAGTACACTTCAAATTCGTATCGATGATGAGCTTGAGAATGCGATCAAAAAACAAGCTGATCACTACAAAATGCCAACGAGTTCCTTCGTTAAAATACTTCTGGTAAAACAATTTCTGCACACACAGAAATCGCAAAAAATTTCGGCAGGGAATATATTCAATGCAGATCGTGACAATAGCGGAAAAGGAATTGACGCAGAAGATTTTCTTAATTTGCTCTAGCAATGACAGATGCCATTACAAAGTTTATCGACAAACTTGATAGAAAACTACGAGAACAACTAAAGAAAAAAATTCGAGGTTTTTTAGATAATCCCACTGAAAATAACGACGTGAAAAAACTTGCTGGTACAACAAATACATATAGACTCAGATATCGAAACATTCGAATTATCTTTAAATACAACTCAGACAATAAAGCAGAGATAATCGATATTAATTTTCGAGGCAATATTTATTAAGCAACTTAAAAGCAACTGCAGAAAAACATTAGAGGCCTGACATTGGGGCTAATCGAAAGAGAGATGATGTATGTTGAGCGAGCCTACAAGCTCATCGGTACGCCCATAGCATTTAGCATATCGACGCGTAATTGTCCGTCGATTATTCTTGGTTGGAGTGATTTTTCATTTGATGTAGGAGAAAATTCCGCACCTACAGTTCCATCGCCGTGAAGAGTTATGCGTGCAAATAAGCCAGTTTTTACTTCTTCAGAAAAGAGCTGATCAAATACAAAATTGCCAAGGCTGTACATAATAATGCCTTTACCGTAACGCTCAACGCCCTCAACAACGTGAGGGTGATGGCCAATTACAACAGAGGCTCCAGCATCAATCGCCGCATGCGCGAAATCTTTCTGAGTCTGAGTTGGATCTTTTCGGTACTCAATTCCTGCGTGCATTGAAACGATAATAAAATTGGCACCTGCTGCTTTTGCAGAAGCGACATCTTTTTTCATTTGTTCAATGTCGATTTTTGCAATTCCAGAAGTAGTTTCGGTAGCTTCGCCGTGGTGATGAGGCGCGATATTTTGGTCATTGAAAGCCAAAAAAGCGACCTTGCGCCCCTTCGACTCAACCATTAACGGAGTGTTAGCCTCTGAAATATTTTGTCCAGCTCCAACTTGCTTTATTCCTGCACCCATAAGTGCATTTAACGTTGTTTGAAGACCAGCATTTCGATAATTCATTATATGATTATTCGCAAGAGAAACGACATCAATTCCAGCCGCTTTCAATCCTTCAACACTTGTTTCGTCAGCTCTAAACGTATACGAACCGCTTACCGTCGTTAATCCCGGAAAAAATGGAGTTTCAAGATTTGCAAAAGTTATATCGCCTGTCGATAAAATATCTTTTACATTTACAAATGGGTATGTGTTGTCTTTTGACGCTCTAATTTTTTTCTCAACTAAACGAGCCAACATTACATCGCCAACTGCCAATAAGGTTACGTCATCTTTTTGGGGCTCAATTGTGACAAGAGTAGGTGCTAAAGCCCCATTATTTGTAGAAGGATTTACTACAGGAGCAGCAACTTGAGAATCATTAGTCGAGTCTGCCGTCAAAACTGATGCCTGTGAATTTTTATTAGCCAAATTTTCAATATCTCCTGTGGTTGAATAACCAGAAAGAATCGAAAGCCCCGCAAAAATAACTGCAACCATTGCCGACCACCCCACAAATGTACGAATTTTATACAAAACAGCCTCTGGATTTGTTGAAAATGCCTTTTTCACAATAAACAAATCTCCACTCTTGGCAATGGCACTAGCCTTTTTCTTTTCTACAACCACTTTTTTCGCCTTTACCAACTTAGTTTTTTTCACTTTTGATTTAGAAACCGATTCAGCGGTTGCCATAACTTCAGCCTTTTTTTTTGTATGTGCCATTGGTATAAAAGTTATTGAATTTCTACAAACGGTTCGTTAGTTAATGGATCAGCAGAAAGCTTCCATTGTTTTTTATCTAACTCTGCCTGAATTGCTTTTTTAAATACACTTTCGTAATCGAGCGCGCCAGAAATACGGTGACCATCAATGAAAAAATGCGGAGTTCCTTTTACGCCGACAGCTAGCCCGTCTAACATATCTTTTCTAATTTCAGGAAGATTTTTTTGTGTAGACATACACTCACCGTAAACCTTTTCATCTAGCCCAATAGTTTTTGCATAACCAGTAAATACATCGAGAACTTTTTCAACTTGTGACCATTCTTTTTGCTTAGAGAAAAGCATATCGTGCATTTCTTTAAATTTTTTCTGATCATTTGCACACTCTGCCGCGTGAGCTGCTGCAACAGCAAAAGGGTGAATTGAAAGAGGATAATCGCGATAAACAAGTTTAACTTTTCCGGTATCAATAAAATCTTTGGTTAACTGAGTAAGAGTCTGTGTGTAAAACACTTCACAGAAAGGGCACTGAAAATCACTGAATTCAACAATAGTCACCGGAGCATTTGCATCTCCAATAACTGGATCTGTTTCTGGCAAAGCCTTTGTCTGTTCGTCTGTTAATACGGCTGCTACATCTGCAGAAGCAGAACCATTCGTTTTATCATCAGCTTTTTGTACAACAGCCGCAGCAGGTGCTTTTACTGTGTTAAATCCTGCAAAATTTGAAACCCCATAACCTACTATAACCCCTGCTAATACCAACGTAACCAACATCCACATATTTACTCCTCCTTTATTTTTTGGTTGATCAAATTGGTCTGTATAAGTAGGAACATGATGCACTGGTTTTTCGTGATGAGACTGATTGTGCTGGCCTTCGTGATGCGGAATTTCGTTGTGTTGAGACTCGCTGTGACGGCCTTCATGATGCGCTGATTCATCGTGATGAGTCGGCTTTACTTCTTCGTTCGGATTTTCTGATGTGTGTTCATTCATAGTGCAAATAGATTAGTTTTTTTTTGAACTTGAGTCCAGTATAATGACAATAAGTTATATTTTACGCATTAGTAAATGATGATGAAAAAAGCTGTGTACAAAGTACCGAATGGGAAACTTGTAAAAATATCGCTACATGATTCTTTAGGCAAAATAGAGAAAGTGCAAATTACAGGAGATTTTTTTATGTACCCTGAGGAGCGGCTCGCGGAACTTGAGAAGCATCTTGTTGGCACGCTAATCGACGAAAAAATTCTTATAGAAAAGATTGAGGATTTTATATCAAATACGAAAAGCACTTTTTTCGGACTCGACGCTCAATCGCTTTCACATAGCATAATTATCGCAATATAAAACCATTTAAATGAGACTTCTAACCACACTAAATAATTCAGCGGCAATGAACATGGCAATTGACGAAGCCGTTCTTGAAGCCATTTCACGCGAAGAAAGTGAACCGACTTTACGGCTATACGGGTGGAATCCTGCGGCTATCTCGCTCGGATATTTTCAAAGTTTATCTGAAGAAATCGACGAAGAGGCATGCAAAAAAAACAATGTCGATGTTGTGCGCCGAATGACTGGCGGAGGCGCGGTTTTTCATGAACACGAAATCACCTATTCAATTCATATTCCCGAAAAAAGCGAAATTGTGCCAACTGGAATTTTAGAATCGTACCGTCGTATAAGCGATGGAATTTTAGAAGGGCTCACATTGTTTGGAATAAACGGACAATTTGTACCGCTCAACGACATTGTCGTACCTTTTATTATGAGTGACGATACAACACAAATGCGAAAAATTTCAGGCAATGCCCAAACGCGAAAACAGGGAATAATTGTTCAGCATGGAACAATCCTCTTAAAAGTTGATGTAGAAAAAATGTTCTCATTATTAAAAGTGCCGAGCGAAAAACTTAAAGGAAAATTAATTGAAGATATTAAACAGCGCGTAACAGGATTAAGCCATGTTCTAGGCCATGAAGTTAGTTTTGAATCTGCACAAGATGCATTTATTAAAGGATTTAAAAAAGCATTCAGCCAAACAAAATTTGAAGCTGGAGAACTTTCAATTAACGAAATTAACCGCGCGAAAGAATTGGTGGCAGAGAAATACAACAATGACTCGTGGAATAGAATGCGGTAAAATTACGACCTATGACTACTACACTCACATTCGACACACTTATTATTGGCTCTGGCCCAGGAGGAACCGCGTGCGCGAAATATCTTGCGAGTCACGGAAATAAGGTTGCGCTGATTTCGAAAGAGCTTGGTGGAGAATGTTTAAATTATGGCTGTATTCCTACAAAAACTCTTTTATGGACAACCGAATTATTGGAGCGAATTAACGAAGGAGGCGCGACACTTGGCATTGATGTTCAAAATGTTTCGGTCAACTGGCCGCATATGCAAAAACGCCGCGGCGATGTTATTAATAAATTAAAAAAACAACTTGCGTTCAGCGTTCAACAAAGCGGGGCAATAATAATTGAAGGAGTTGCGACTTTCGTCGACGCGCATACTGTTGAGGTTTCGCCAATCAATGGCGGCGAGAAGCAAATAATTTCTGCGAAAAATATTGTGATTGCAACGGGTTCTACACCGCGTAAGCTGGCTGGCTTTGAGTGGAGTGAAAAAATCATCTCTAATAAAGAGATATTAGAAATGCCTGCTCTTCCATCTTCACTCCTTATTATAGGAGGAGGTGTTGTCGGTGTTGAATTTGCATCTCTTTTTGCAGGGCTTGGCGTGGCGGTTACTCTTGCAGAGGCTGGGGCACAACTACTCCCCTTGGCAGATAAAGATGTTGCACAAGAACTGGAGCGAATATTTACAAGAAAAAAAATCACTATTCTGAAAGATGCGAAAATATCGCTTGACGATGCGCAAAAATTCGACAAAGTGCTTGTAGCTGTAGGGCGAAAAGCCGCTACAGAATCGCTAAACCTTACTGCCGCTGGAGTTATGACTGACACGAGCGGTATAGCCATTGATGAGCTCGGAAAAACGAACGTTCCGCATATTTTCGCCGTCGGCGACTGCACAAACGGCAAGTGGAAATTGGCATACACAGCAGAGAAAGAGGGCGTTATAGTTGCAGAATCTATTCTCGGAATGAATCCTATTCCTTTAAATAAATATTCAGTTCCAATCACAATTTTTTCATTGCCCGAAATTGGATCAGTCGGCGATGCCGAGAACGGTGCAAATGGTGAATTATTAATTGGGAAAAGCGCTTATAGCGGCAATGCTAAAGCACTTATAATGGCTGGCAGAGATGGTTTTGCAAAAGTTATAGCCGACAAACAAACCAGAAAAATACGTGGCGTTCACCTTATTGGCGAGCGCGCCGCAGACCTTATTGCCGAGTCGGCGCTCGCGGTTGCAAACGAATTAACACTAGAAGATTTTGCCCTTTCGCTGCGAAGCCACCCTGTTTTATCTGAAATTTTGAAAGAAGCGATTGAGAACTGCAAGTAATCTCATATCTGAATTTGCCCTATCACGGTTTGTCAGAATAGCCGTTTTAAGGTATAATTGAGTGTTATGAAACATAAATATAAAAACGGAATACTATCTATCACTTTAGTAGTTGTTATTGGTCTCGGGGCGACAATCCTTGGAATCATTCCAAAAAATGCATATCCGAAATTGTTGCAGCCGTTTGCAAATGTTTTGGTAAGTTTAGATGAAGATTATGTAGATGCACCTTGTACTACCGATCTTTGTGGAAATAACGATATTGAAGAGGTTCCCGTTGTTGATACTGTTGAACCTGCTACTCCTGCATGCACTGAAGATATTTGGAGTTGTTCTGAGTGGAACGCATGTACTGCTAAAGGAGTACAAACTCGAAATTGTACAATAACAAAAGACTGTAGCGAAGCAAGCACACCGTCGCCTTCAGAAGAACAAGTCTGCGTGTATCATGAACCAGTTATAAAAGATGTCGTAGTGCCGGTTGTATCTCGGCCGGCTGCGCCTGAAGTTGTTGTACCGCAAGTTGTTGCACCAATAGCTGAAGTAGTTTCGCCAGATGCAAAACCGGCAGAAGTGGCGGCTCCGGTCATTCCTGCTACAAAAGAAGACGCTAAAACAATAGTCGAAAAGGCACTTATCGAAATTAACTCATCACAAGATAATAAAGTTGAAACTGCTCATTTAAAGGAGGTTCAAAAAGTAGTCGCCGAAACTCCTGCGTTTAATTCCCTACTCGGTAAAGAAGGAGTAAAAGCACTCGAAGCTGAAATCGTAGCACGACAAGAGCAAGTTCCGGTATTTGCCGCTGCTCAATCTAAACAAGAAATCGCACTTCAAAAACAAGAAGATATTAAAACATTGGCTAAAGTTGCATCGGATCTTCTAAATAGTGGAGCCGACAAAGCTGCGATTGAAGTTGCCGTAAAGCAAGAAAGTAAAAAAATATCTGCGGTTCGAACACGCGAACAAATTCATAGTTATGCAGCGAAACAGTTGAATGTTGATGTAAAAAATAATTCACTAGATGAAGCGAAAATTTTCTTTGGCCTAACTCCAAAAGATAATCTTGAAAAAGTTTTGTTCGGATTAGGAGACATGCCAACACCTCAGTTCGCTCCGGCTCCGAGTGCTAACAACATGCCAACTCCTCAGTTCGCCCCAGCTCCGGGTGTTAATAACATGCCAACACCTCAGTTCGCTCCGGCTCCGGGTGTTAATAACATGCCAACTCCTCAGTTCGCTCCGGCTCCGGGTGTTAATAACATGCCAACTCCTGATATCGCTCCAGCTCCAGATGCCAATCTGCCTATTGCCATGGGCGTTAAAAATGGCAGCAAATTCAACAAAAACGAATTCATAGTTAACGTAAGCGGGCCTCGTGGTGCAAGCGTAAATATTTTTGCAACTGATCGGGCAGGAAAAGAATCTGTCATTGGAAGTGCTGTAATTTCAGATCGAAATATTGCAGCTGTTCACGTAAACCAAAAATTGGAAAGTGGATTCGTAGCAATGCAGGCGCGCAGAGCAGATCGCGTTGGCGAAAACATCTCTTCATTCGCAAAAGCATCTGTACTTTCTGGCGATGAAGTTGCTACAAAAAACTCTTCAAGCATAAAGATCGTAGAACTTGTTAATGACGAATTAATCGAAAAACCAACGGTGAAAAACATTCAAAATGTTGATATCTCCGGTTTACGCGACATAAAGGTTTCGCTCGATAAAGAGGGCAAAATCACCGTTCGCGGAAGTGCCGATATTGAATCTGCGGTTGTTGGAACATTCCAAAGCGCCGTATTTACCTCTGCAATTTTGGCAGATGTAAATACGGGACTCTTCGAGGTCAAATCACCTGAATCACTAGAAAACGGTGACCACATTGTGACCGTTTACTCAACAAATCCTATAAATGGAACTCAAAGCAAACCTGTACGGGTAGCCTTCACAATCGTCGGCGCTGATGACGGAACAAAAAAAGCTGTAGCAACTACTGACGCCGCTTCTTCAAAAGGCGAAACTCAGAGCAACTCAAACTCACTTATTGCCGTATCGGCAGGCATTGGAATCACATTACTGGTTGTTCTTGGCCTGCTAATGAGAAAGAAAGATGAGAACGAGAAGGAGTAACCAAAAAACGTATGGGCAACATCGCAAATAACAACACAAATTCGAGAATTGAAATATCTCCTCCAAGAATTGGTGGAGTTCATGACGAAGAAGCAAATCCAATAAAAAATACAGAGGCCGAAACAAGACCAAATGCTTTAAAAAAGGCTGCAAAGAAACTTGTAAATCCAAATTTATTGAACAAATTTGATATTAACAATCCTAAAAAAGGCTCCGGAAGCGAACTATTTAATCGATTAAAAGAAGAATCATTAAATGCCCCAGAAGTTAGGCTTAAAAGCAATTACCTAGAACTCCTCTTTTCTGTTTTAAATGCTTATAATTCATACCCTGCGGAACTTCGTTTAGATGATGAAACATGGCCGGATACTTTTATTCCACCATGGGGAGTACCTGCGCTTTCAAAACCTAAATATATTGAAGCAGTACAACAAAGAATTGAATTGTTTTTCAAAAAAGGTGGTGCTGAAAAAGCTATTGAGGCATTATCGACTGCTCAAGATCCTACTTCAGCAAAAATAAAATTACAAATGGTTCTCGGACCCGATTTAACTGCGCTTCTTGAAAAAGCCAAATTTCCTTTTGCTACAAAAGGTGAAGAGGAGTTACTGCATTATCGTGGAACATTAGCTTCGAATCTTGTTATCAATGGGCTTGCAGACGTAGCAGAAGATCAGCTCGCAGATGGACTAACAGATGAGTTTAAAGAGTTAAAAAGATTTGAGATGGCTGACTCGAATAGCCAAAAGCTGCGTGACAATGCAGTTCTTGAAGCCGCAGATAAAGATATAGAGAACTATAAAGATGATTGGAAAGATCGAGGAATGACTCCAGAACAAATTGAGAAAGCGGTAAATGCCCTAAAAGCTGTTAATTATGAACATTTTTTAAAACGGGAGTGCGCACGAGAATGGAATCCTACATTCGATAATAAATTCAAATCAAAAAACGAACCATTAAACGATGAAAAAGTAGTTAGTGAAAAGAAAGCTCTGTTTACACAGTACAGAGAGTTAATTGGAAAATCCAAGGACGATAAATGGAGAGAATCAATTAAATCATTTTGCATCAATCTTCCACTAGCAATTGTCAGCGGATATATCGGCGAACAATTTATTGGACGCGCAGCAGGCTATATTTTTAGTGAAGTTGTTACAAGCGTTTTAGGAGTAGAACGAAGCGTTCAAATGGTATCTGGGCTTGTAAGAGCAGAAAACATTACACAAAAGCTGGTAACGATAACCTCTGCAAATGTACTTTTCAGACTTGGAGCAACACAGGAATTTTATCATGATATTCCAACATTCCTTCAAGATACATTAATCAGCCTCACTGCTCTTGGAGTAATAAAAATTTCAGGTGTTATACTACCTAAAATGAGACCTATTTCATTTAGAGGAAGCGAAGTTGCACCAAAAATAATCCTGACAGAAATGACCAATAATATTCCTAATAGCGCAATAAAAAAAATAGTAACAGAGTTACTTAAATCTAACAATGAAGCTGGTGCAGCATTTATATTAAAAGATCTTGCCGATAAAGGATTAATAACAATGAATGCTGGACAGACACGAATATTTCGCGAGGCAATAGAAGTGATTATTGATTTCATTGCAGATTCTTACATGATCTCGCACGGACATAAACCAGTTCAAATTTAAAAACTGGCTAACGCATTTTTCAATTGCAATTTAGTCGCGCACGCTACGCTCGCCACACGCATGTTTATTAACTAGCCATATTCCGTTTTTGTCAAAACCCGTTTTTTACCTTGACGATTATGTCGATCAAGTGATTTTCACGTACCAAAAATAAAACTCCGCTTTACTCATTATTCACGAAATTGAACTTCAACATTTGTATACATTCTCGGCAAGAAGTTTGTTAAAAGTCACCTTGAGACACACAATATATGGGGGTAGTATCCACGTTTGCCACACTACATATAGTAGCTAAAGGCCTTATTTACTTCAAATTCATCAGATTTTCACCCATCAAGTTATGAACAATATTACCTCACCACACCCAGCAGTGAACACACATCGACGCACTGGACTTTCAATTCCACGCCGTTTTACCGAAAAAGGTAAAAATCCTCTCGACTCAATTACCTACGAATATCGCACTTCAAAAATTAACAATACCGACGGCTCTGTTGTTTTCGAAATGAAAGATGTTGAGGTTCCGGCAAGCTGGTCACAAGTTGCAACAGACATTTTGGCGCAAAAATACTTTCGAAAAAAGGGAGTTCCAACAGAACGCGGCGGCAAAAATGGCTCTGAATGGTCTGCAAAACAAGTCGTCACTCGCTTAGCTGGAACATGGAGATATTGGGCAGAACGCTACAACTATTTCGCAACTTCTGAAGACGCACAAGCATACGAAGACGAAATGAAACACATGCTCATTAATCAAATGGCGGCACCAAACAGCCCACAATGGTTCAACACGGGATTGGCTTGGGCATACGGAATAACCGGTGAAGCACAGGGGCATTATTACGTAGACGAACAAACTCAAACATTATTAAAAGGGCAAGACGCATACACACGACCTCAGCCACATGCATGCTTTATACAATCGGTAAAAGACGACTTGGTAAATGAAGGAGGAATTTTCGACTTGATGACACGAGAAGCACGTTTGTTTAAGTTTGGCTCTGGAACAGGCACGAACTTTTCGGCAATCCGAGGCAAGAGTGAAAATTTGTCAGGAGGCGGGCGATCATCGGGATTAATGAGTTTTTTGTGCACTATCGATCGCGCAGCTGGCGCAATAAAATCGGGAGGAACAACACGCCGCGCGGCAAAAATGGTTTGTCTCGACATCGATCACCCAGAGATTGAAGATTTCATAAACTGGAAAACTATCGAAGAGCAAAAAGTTGCCGCGATTCATACCGGCTCATATATTTGCAAAGAACATCTCAAAAAAATATTCGATTCAGCACGTACAGACGGCATCGACCCCGAAGTAAATAAAGAGCTAAAGAAACTCATTAAAGAGGCTCATCTTCTGCACGTTCCGCTAAATTATATTAAAAGAGTTCTCATGCTCGCCGAAGAAAGTCATATGGCGCACGCATCACACGGTGAAGCGGCGAATAGTAGCGAAAAATCTGGCTGCACCAGTTGCGAAAACGATGAGCTTATA
Organism: Candidatus Peregrinibacteria bacterium; assembly: GCA_023245725.1. Lineage (GTDB taxonomy): Bacteria > Patescibacteriota > Gracilibacteria > UBA1369 > UM-FILTER-53-11 > JAHFJU01. The sequence continues at coordinate 10,873 of JAHFJU010000036.1, forward strand.
AAAAAAGAATTCTCATTCCCTACTTACGACACCGATTTTCGTTCAGAAGCGTATCTAACAGTCGCTGGCCAAAACTCAAATAATTCAATTAGAATTACAAACTCATTTTTAGATGCAGCAGCACGTGACAGCGAGTTTTGCCTAATAAATCGCACCGACGGGAAAGTCGCAAAAAAAGTTTCTGCAAAAAAATTATGGGCCGATATTACATACTCAGCATGGGCATGTGCCGACCCGGGATTACAATACGACACAACCATCAACGAATGGCATACTTGTCCAACCGATGGCCGTATCAACGCAAGTAATCCATGCAGCGAGTACATGTTCCTAGATGACACAGCATGTAATTTGGCATCAATAAATCTTATAAAATTCTATAATCCAGAAAACCGTTCTATAGATATTGAGGGATACAAACACGCATCACGTCTTTGGACAATCACGCTCGAAATTTCTGTTTTAATGGCGCAGTTCCCTTCAAAAGAGATTGCCCAAAAATCGTACGAATACCGAACTCTTGGCTTGGGATACGCAAATTTAGAGACCGTACTTATGCGCATGGGCACTCCGTACGACAGCGAAGATGCATACGCACTAGCCGGAGCTCTCACCGCAATTATGTGTGGTGAATCATATGCAACTTCAGCAGAGATGGCCGAAAAACTTGGAGCATTCAAAGCATACGAACGAAATAAGGAGTCAATGCTCAAAGTAATTCGCAATCACCGACGAGCTGCATACAATGCAACAAAAGGAGAATATGAAGGGCTCACAGTAACACCGCATGGAATCCAAACACAATACTGCCCTACCGATCTTTTATCTTCTGCACGTGAATGTTGGGATCGCGCGCTTCAACTTGGCGAAAAACACGGCTACCGCAACGCACAAGTCACCGTTATTGCTCCAACTGGAACAATCGGATTATTAATGGACTGCGACACAACTGGCATTGAACCTGATTTCGCTTTGGTAAAATTCAAGAAACTTGTTGGCGGAGGCTATTTCAAAATAGTGAACCAGTCTGTACCTCACGCACTTAAAGCACTTGGTCTAAACGAACATCAAGTTATCGATGTAGTTAATTATGTAAAAGGACACGCAACACTTATTGGCTGCCCTTCAATTAATGCAGAAAGTCTTAAAGAGCATGGATTCACAGACAAAGAATTGACCGCGATTGAATTGCAACTTCCTTCGGTATTCGAGCTAAAATTTGCGTTTAACAAATTCACTCTCGGCGAAGAATTCTGCACAAAAATCCTTGGAATGTCTGCCTCTCAACTTAACGACTCAACTTTCAACATGCTTGGGTATCTTGGCTTCAGTAATGAGCAAATCGATGCAGCAAATGAATTTGTTTGCGGCACAATGACAATTGAAGGAGCACCTCATTTAGACCAGAAACACTACCCGATTTTCGACTGTGCAAATCGCTGTGGCAGAAAAGGAGTTCGATTCATTCCATGGCTCGCCCACTTACGAATGATGGCAGCTGCTCAACCATTTATCACAGGCGCAATTTCGAAAACAATAAATATGCCCGAAGAATCAACAATCGACGATGTCGCACGTGCTTATAAAATAAGCTGGGAATACATGATTAAGGCAGTTGCGCTATATCGTGATGGTTCAAAATTGAGCCAGCCACTTAACGCTTCAACCGCTGACACAAACTACGGAGCGCTCTTTGACTTCGATGAAGAGGATTCAAACGAGACTGTCGCACCACAAGAAGTGAACAACATGATTCAGCAAGAGATGATGCGTCCTCTACGCCGAAAATTGGCTCAAGAAAGGCTTTCAATCACACACAAATTCAGCGTAGCTAATCATGAAGGATACCTTACAATTGGCTTGTACGAAGACGGAACCCCTGGAGAAATTTTCATTAAGATGAGCAAAGAGGGCTCAACTTTATCAGGAATTATGGACGCGCTCGCACTTTCAATTTCACTTTGTTTGCAATACGGAGTTCCGCTTGAAGTAATCGTTTCAAAGTTCACACACGCGCGTTTTGAACCATCGGGAATGACAGCAAACCGAAATATTCCACTCGTAAAATCAATCATCGATTACATTGGACGATACTTCGCACTCAAGTTTTTGCCAAAAGAAACTGCGAAAAAATATCACAATGAAGAGTTGATCGAACGCGCATACGCCGAGGCAAATCCTGCACATTTCGCACAATTACCAGTCGAAGGAATTGGAGTTGCAGGCACCGCACCAGTACTTGGAGGATTCGGGGTAACGGCTGTACGAGGCACAAATGGGGCATCTTCAAATAGTGACGTTTCGAGAAGTGATAGCTCACACAGCGGAATTTCTACAAATGGAGTTTCAATGAACGGCACATCACATAATGTGTCTAAATCTTCGGGCACGGCTGGCTTGGCGCGCGCGCATGCCACAATAAAAACTCACCAAGAAAATTCTGCACAATCAAGCGTGGCTTCATTTGGCAAATCACAGACAGCCGCGCGCGCCGGTTCAAGTACTAGTGGCTCACAAAATTTCACAGCGCACGTACAAATCGAAAATAATCCTGTCGGCATTGAAGCTCTTCAAAAACTTCAAACCAATTTGGCGCTCTCACTCAACAACGACGATGCGCCTGCCTGCTCAACTTGTGGAATGGTTATGGTTCGTAACGGCTCTTGCTATAAGTGCAACGGCTGCGGCGAAACCAGCGGCTGCTCGTGAAGTGGGTACGAAAATCTTAAGCTGATATATATGTCATTTGGATTAGTTAAAGATATTGTTTCAATGATTTGCGCGATAATTGTTGCGTATGTTGCACATGCAGGCCTAGAAACTTATAAGGAGGTTGCAAAATTTGATCGAAAATTCAGAGCAATTATTGATTTAAAATTGAATACATATGCATATATTGACTATTTGAATAGAGTTGTACGATCTCCTAGTAACGATATTTCAAGTGAAAGTGGAAAAAAAGAATATGACGCGAAACGGGAATATTTATCATCACTAAAAAATAAATTATTTCTAAACCTGTTAGAAGTTGAAGCAATATTGAGCATTAAAATATGCGGCGAAAAATTAAAAAATTATTTTGAATTACTTTTTGATGAAATAGCGGAATTTCGCACAACAGTTTATTTCAAAAATGTATATAATAATAGCTTAAGAGAACAAGGCAGAGATCCATATTTTGATATAAATCAATTTCACAAAATGATGTACAAAAATCCGAATAATAATGATGATCAATTTTCAAAAAAAATTACAAGTGTCATGCACGTGATTGAAGATTTTTTAAATCATCATTTAGACAAACGCAACAATTAACGCCGTCTTAGATATGAGCACACACTCATACAATATTCGCGCCGATTCGCAAGTCGTACTGCTCGACATTTTGGCTTTTGTAGGCCATAATTCGGGCATGAATACGTTAAAGGATTTATCTGAAAACAGACTCGCTGCACCACTTAATAATTCGGCTGCGGCAACTTCAATAAAAATTCTTTCTGATTCAGAGTTGTACTGCCTATGTAAAAGCTACGGCTCGCGCGTTCTCGAGGCGCGGCGAAAATTCGTTGGACTTTTGCCAGAGGTAAATTCTCGCAGACTGTTTGAAAAGAAA
>JAHFJU010000037.1 GCA_023245725.1 Candidatus Peregrinibacteria bacterium
TGTTATTGTTCGGTTATTGTTCGGAGTATTGGAAATGGAAAACTTGGGTAACGGTACATTTGACCCCGCAAGTGTTAATCCCAATATTGATCACTCAAAACTTGCTGAATCATTGCATGCTAGAAAGCCGACAGTTGCCCAACCGATTTAATCCAAGTAAAGTTGGCACATGCAAAAAACAACTTTCCCCAATGGACTTCGCGTTGTGACTCATAAACTTGAATCGACTCAGGCGGCGACTGTTTTAATTTTGGTTGGCGCCGGTTCGCGCTACGAGACAAAAAAACTCAACGGAATTTCGCACTTTTTAGAGCACATGTTTTTTAAAGGCGCACAAAAATACAAAAATGCTAAAGAGGTTAGCGAGGCGATTGACATGGTTGGTGGCGATTTTAACGCATTCACAGGCAAAGAATATGTCGGATATTACGTGAAAGTTGCGGCTCGTCACGTTGATATTGCGCTTGATGTACTGTCGGATATGCTCCTAAAATCGAAGTTTGATGAACATGAAATCAGCAAAGAGCGCGGCGTTATTATGGAGGAGTACAACATGTATCAAGACACTCCAATGTATCAGGTTGGTTGGGATTTTGAGCGGCTTATGTACGGAGATCAGCCAATGGGTTGGGATCAAGTTGGTTCTAAAGAGCTTATAAATACAGTTACTAGAGAGGATTTTGTGAAGTACCAGAGTGAGCTCTACACTCCAGAAAATATTGTTGTTAGTGTGGCGGGGAATATTGACCACAAAGCCATTTGTGAGCAGGTTGAAAAACTTTTTACCATGAAAAAGTCGACTCGAAAGTATGGTCCAAATCCTCTAAATAAAAATTCAACTGCAGAACGGATTTTTTTGCAGCATAAAAAAACGGAACAGACGCACTTGGTGGTTGGTTTTCCTGCATATGGTGAAAAGCCGAAAGAGGAGTGGAAGCATTATGCACAGCGGATTTTGGCGATTATTTTGGGAGGGAATATGAGTTCGCGCATGTTCCTTGGGGTTCGTGAGGCAAAGGGACTTTGTTACTATATTTCAACTACAACAGACGATTATACAGATACGGGAACGTTTTCGACTCGTGCCGGCGTAGATGTAAAGCGCGCTACTGACGCGGTTGCTGCGATTTGCGAACAGTATTCGCTTATTCGTTCTGAAGGAATTACCGCTGCCGAGCTTCACAAGGCTAAAGAATATGTTAAAGGTAAGATGATTTTGCACCTTGAGGACTGTGAAGAATTCGCCCATTTGTTAGGTAAAGAGGAGCTTTTATACGGCGAAGTCGATACTCCCGAAGTGATTATGCGAAAATATGACGCAATTACAATTGACCAGGTAAATCAGATTACACGCGAAATTTTTGTGCCAAATGAGCTACGTTTGGCCATAATAGGGCCATATGATGAAAAAACGGAGTTTGGAAAGGTGCTGAAGATGTAGTTTTTGCTCAATTGTGATCTATTTGACATAATCTCCATTATGTATTATTGTTGTGACTTCTAATTAATCTCTATTATGTCTTTTCCATCTAACGAAACTGGTTCAGTACAGGAGCAGCCCATCATCACTACTAACCAAAAAGTTGCACTTGCGCTACTTTTGGCTGGTTCTATTGGCTCATCAGCATTATTAGTCCTCGATCCTAAACTTATCAGGGGAAAGGATAGTACGATTATTTCATCGTGTGTGGTACCGGTTTCTACTACATGCATGTTAATGAGAACGCAGTTCGATGATGAAGTATGCAGAACGTCTTACTTCGATTTTAGTCCAGAGCGAATGGGAAAAATTGTAAATAAAGGTGAGCCGGTTTGTTTGGGAGAGTATGTAAGTGCGGATGAATCAACATGTGACTGTCCTCAATTACCACTAGATTATTAAGTAGGGTGCTATGGCTTGGCAGCAGCTAGTTTGTTGTATACAATCCCACTCGGTTAACTTAATTAACTAATTTCTTTTATATGGAACGAACACTCGTAATCGTGAAACCAGATGGCGTACAGCGCGGACTTGTTGGTGAAGTAATCCGCCGTTTTGAGGCAAAGGGCCTAAAGCTTGCTGGATTAAAAATGATGACTCTCGACGAAGCTGTTTTACGCGAGCATTACGCACACATTGCAGATAAGCCATTTTATCCCGGAGTTGAATCATTTATGCGTGGCAGTCCTGTCGTTGTTTTATGTATTGAAGGATTACAATGCGTAAATGCAGTTCGACTTTTATGTGGTATTACAAAGGCACGCGAGGCTGATGCTGGAACAATCCGCGGAGATCTTGCCATGAGCGTGGCTTGTAATGTAGTTCATGCCTCTGACTCTTCAGAAAATGCGGTGAAAGAGGTTAAACGTTTCTTTAAACCCGATGAACTTTTTACTTATGATAAGAGTGAGTATATGCATGTGTATGGTGCTGATGAGCGGTAGTTGAATTATCCTAGCAGCCAATTTTCCCGTCGATTTTTAAATGTTCTTCGGGTTAAGCCGTAAAACCTACTTCGAATTTTTTGTAAATGGATTGTAGTAAATATAAAACCTGATTTTTGCTTGATGCTAAAAAACGAGAACATTACTACATCCTATGTTTGGGCTCCAGCGAAATAATTTTATGTTTTTGGTTGTAAATTTGCATTTTTCCAAATTGGGACCAAATTGATCTGATATATCTGCGAGGGGGTAGTTGTGAGTACATGCTCATATAATAATTAACTCTGGTTCGCAAGTCAAATAAATCGACTTTGAGGCTTGCCGGTGCTATAAACTGGGCATGCGAACAACAAGAATTCCTGTTATTGATCCGCGGATTATGAGCGATAACGATCTCCTCAATTATTCTATTTTATTCGGAAAAGTCGCACTTCGTGCAAGAAATAAATTTATCGGGTCTTTACCTGAAATTGCACGTCGCGGTATATATCAAAAGAAGGGTTTTGAATCGGTTTTCCATTACGCAAAAATTACTGGCGGAGTAAGCGTGGAGCAAGTTAGAACTGTTCTGAATCTTGCTCGTCAGTTCGATAAATTCCCTAATTTAAGCCGTTTATTGATGACGGGCATAGTAAGTATTAATAAGTTGGTGAGAATTACATCGGCGGTAAATGTCGAAAATGAGGAGGAATGGGCAAATCATGTGCAGATACTTTCAAATAGAGCCCTCGAAACTCTGGTTCGTGATTACAAAAACGCCCGAATTGATGATGTCACTGTTGCTAGAGATTTTGAAGATCCATCGGAATTTCAAACTGCGGATAATCCAAAAAAGTCATGGCTTTCTGAAGCCAACAAACCATCATCTGAGTTGCACGTGCAACTCGTGCCGCAGTCAAATTCTGTGGTTCTAAATCTTGACTCTGATGTTCGTGCGGCGCTCGTAGAGTTGCAACGAAAAAATATAGATATAAATGAAGAGCTGCGTGAATTTTTGGCTATTCGTAAGGCTAAAATAGAACAAGAAAAAGCTGAGTTGGCAAAATTGGATTCTGAAAAAGTAAATAATGGCGAAATAAGTCGCGCTATTCCTACACATACGAAACGCCTCCTGAAAAAAGAATTTGGAGATTTGTGCGCTTTAACTGATTGCAATAAGAAATCTGTTGAAATTCATCATACGAATCGATTTTCAATGTCTAGATCTCATAACCCTTACTATTTAGCTCCATTGTGTCATGAGCATCACCAAATTGCGCACTCGATTGACGTTAAGGTAATGTTGAAACGTCTATGTTAACGCAGGCTCAGCAAAAATTTATTGCTCTGAAAAAAAATGGCATTCATGTGGCCTTGTTTGAAGGTAGGTGGTATGGCGAAAAATCCAAGGCTGGCGGAGTTGTATTTGAGCTGGGCGCAAAAAAAACGCTAAATGAGGCCGAGGCGATGAGCCTCTCTGTATGCGGATTTATTACCTACGAAGGCGCTGAGAATTTCAACGAAATAAAAAAAGTTCATGAATTTAAAGAAGAGCCATGCAAGCCAATTGCAGAAGAATTAAACACGTCGAATGTCTACCGCTCAAATGTATCGTTCGAGCAGTACGCCGAAAAAATAGCAGAAATAAAAAATCTGCTGCTCGCCGGCGAAACCTACCAAGTCAATTATTCAATCCCATTCACTTCAAAAGCCAACAAATCCGATCCGTTCGAACTATATCGCCGGCTCGCCCGTATTAATCCCTCTCCTTACATGTGTTATATCGATACCGACGATGGGGCGCTAATCTCAAATTCCCCAGAGTGCCTTATGTATTTGTATCACGACGGTAAAATCGAAACGCGCCCGATTAAGGGGTCGGCACAGAGAGGCGAATCTCAGCAGAAAGATGCCGAAAACGAGGCCGCCTTGCTCACGAGCGAAAAAAACAAAGCCGAGCTGGCGATGATAGTCGATTTAGAGCGAAACGATTTAGGAAAAGTATGTACTCCTGCATCAGTACGCGTAAGGACTGGTACAAACGTGCCCGGCGATTTTCGGCAAATTGAAAAATATTCGCACATCATGCATACAGTCGCAACGGTCAGCGGTATTCTTGAAAAAGAGAAAACGTGGAGAGATGCATTGTGCGCGCTCTTTCCCGGTGGTTCTGTTACAGGCTGTCCGAAGACTCGCACAATCGAAATTATCAAAAAATTAGAAGACGGCGCGCGCGGTATTTACTGTGGGAGTGCTGGGTTCGTCATTCAACCCAAGGCGACGAACAAATCCGCAAGCAACAACGAAAATACTCCAATATCATCGTTCAATATTTTAATCCGCTCATTGTGGTACGACAAAAAATCGCAAGCCGTAACCTTCCGTTCGGGCGGCGGAATTGTTGCCGATTCAGAGGCTAAAGAGGAGTATAATGAGCTCATTCAAAAGGCCGCCGCAATAAATTCCATTCTATGATGAACATCCATTTAGTCACATCAGTAGAGCAAATTATGCCGCTTGTAAAAGTTTATAGCCATGTTTTTGCGCAATCTCCATACAACGAAAACTGGGCAACCGCCGAGTCTGTCGCTCACTTCGAAGAAGTTTTGCGAAATGGTCGTGGAATCTGTTTATTTGCAGAAGAAGACGGCGAGCAAATCGGGCTTATTTTATCTCGTTTTTTTGTTTGGCACGACGGAATGCGCGTATTTATTGAAGATTTATTTGTTCATCCTGATCATCAAAAAAAAGGAGTTGGAAAAAAATTGGTCGCTGCTTTAGAACTGGCCGCTCGCGAACATAAGTGCGTTGCCCTCGACCTGCTTACGCAGAAAGAAGCCGATTCTGTCGCATTTTACGAGAAGCAGAATTTCAAGCCAACAGGATACATTCAGATGTCAAAATCCATTACCAGCTTAGGCATGCGGTGACGTTTATATAATTATTTGCCATGATCGTTTATCTCAACGGAAAATTCGTTCCCGCAAAAGAGGCAAAACTTACGATTTTCGATCCGGGATTTATGTATGGCGACGGAATTTTCGAGACAATTCGAACTTATAAAGGAAAAATTATTTTACTCGACGAACATATTGATCGGCTTAAAGAATCCGCGAAAATGCGTGGGTGGAGGCTTTCATGGAGCCGAAAAGAGCTTGCTGATATTATCACTAAAACGCTCAAAAAAAACACATACGAAGAAGCCCGAGTTAGAATCACCATAACTCCGGGAATAAAAGAGGCTACGATTTTCGTTTGGGTGCAGCCGCTCGAAAAAGTTTCGCAGAACGCATACAAAAGGGGTGTGTCGGTAATTACTTTTCCGCTTGAGCGGCACTTTCCGCAAATGAAGACGACCAGCATGCAGCCGCTTTTAATCGCCCGCGAGGAGATGCGCAAAAAACGTGCATTTGAAGCCCTTCTTATTAACCGAAAAGGTCATGTGACCGAAGGAACTTGGACAAATTTTTTCATCGTGAAAGATAAATTCGTAATGACTCCGCGCATTGGTGTTTTGCTTGGAACAACGCGTGAACTCGTGCTAAAGCTGTCAAAATCACTTCTGCATATTCGCCAAAAAGATGTTACTTTAAAGGATTTAATAAGCGCCGACGAGTGTTTTTTAACTAACTCGACGAAAGGTATTGTGCCAATTGTTAAGGTAGATGGGAAAAAAATAGGAGGTGGTCGGCGCGGTCCTGTTACCAAGCACCTCATGCGTGTGTTCGAAGAAAAATTATTTGGAAAGCGTAATAGAACTTCTAAAGATTAGTAGTCGTCGATACTTATTCTATGAAATTCACAAAGACCATTAAATTCGGCCACCCCCTTGTAATGGGAATCCTTAATGTCACGCCAAACTCTTTCTCCGATGCTGGTAAATATCGTGATCCTGAGGTTGCTGCGCTTCATGCAGAGGCAATGGTGAATGAAGGTGCCGATATTATCGATGTCGGCGGAGAATCAACCGGTCCAGATAGCACGAATGTATCAGTTGATGAAGAGATAAATCGTGTTATTCCTGTTCTTGCCTCATTAAATAAAAAAAAGTTTTCAACATCGCCGATAATCTCAGTCGATACATATAAAAGTAAAGTTGCACGCGCTGCGCTTGAACTTGGCGTTGGCATGATTAACGATGTTACCGCTCTACGTGGCGATTCTATGCTTGCTAGTGTCGTTGCCGAGTACGATGCATATTTAGTTTTAATGTATTCAAAAGATTCTACTGCCCGTACAACTCGCGATCCGGTTCAGTACGACGACGTTATTAAAGTGATTTTAGAATTTTTAGAGGAGCGTATCGCTGTGGCAGTACATGCTGGAGTTATGCGTGAAAAAATTATAATCGACCCGGGAATGGGGGCTTTTATTAGCGGAGATCCCAAATATAGCTTTGAGGTCTTGAGAAGACTTGCAGAGCTTCAAAAACTTAATTGCCCGATTTTAGTAGGAGCGTCACGGAAATCATTTTTACCAGGAACCGTAAAAGATAGGCTCATTCCAACAATAATTGCCCACTCAATCGCCATTCAAAATGGAGCATCGATTATTCGCGTTCACGATGTAGCCGACCATGTATTAGCCAATGGTCTGCTCGAGAAATTGCTGTAATTTTAAAGCAGTATTAACGTTAGCTGGTTTAGCGAAAGTTGGTGATCGTTTCTCTCCTTCTGTACCCACAACATCTTTAACTTTTAAATCTACGGTCGCATCTGGCCCCTGCATCATAAAATCCTCATACGTTGTGCTGTTATCAGTTTGTGGTGTATCGTTCGTTGGCATAAATTAAGTTAGTTTAAAAATTAGCCATAACCATAACACAATGCGCGTAACTCGTCAATTTATATTTTCGGCAGCTCACCATTTAACAGATTATAAAGGCGCGTGCGAACGACCGCATGGTCACACCTATAAACTCGCTATAACGGTCGATGGACCAATAAAATCAGATGGGTTGGTTCTAGATTTTGTTGATCTTAAAAGAGTAGTTAATGAGAGCGTCATCGATTTGCTAGATCATACCGACTTAAACGATCGCTTCAAAAATCCATCCGCAGAATTAATCACTGTGTGGATTTGGGAACAACTGAAAGATATCGGCACGCAGACTGGCACCGCTGTAACTTTGCATAAAGTGAAGTTATGGGAGGGAGAAAACACATATGTGAGTTACAAAGGTAAATAAATCGTGATTTTTACTTTACGTAAAACCTTCAACGATCTACGATTCGTGCGATGTTAGAAATTGAGCGAAAAATTTTGGGAATTAATGTACGGGATCTCTGCAAGAAAATTGAGAATCTTGGGGCTTCTGGTAAGTTGAAAGTGAAAAAAACTTTCGAGGGATTAGTGCGAATTAATTATTTCGATTTTGACAATGGCCGAATTCGAGCGAAAAAAGATTTGCTGAGAGTGCGAGAGTTTGTGCCCATGCCGCAGGCACTGCCACCCCTCAAAAATACAATTGTTGACGCTCATCAAACTCTCACTTATACCGAACTTGTATACAAAACCTACGGCGGAATTAAAGATGGTTCGAAAGTTTTCGATGAATGTGAAATAGGTATTCCTCAGTCTTTGGCTAAAATGACTGGTGATACTACTGCAGAAACTCTAAAATTATTTTTAGAAAAACTTGGACTTAAACGTGTTGTATATTACGAAAAAAAACGCACGCATTACGACTGCGGATCATTTAAATGCGAAATTGACGAGCACCCGAAAGTTGAACCGTTTGTCGAAATAGAAGCGCAATCGGCGGTAGAAATTGACCACGCGATAGAAGTACTTGAATTAAAAGGATTTGAACAAACTCCGGAAACAATCAGCGAATTACTTGAGCGAAAATATAAGCCACTTACTTTGTCAGACCTGATTTTTTGATCGCACATCATGCCGAAAATTTATATTTCTCTTGGAACAAATTTAGGTGATCGTGTTCAAAATCTTGAACGCGCGCGCGAACTTATAATGAGAGACGGATTTGAAATTCAGCAAAAATCAAAGATACACGAAACAGAGGAGTGGACTTCTATAGAACAAATCGGGCAACGTCTTGTAGATTCATCTCAATCACAAAAAACTACGACGGCAATGTATTTGAACCAATGTATTTGCGCGTCTGTAAATTTTTCGCCAGTAGTTGCATTTGAAAAACTTCGTGCGATTGAAAAAGAAATTGGCCGCGATCGCCACGCCGAGAAACTTTTCAAAAAAACTCACAATGTTGAATTTGCGCCAAGAATAATCGATCTCGATATTTTATTGTACGATGACTGGTTTGTTCGAGAAGGTCGCGCGTTGGTGAATAGCGATGGTACATTTGAAGAACTAATTATTCCTCATCCTCGAATGCATTTGAGAAAATTTGTTCTAGGCCCTCTCTCTGAAATTGCTCCTGATATTCTTCACCCCGTTTTACGTAAAAAAATATCGGAACTTAATCGAATATCCTAAAGCCATTGTCTTAAATGAGGTATAGCGAGTTTGTTTTTAAAGTGTTCACTAATCGGAGAATGTGCGCGTATTATTGCATTCGGTTCCATGATTTTAGCTCTCATTTGGTGAGATAGATCATCGCCATCTTTGGTCTCATTAACCGCCAAGCTAAGTCTTTCAATCAGGTCTGTAAGGCATATTGTGTATTCATTTTTGTCGTCGCTATTGTTATCTACGTCTATATTTTGTAATTCAATAAATGCCTCTAAAAGTTTTTTGGCTGCGGATTTCGAAATAGTAGCGCAGTTGCCTTTATAAACGGTTATCTTATTTATATTCCCAAAAAAACCTTGGCTTCTTTTATTTAATGCTACATTTGGAGCAGTTAATATTTGTAAGATTTGCTTTGCAAGCTCATTGTAATCTACATCTTGGGCCTCTACTACCTCGACCATTTTTATGTAGTCTAGTCGTCGCAATACATCTTTAGAAGGCGGTCTTAATGCAAAACGATCAGTGCTCGAATTTACATTTGTGAATAGCGTCGCCGCTTCATTTTTAGGATGCAAAAGAGACAACCCGTTTCTGGTTGTAATTGTAGCTTTTTCTCCGAGAATATCATTAATGGCTCTAGTTATTTCTTCACTAAGGACAACCGCTGTTGGTGCGTACTCATTTACAAGTACCAATAGTGCTTCTCTTGCAGGTTCTGAATCAATGTTGCCGATTGAATCTCTAACTATGCCGCGTGTTCGTCTGTCCGCAAAAGCTGGTTCGTATTTTGTTGGAATATCAGTTGTTTCAAGTGTATATATTCCGCTGTCTATACATCTAATTTTAAGTTTCGGTCTAGGGCTTAGCCTACACATTAGTTTAAAAAAAACTCCAAGATTTGTATTCTTTAAATCACGGCTATCAACGTTTCTATCGGTTGAAATTGATATCTCAGAGTTGCGAACAATAGCGCCACCATCTTTTGGAAGATATTGTTTTCCCCAAGCAATTGTTCTGAGCGTCGTATCGCTTAAATGAAACTCGCATTTTTCAGCGATCATCGCTTCTATTAGTCCAATTACACGATCAACTTCTTCTATAGTCGCGCTTCTAAATCTATCGTTGCGTTCTTGAAGCGATAGCTCTGCTTTTTGTGATTTAACCGGAGTCGCGCGTGCGTCTTTTTCTACGTCAATTGTCATAAACTCAACTGTATCTTTAAATTCTTTTATCCATTATTGCAGTTATCGCCGCATGTACTTGCGCCGTTCTCATCCCTCGTGATTCAACAAAAGGTGCTGATTTGTCTCTGCATGTTGGTAGTCGCACCGATAAATTTCTACTACCTTCTGTTAAATGAAGTCTGCCAGAGTCTTCGGCGATTATTTGTCTTTTAGTAGCTATTCCGCGCGTTCCTCTATCACTTGCTGCTTGCCACGCTACAAGTAGTTGGTATACGCTTTCTCCACAAAGTTCAGGTTCGAAGTCGGTTGTTTCAGGTGCCATAAGTATCAGTACTATACATTAAAAAATCCATGAGTCAATCGTTTTTCTTGTGTTCCGTGCATTGTACGAAATCCTCATTACATTTATAGTGAGTGCGCTTTTATGAATACTCTTGAACTAAAAAAACTTGCTAGCGGTTTTCGCATCGACATTCTTAACATGGTGCACAAGGCGAATTCTGGGCATGTGACAACTTCACTTTCTGCAATCGATATTATTACGACTCTTTATTTTGGCGACATCGATGGGGTTCCGATTATGAAGTACGATGCAAAAAAACCTCGTTGGGAGGGGCGCGATTATTTTATTTTGTCGAAGGGGCATGGGTGTCCTGCGTTATATGCTGTTTTGGCTGAGTGCGGATTTTTTCCGAAAGATGAGTTGAGTCACCTGCGTCAATTGAACTCATTACTCGAAGGGCATCCTGTACGAAAAATCCCTGGGATTGAGGCAAATACAGGCCCGCTTGGTCAAGGAATTTCATTTGCGAACGGAATTGCTTTGGCTCTTAAGATGGATAAAAAAGACAACCACATTTACGTTGTGTTAGGTGATGGAGAGCTTCAGGAAGGCCAAATTTGGGAGAGTGCCATGACCGCGGCTCAGTACAAACTCGATAACATTACCGCGATCGTCGATGCTAATAAATTGCAGCAGACGAATTTCACGAGAGCAATTAAGCCGGTCGACCCTATCGGTCCTAAATTTGCTGCGTTCGGTTGGAATGTAATTAATGTAAAAAACGGTCACGACATCGATGAAATCCGCGACGCGATTCGACGCGCGCGAAAGCAAAAACTTAAACCTACAGTTTTAGTGTGCGATACGGTCAAGGGTAAAGGTGTCGATTTTACCGAGAACAAGCCATCTTATCACGGCGTGCCTCTTTCAAAAGAAGAGATGGCAGTGGCAATTCCAAAACTCGAGGATGAATACAGAAAACTAGAGCAATTGCTTGAGAAGCAGTAGGGTGGATGTACATTTTTCTTTTTTGGCATCGGCCATCGTTTTGAAAGAAAACTAATTCGGTTTTTTCATGCTCCGCCGCCTTCTTATATATTTTTAAATGAGGCGGCGGCATATTTATTTCTATAGGACAAGCGCAGCACCGCAAGTTTGCACTCTAGTATGCAGCCTGCGTATGCTGGCTGTGCTGTATATTTCAAAGCCTTTTTGCCCCTAGCCATTTTGTGGCCTCGGCCAGAAGTAGTTCTATGTTTAAATCATTTGAGTGAACGGAAGTTCCGCAGACTTTTCCCGATTTTGCCCATTCACTAATTTGACATGGTTTGATACCTGCATTTCGTAGCGCGCTTTTTGAAAACCTTTTTACCCAAATAAAATCCATGCAGAGCATTGCGTTTAGGGCATAGTCCACGGCACTTTGTAAGTTTGGCGTTTTTGAAACAATCATACCGCTAGTTTGATGTATAGCATCTTTATACGCATCAACTGGAAGGTGGTGAGTTGTGTTTATTCCGCCAACTTTTGTAAGTGCGTCGGTGACAATTGTGGTGCAGTTGTGCGATGTTGGATTCAGCGTAATACCAAATGTTTCAGCGTGCATTCTCGACTGAAATACCGGCACGCATTTTGGATCACTAACAAAGTTTTTAAAGTAATCGCTCAAGTCATTAATTGCCTGTTGAGTGATAAGAGGAGTTATATCTACTTCGCCTTGTACCCATCTCCAATCGGTTAAATCGCATTCCATATGCCCTGGAATGCCTGCTGCCAAAATTCCAAGCGCGGCTGGTTTTGCCTCATTACCCTCAATAAGTTTTGGAAATCTTTTAAGTCCCGCGCAAAAATGATACACATGCCCATTCAATTCTATATTGCATGCGCCCCAAGGATCACCCCTTCTGCCTCCATCAGAGTAGAGCATTCTAGCGTACGGATCTGTATCTTGGGCTCTCTCAAGATGTGCAACTCTTCTAACTGCTCCTCTGTATACATCAGGTCTTCCATACCAATTCTCATGTACTGAGCCGGGTGTACCGCCATTAAATCCTATATGTGGGACTGGAACTTTATTACCATTTAATATTGGTAACAGTTTTTCGCTGATGAGTTTTTGAACTGCGATCACAAGAATTGCAGCTTTGTCGTTGCCGATGTTTGTGTCGGCATTTTCGTATGTAGATTGTGTTTCCATAATATTCGCATAAGTAAAAAGTAAGAAATAAAAAGGATTTTTCTTTTACGGAAGATGCTTTCTTCGCATACTGTTGAGCTTTTAAACATGAGCGTTTTCATACAAAAAAACTCCCGGATTTCCGAGAGGTGGTGTTAATAATTGCGTGGAACTACAAACTACCTCTCGAGAATTTTGCGAGAGTTGCGACGTACGTTCTGAGTTGTACTGCTGTAGGAGTGCATGGTGTCTCGCATGTTAGCATCTGCAAAAAAATGCGCAAGGTATTTTTTTGTAAAGTATGGTAATATCCATCACCGTATGAAAAAAACAGCATTTAAACAGTACCACGAGGGGAGCGATTATAAGCAGACTGACTTGCAATCGGTTCGTAAGAACTTGCATGGAAAAACTCCTCTTGAGACTTTTTCTTTTGAAACTTTAAGCAGTGGCGAACACTGGGTTTCTATTGCTACTCCCGAGCTTACGGCTATTTGTCCGTTTACGGATTATCCGGACTTTGGCCGCGTTGAAATTAAATATGTGCCGAGCGATCGTTGCCTCGAATTAAAATCTTTCAAACTTTATATAAACGCATTCCGCGATGTGAAAATTTTTCACGAGGCGCTTACCGAAGTGATTTTTGCGGATTTTATGGCTGTGGTAAAGCCTAAAAAAGCTGTTATTGAAGTTGATATGAATGTGCGTGGAAACGTAAAGACGGTGTGTAAGAAATTTTATAAATGCGAAGGCTAGATACTGAGTGTGGTTGGTGTTATACTAAAGTCAGACTTTATTTCCAACTTTCCGACTATGAGTACTACTACTACCGTGCGTAAGAAGGGACAGATTACTTTACCTGTAAAGGTACGCGAAGCATGCAATATTAAGGAAAATGATGAAGTCCGCATTATTCCTTTGAAAAATGGTGCTGCTTTAATAGTGCCTGTTTCAGACAGTCTTGAACTTTTGGTTGATAAAATGTCTTCAGAGGCTCGTAGAAGCGGAGTGACTCTTGAAGGCATGCTTGCTGAACTTCGCGAGATTAGAAAAAAATCTTAATTGTAAATTTGATTTGTATGTATCGTATATTTATAGATTCGAGCGTATTAATTTCAGCTGCATTGTCTTCGAAAGGAGCTTCATTTGAGTTACTTCAGATGTCGGAAAATAGAATAATAGAGGTAATTATTTCCGATGAAATAATTAAGGAGTGCATATCTGTTATTGATCGAAAATTGCCAAAGATAAGAGGTGATATGGTCTCACTTATCAAAAAATCAAAACTTTCAATTGTTTCATTAAAAAAATCACCGCTCATCAAAAAGGCAAAAAGGTGGATTAGTGATGCAAATGATGCGCACGTACTTGCTGGTGCTACAAAGGCAAAGGTCGATTTTTTAGTTACACTCGACATTCGAGACTTCATTAGGGACAAATCTGTAGCAAAAAAATATGGATTGGCGATTACGAAGCCGGG
>JAHFJU010000038.1 GCA_023245725.1 Candidatus Peregrinibacteria bacterium
TGTCTATAGATTTTATAGGCTCTTCGCGTGCTTTGAGCGGTGGCGTTGGTGCAAGAGTATGAACCGATTTTGGTGGATTCTCGTGCGATATTAGCTCAGCTTCAATGCTGTCGCCTTTTTCTCCCATCATCAATCCTCTTACATTTATTATGTGCGTATTTCGCATGGAGCGGCATTGTAACTTGATTGGTAAATGTTGAAAAGTGTTTTTTTGCTTAATTGCTGCGGCAAAATGAGGTTATGTCTTGAAATCGTTATAAAAAATCCTTTATACTTGCGGCCTATGGAAAATACAATTTACGATGTGATCGTTATAGGAACAGGCGTCGCTGGACTTTCTGCTGGCATGTACGCTGGTCGTTTTAATTTGAAAACTTTGGTCATTGGCGAGTTACCGGGAGGAACAATTACAACCACTCATTTGGTTGAAAATTATCCAGGGATTTTGTCTATTACGGGCTTCGATATGGGCTCTGTATTTATGGAGCATGCACAAAAATTCGGTGCTCAGTTAGAGTTTGCGCGCGCAACTGAAATTACCAGAATGCCCTCTTCTGAAGGCAAATTCGGCCTGTTCAAAGTAAAAACTCAGTCGAAAGAATTTTTTGGAAAAACTATTGTTTACTCAACCGGAACCGAGCATAAAAAATTGGGAGCTCCCGGTGAAAAAGAGCTTTCTGGTAAAGGTGTTTCGTATTGTGCTTTATGTGATGGTGCTTTTTTTAAGCAGAAAAAATGTTGTGTAATAGGAGGAGGCGATTCGTCTGCGATTGAAACATTAATTTTGGCAGAGCATGCGGCTAGTGTAGAAATGTATGTGCGAAAAGATGTGCTTCGCGCCGAGCCGGTGAATTACAAAAAAGTTATGGAGCATCCACGAATTAAGGTTCACTTTAAAACAGAGGTAAAGGGGATTAAGGGAACAGATAAAGTTACGTCGATTGTACTTAATTCAGGCGAAGAGGTTCTGATGGATGGAGTTTTTGTGGCTATCGGTCATGACGCGATATCAGGGTTGTTGGTTCCTCTGGGAGTCGAGCTTGATGCTCACAAGCAGGTGAAAATTAACCGCCGAAGTGAGACAAATATTCCAGGGATTTTTGCTGCGGGAGATGTATGCGATACGCCTTTTAAACAAGCCATTACTGGCGCATCTGAAGGGGTGGTTGCAAGCTACTTTGCATACCAGTTTTTGCAGCAGAATGAGGTAAATGGTTTGTGAAAAAAATCACGATATTTCTTGTGCTTCATATTGTTAATATTTGGCTATTTGTAATTTTGTAGTTAAAAATGTATTGACAGGTATTGCCTTATGTATTACCGTAGGGCTCTTGTATATTGAAAACTATGAGAAATACATTAAGTTCAATTGGTTTTTCTGCATTGCTTGGAGCCGTTCCTGCTCATTCGCAGGCTGCTGGTGAGGCTAAAATAATTCCTGGTGCAATTTCAGTATCTTCAGACACGACAACCTCTGGAAATGTAAATCTGTTGATAAGTGCTTTAGCTAAACAAATTTCGCTTGCGGCAAGTGTAACTCCGAGTGTCGGAGGTTTTGTATCTGCTAATAAGTTTTTCGTTCTATCTTCAGATTTGAATTCAGATTTTACGTCTATTGAAATCTCTCCGCTATTTGGTGACCAATTCCTAGATGATCGAGTAGTTATTAAATCTGACAAACAATCATTTTCAATTACTGATAAATCTTTAGGTGAAATTTCATGTCGAAATCCACAGCAAAGTATTGGCGACGTAAATCATTGGAGCTGTGTTAATGGTTCAGAAAAATTTGATATAGATGCAAATGCTGCTCAGCGTTTAACTGGTCAGTATGGTGTACTTCGTGGTATGGAAGAGCGAGTTAGAGATCTTATTTTAAGAGAAAATCTCAAAGACACGAACACGGTTCCTAAACCTCAAAATGCTCAGGCTGCTCCAGCTCCTGCTTCGATGACTTTAGGTGAGGTGTCAGACAAAAATTAGAACGGAATTTCGCCAAAAGATAATTAATTTATCACGGTCTTATTTTTTGCCAAAGTATTCATCTCTAAATTGCGCATAAGCGGCGCTGCCTTGAATGCGTTTTTTTAGAATTGCATTTGTCTCGGCAGGGCGAGTTGTGCGCTCAATAGAAAGCACTTCGGCGAGATCGGTTTCTTCTAGTAAATTGTGTGAGCGTGTTACGTCGATTATCGAGCGACCGCTTGAGAGTGCCTCTTTTACGAGCTCAGCAGTAACTTCGTAACCTAAATATGGGTTAAGTGCAGTTGCCGTTACAAGGCTTGTATCAAACATTTTTTTGATAGTGCCATCATTTACAACAATTCCTTCAATACAATCAACTCGAAACATTGTGCAGGTATTTGAAAGAAGAGTTAGTGAGCCGAGTAGATGTTTAATAATTAGAGGAGTCATTACATTTAATTGAAGCTGCCCAGCCTGAGAAGCAAGCGTGATTGCGGTGTCACTGGCAATAACATCGTAACCAGCCATGTGAACTGCTTCCGCTACAGACGGGTTCACTTTCCCCGGCATGATTGAAGACCCCGGTTCAACCTCTGGCAAAGTAATTTCTTGAAGGCCCGCAAGAGGACCCATGTTTAGAATTTTTAAATCATTAGCAATTTTAATAAGGTCGATTGCAAGTGTGCGAAGTGCCCCTGATAGTGCGACGAACGGGTTCATTCCGGAAGTTGTTTCAAATAAATCTTCGGTTGGTTTTAGTGGGAATCCCGTGAGTTTTGAGAGTCGCGCTACGACTTTTTTCTGAAAATTCGGGTGTGTAGTTATACCGCTGCCTAATGCGGTTCCGCCGAGGCCGAGTTCGCATAATTCTTCTGCCGCGAATTGAATTCGTCGCTTCGATTTTTCGAGCATGGTGTAGTACGCGTGAAATTCCTGACCGAGTGTCATTGGTACTGCATCTTCTAAGTGTGTGCGACCGACTTTTATAATGTGGCGATATTTAAATGCAAATTCTTTAAAGGATTGAGAAAGCTGGTCGAGTGCTGTCATAAGCGGTTGAGCAAGTAGCAAAGCCGCAATTCTAAGAGACGTGGGAGTTACATCGTTACTCGACTGGCTCATGTTTACATGATTATTCTGGTGTACTGGTGAATAAGTACCTAGTGGCTGACCAAGCATTTCATTTGCGCGATTTGCAATTACTTCATTCGCGTTCATGTTATATGGAGTGCCAGCACCAGCTTGAATAACGTCGATAGGAAACTGATCGTCAAATTTTCCTTCAATAAATTCTTGCGCGGCAGCGACGATTGATTTTGAAACTGTTTCATCTAAAAGACCAAGCCCTTGGTTCGTTTCTGCGCAGGCGAGTTTAACAAGCCCGAGTGCCTGAATATATGCGCGCGGAGCGCGCTGGCCGGTGAGCTGAAAGTTTTTCGCCGCGCGTGTTGTGAAAATTCCGTAATATGCATTTAGTGGAACTTCGAGAAGTCCGATTGCGTCACGTTCGATTCGAGTCATATATAAAATGTGTGATAATGAAGTGTAATAATTCAGATATTAAATTGTACGCGCATTATAAGAGAAAAATCGATTTGCTCAAAGTCATGCTTCACTTCTTTACTGTGTCGATATTAATTTGTGAAGAAATACTCAATATGTACGTATAATCATCGCATGCAAAACGTAATCAAAAATATATTGTTTTCAACAGACCGAGCCTGCCTTTATTTGCTCAATTCATTCGCTGGGCGTTTTGGTTCTTTAGATGAGCTTTTTGTTATGTTGGCCGAAGGCGTTATATTCGCTCTTGCAGGCGCTTATTTAATGTATCTATATAAAAGTTCAAAGAGTTCAAATAGAATTTTGCTTTTGAGTGAAGCATTTATTTCAACGCTCATTGCTCGTTTTGTATTTGTTACGGGAATTCGTCTTTTGTATTTTAGATTTCGACCTTTTGTTTCTGAAAATGTTGTTCAATTGGTAGCTCATTCGCCATTAGAGGCGTCTTTTCCTTCGGGTCATGCGGCTGTTATGGCTGCGCTCGCTGTGTCAATGTGGTATATGAATCGTCGGCTTGGTGTTCTATTTGCAATATTTGCAGTAGTGAGTGGTTTTGCCAGAGTAGTTGTTGGAATTCATTATCCATTAGATATTTTTGTAGGATTATTATGCGGAGTTGTAGCTGCTGTAATTGCTCGAAAGCTCTATCGTGTTGTTGTTGAAGAGGTGCGCGAACTCTCGACTAAAACTACTAAGAAGAGTAAAAAATAACGTAGTTATATGCTACGAATAAGTTTAACAAATATAAAAATTCCTCACCGCCACGTTGGCGCCAAGCTCTTTGCTCATCTTGCTTTTATTTTAACTACTTCAAATGCGGCATTCGGAGCAATATTCCCGATTATTTTAGAGAAAAAACTTGGAGGTCCTACGTTCGTAGGAATGTACTATGTGATTATTTCGCTGGTTTGCATTATCGTGTCGCTTTTAAGCGCGAATATATTTGTACGTTTTTCAAAAATTACCGTTGCTCGAGTCTCGTTTTTAATGCTTGTATGTCTGATTTTTGCGATGAATTTTGCAGAATCAATTTGGAATTTGGGATTTTTAGATATGCCTCGGGCTGTGTGCATTATGCTTTCGAATATTGTGTTGGCTCTATTTGTTCGTGATTTTAGCGCACGTAATAAATTGGCAGAATCTGAGGGGCATTATTTTTTTTATTCAAGTTTGGGGTGGATGATCGGCCCATTACTCGGAGGCTTTGTAGCTGCTCAATTTGGCACTGAAGCAATTTTTAATTTAGTAAGCAGTTTATCACTTGTTTGTTGGATTTACTTTGAAATTCATGGAGTGAAAAACAATCACCCCGATGTAAATAGTCAGTTCAAAAGTGAATCATTTGGCTCTCTTATAAGAAACATAGTTGCGTATTTTAAGGTTAAGGGATTGAGAAAAGTTTTTTGGGTGTCTTTTGGTTTTAATTTTTGGGCTGCAATTCGTGGTATTTACATTCCGCTTGCTATTGTTCAAATGGGATTTGGTGAACGAGCCGTTGGAATTTTGATGGCACTTAGTATGTTGCCATGTGTACTCCTTGAACAGTACGCCGTAACGCTTGCAAAACATGAAGGTGTTAGAAAATATATTTCTATTGGATTTTGGTATTTGGCATGTTTCATAAGTTTGTTTTATTTTTTAAGCAGCTATCATAATTGGGTTTTGTTGTTTTTCGTTCTGGCAAATATTGGAGCTTCGTTCATTGAGTCGTTGAAAGTTATTTATTTCTTTGAAGTTGTTCAAAAGGTAGATTCAGAGCGTTTCTGGGGGATTTACAATGTTGCCGAATATGCTGCTTATCTGGTTGCGCCGTTTCTTGTTTCAATATTTTTGTCGTTTATTCCGAGTATGCCAAAAATGTGGGCGGCAGTTGCCCTTTGCATGGTGGGTTTCTCTGTATATTCTTTGACGATTGAGAAAAAGGTTAAAAAATGATATACTGATAAGATTTAAAAAAATAAAAATATGGGTGGGACAGATGCAAATACCAATCAGCATGATTCTGGCACAGTTGAGCAACATAGTCGCGAAATTAGGCATGACCGACCATTGCCTAGTTTTTTAAGACAAAAAAAAGAAACGGAAGGGAAAAAAGACGGCGAAAATGTAAAGTCGGAATCTAAAGTCGAACTATTAGCACTTTCTGCGACTCTTCCACAAAAACAATTTGAAGGTGTCACAACTACCGCTGATTCTTTGTTGGCACCTGCAATGCATACGCAAGAGTTAAAAATGTATACCGAGCGTGCGTCGACTGATTTAGTGAATGTATATGGAGTGGGCGGCCGTGACGCATTTATTGAAGGTATTAGAAAATTGCCAGATAACGATGAATCGAAACAAATTGTTGAAGCTGCATTGCAAAAGTTGTCAGAAAAAAACCCGCAGGGCGCGATTGAAGCGCTGCAAGTTATATTAAGTGATGCAACTTCTGAGCAGGCTAAAGCGTTGGTCGGTACTATTAATGCCAATATTGAAAAAGCAATATTAAGCAAAAATGCTTCATCTCAGATTGTTTGGTACTTACAGCGTGCACAAATTGGTCTTGGAGCCGGCCCATATGATAACGAAACTATTGCCGTAGTTTTTAGAGAGCAAAAAAAAGTAAATGTTGAAGAACTTACATCCGAAGAAAAAAACCTCTTCGAATTTCAAAAAAAATATTACGAAACATATGTTCGCCGTACGGCTGCCGAACAACTTGTTGAAACTCAGCTTTCAATTCTCGAATCGGGGCTGATTGAAAAAGACGATGTTGATAAACTTCAAAAGTTGCGTAGCAAAGACGACATTTCAGCTAGTTTGACGAACACAGGTTATTTGGGCTTCGATACTATGGCCGACAACGATGAAGAGGTTTTTTATTCATCACGTCATGTACTCGAAATGTTGAATGTGCTTATTAAGTATGATTATCCAAACAATCCAAACGTTGGGGCTAATCCTATTACTTACTATTTAAATCTAATTAAGGGTGGTGATTTTGCTAGTAGTCCTGAAATTCTGTTTAATGCACAGACAGATAATCCTCTTTCATTGCACGATATGACCGGAGGCGAGTTTACTCTTGCCAGTGAAGGCCGTGATGGCAAAGTTGATCTAAAAGAATTATTTAAAAAAATGTTTGCAAATGGGGCCGCAGAAGTTGATTTATATAGACAATATTCAAAAGGAGAAGAAAATGTAGATAATAATAGTTCATTCGGTACTACAAAACGCCTTGGCACTACGTGGGCTAATGGCGACGCAGGAGATAAAGGTATAGAAGGGTATTTCGATAAACTTGGGTTAGCTGGAGAAGTAACGAGTTTTGACAAAGGCGATCTTGATAAACAGCAGCAAGCACTTTTCTTTATTAAACTCGATGGCCTTATTGAGGCGAAACATTACGATGAAGCGCGCGAACTTTGTTTGGCAATTGTTGGAAATAAAATTCATGACAAAGCATATAAAGATGACAAAGATGATGCCAGTTATAATGCGGATTTTAAACGTCAAAGAAAAAGTTTGATAGAAGATGGGTGGAAGGAGCGAATCGATGCACAGGTAAAATTGCAAATTGCTGCGCAGTTAGGCAAAGAATCGTCTGCATTAGATGATAATACTGATATCGCACCTTTGGGTATTAAAGGAAATGATGGGGAAATTATTACAAAATTTAGTGAATATCAAAATAATATCACGAAAATTCAGATTAATAGAATGGCGAAAATGAAGGTTTTTGAGGTGAAGACGCGATATTTTAATGATAATAATGATAAGCCTGATTTGAATGAGTTCGAGTCACAAGTTTACGATAAATTTGTCGATGTGAGTGGTTTGACGTTTTGGACTTGGCGATCTGAAAATGTTGATTTCGCTAAGGATATTGCGGCATCTATTGGTGAACTTGTTGCAATCTCAATAATCACTGGTGGTATTGGAGGTCTTGTTGGTGGTTTAGCTGGAGCAGGAGAAATTGCTGGAGGAGTAGCAATTGGTGGTGAAGCGGCAGAGGGAGCAGCCGTGTTAGCGGATGTTTCTGTAACTGGTACAAGAGCAGCGCTTGGCCTTGGTGCAAAAGTTACTCGTTGGGGTTCAAGCGTTGGTCGTGGTTGGAGAACCAGTTCATTGGCAGATGGTGGTTGGGCGGCAAGTGATTCCGCTCAGACTTTTGCTAAAGGTGTTCAATTTGTCTCTTCTTCACATTCGGCCGCAGAAGGTGCTGGCATAGGTGCACGCATCATTGGTGGTGGAAAGAATTTATTTGCCGGAGGACTAAAATTAGCTGGTGAATCTGCTCTTTTTGATGCAGGCGAAATGGCTATGAGTGGCGATTTGCCAGATGGTTGGAAAGATAGCCTCTTTCAGTATTTCACAACAATGGCAACATTGGGTGCCGGCATGTTTGGGCAAAAAATGACTGGTAAAATATTGAAAGGGACATACGGCAATACTGTTGGTGGTACAATTAAAAAATTTGGCAGATTAGGTGTAGATTTTACCGGACAACTTGCCTCGTGTATGGCGGTTGGAGAGTTGCAAAATTATGCAGCATATAATTGGGCTCATATAATAAGCAAAGATCAATTGCAGGCAGCTGGAAAGACTAAAAACGGTAATGTGACATATGGTCCAAATTTACATGAAGTTATTCAGATGGCAGCGGTTACCGGCGCTCTATTTAGGGGGCGAGTTGATGAGGCGAAAATGAATGAGATGCCAGAGATTAAGCTTGGGCCGATTGAGCCTCTCAGAAATGAACTTAATAGTAAAAACAATGCAGTAGCCAATAAACAGGCAGAAATTGCAAAAAATGAACGTAATATTCGTTTAGCTGAAGCTCAGATTGTTGATGCGAAGCAAAAAACTGGTTCAAGAGAAGGACCATGGAATGTAGAGCGAAATTTTAGAGAGAAAGAGGAACAAAATGCCGAAGGAAATGTGACTAAACAACAGGAGGCGTTAGAGAAGTTGAATGATGAAAAAAACGATATAGATTCAGATTCTGCTACTGACCAAGCAGCAAAAGATAATTTACATAAAGAAGTTGATGCGAAAATTGCCGCACAAGAAAAAGTTGTTGAGGCCGCAGAAGCTCATAAAACAGTGGTGAGTGCAGAATTGAATGATGCATATAGAAAAAATACAAATTTGGATACACTCAACCAAGGACTAAGTGATGCGATAGATGCTTATAATAGTGCAGAGTTGGCTTTCAATAGTTCAAATAATGAGCTTAGAGATTTGCGAGATGGAAAGGCATTATTAGGCCAAAGTCGAGTCGAGGCACTTGATCGAGATCCAGCAGCAGATGTTACTGCACTTGATAGACGAATAGATGCAAAACAGGCAGAAATAAATGCAAAAGAGGCAGAGATTTTCCCTCTTCGAGAAGCATTGGATAATGCAGAAACAAAATTAAACAAAACTAACGGTGCATTAGAAAATGCTCAAGATTCGACTACACCAGAGCAGGCAAAAAAATCCGCTGAAAAAGAGGTTAAAAAACAAAAGAAAGACCTTGTAAGAGCCCAGCGCAAAGCTGATTATGCAAATCAGCGACATGAATTTGCTTTGAATGTAGAGAAAGCAGCCGCAGCTAAAACGCAGGCTGAAACAGCTGCAAGAGAAGCAAGAAAATTAGAGAAACAAAATCAGAAAGAAGAAAAGGATGCTTTAGCTGAATTAGCAAAGTTTAGAGCGGATCTCGTTACGGCTGGCAGAGACACAAATGCGTTAGATGCTGAAGTTGCTGCAAAAAAAGTAGCTATGAAAACTGCAAATGGTGGTAAAGAGCCAACTGATGGAGCTGTTGCTAAGGAATATATGGCTGAGGTTAAGGCGAAAGCTGCGGCCGAAGCGGCTAAAGCAGTTGTCGATAAGGCGAAGGCAGATGAAGAGGCAAAAGTACAAAAAGAATCTGACAAATTAAATGCTGAAATTGGCTCATTGCGAGACAGATTAGCTGTTACTGGTTTCGATCTAACAGACGGTATTATTAATGGCCATTATGAAAAAATTAAAAACGAGATGAAAGTGTCTGATCCGGCTAAAGTCCCAACGAAAAATGAGATTAAGGAGAGACTTATTCAGATTTTGGAACCGCTGACACAAACAAAAGAAGCAGAACATCTAGAATTACTCAAAAAAGATGTCGCTGGAAAATTTGCTTCTAGGCAATTATTTCAAGCTGCTGTTACCAAAGCTAAGAGTGAACTTTTGCTCTCAGCTATTTCATCTCCAACACACGCACAGGTTTTGGATAAAGTATTGAGTGGTGTTGTACCCACAGCTCCTGTTGGCACATTTGGAGTTGCAGCAAAGAAAATAACAGTTAATGCTTTAAATGAGGTGTTAGCTAGTATTGTTCCTCTTCCAGTCGCGCAAGCCGTTGCCGTGGCACCAGCTCCGAATTCTGCTCCTGCCATTGTTACTCCTCAAGTAGCAGTTCCTGCCGTTCAAAATACTGCGCATTTAATACAACCAGCCGCCACCGCTACTCCTCCCGTTACACCTGCGGCGCCAGTTCTCGCGCCAGCACCAACAGTTTCACCTGCGGTTGCTCCAGCAGCCAGTGTTCCTCAACCCAGTATAACTTCGAACGCGGTTCCTGTTGTAGTAGCGCCAGCCGCTGTTTCGGCTGCACGTAATTCTACAAGTCGCGTTGTAAGAAGAATAAATACACGTGCTACCTCTATTTCTAATCCTTCGGTTTCTCTAGATACTGCGTCAGCGGCAGAACCCCCACCTGCTAGTTCAACTTCCGTAGCTAGCCCTGAGCCTCTTCCTGCACCCCCTCAGCCAGCCGTTGCCGCAAGCCCAGCGCAACCTGAAGCTCCTAAGCCAGCTGTTGCTCCTACCCCGGAACCACAAATAGCGCAACCTGAAGCTGTAGTAGCCGCAAGAACTGCACCGATAACTGCTCCAACTGCCGCAACACGTGTACAAGCTGAGGCATTAGAGGCGAAACAGCCGAGAAGAATGAATTTAGAATCTAATTATCGAGATGAACCAGTTTCAACGCTGAACGATAATCTTCGAAAAAATCTAATAGAACAACAACTAACTGATCAAGCAACCAGTAAAGGTGAAGAGATCTTATATGTTAGTTTCAGAGAAAACACAAGTAATAAATATAAAGCCGTAGTTGAAGCCATGGTCCGCGATAAAGTCGATGTTGGTGCCCATTTAGACAAAATAGGTAAGACTATAACTAATCCCAATGTTAGTGAAGTTAAAGTAAATACTTTCAAAGATGATATTCAAGGGTTATATGATATTTTGATGAACGACGCTACAGATCTAGCAGGAAAACCGCGCGGAGAAGCTCTTGTTCGCGCTGAACAATTCCTAATTGACGTGCAAAAAATTGTCGATCAACTTTCATTCAATGGTGCTGGAATGTTTGGCGAAAAGGTCAAAACAGCATTAAAAATTGCGAAAGGCGGAGATATTACTAATGAAGAAGCTACTTCTATTGATGGATATACTACTGCTTTGATTGAACAAGCACTCGCCATAGCTAATCTGCCAGCCACTGCTGAAACACCTTCTCCAGCTCCTGCTGCTAATGCCCCAGAACCTGCACCTAAAACTGCCCCAGCTGAAAGACCAGCGCAATCTGATCAAGGTAACAATGAGATTCTAACTCAATCTCAGCTAGATGATCTATTAACATTGGTTGGAGAAAGAGACAGAGCCCAAGCAGCAGCGCAAGCCGCCGCCGAAGCACCTGCAAATGCGCCTGCGAATACTCCAGCAGAAGCACTAGTTGCTGTTCAAAAAGTAGCTTCTATACGTGAGGAGAATGTTGAACCTCTTAAAAGTGATTTAACCAATCTATACAGGATAAAAAAGTTAACAACAGCAGATGTAGACACTATTGTTAATAATAAACCAGATATTGGTAGTCTTATTCTTTCTATGGTTGAATCTGTAGATGTAGCTACGGTAGAGGCACTAGGTAAGCTGACGAATTTAGACAGTTTATCTCTAAATGGTGTTGAATCTGTAAATGTAGCTACGGTAGAGGCACTAGGCAAGCTGACGAATTTAAAATATTTATCTCTAGATGGTGTTAAATCTGTAGATGTACCTACGGTAGAAGCACTAGGCAAGCTGACGAATTTAGACAGTTTATATCTAGATGGTGTTAAATCTGTAGATGTAGCTACGGTAAATGCACTAGGCAAGCTGACGAATTTAGAAAGTTTATCTCTAGATGGTGTTGAATCTGTAGATGGAGCTACGATAGGGGCACTAGGCAAGCTGACGAATTTAAAATATTTATATTTATCTAGAGTTAAATCTAAAGATGCAATTAAAAAAGCCCTACCTAGTATTACAATTTTTTAGTAAATATAGGTAGTATTGTGAGAATAGAACTCCTCACCCCTTCACATAAACCACTTTACCAACAAGTGCCTGTTTGTATAATTTAATTCCTACTTCATCGCCGGCGCGTGCGGTAAAAATTGGTTTGCGGTCAATCTCCATCGACAAAACTGTTTGGGTATGACTGCCATCGGTTGTTTGATAAGTCACCGAATCTCCCACACTTAATTCTTCGTCTAGGCGTATTACGGCGACGTTTATTTTTGAATATACTTGTGTCACTTCTCCAATTGCCTTGAGCGTTTCTGCGGTTGGTCCTTGTTTTGTAGGAGCGTTTTGCAGTTCGTGGCTCAGCCGTTGTGTGCGATCTGGGCGGTAGTATGAGCTTTGCGCATGTTCTCCTTCATTAAATAATGGATATTCAAAACTTGGTTGAGAGTGCCTTCGTAGATTGCCTGAATTTTCGCTTGATTGAGAGTGTCCGCGTGAATCGCCTAAATCGTCTCTTGATTGAGAATGTCTGCGTAAATTGCTCGAATTTCCGCTTTGTTGTGAGTTCCACCGTAAATCGCTCGAATTATCGTCATAATTTTCTTGTTCATTTTTTCGCGCCCGTGGAGTCAATTTTGGAACAACTCGCGCGTCTGGATGCTTTTCTTTATGAATTTCTGCAATCGCAATTTCCCACATATTACTAGGTCGTCGGCTCGCATGATCGCTTATTGATGGGAGTTTTTTTGTGGGATTTGTTGGGTAGCTTGAGCGGCCTGAGTCTCTGCCATTTTGTGATGCGGCGTTATAATTTATTGGATTTATGCAGTCATCGTAGCGCGAGCTTCTTGAGTCGTCGTAACTGTTGCTGTTAAATCCATTATTGGTTTCTCTTTCTTTTCTGCGGCTTGGTGACACTCCAAATCCTTTATCAATTTGTCCGGTTGCGCGCATGTGTTCCATTCTGGCTTCTGCTCGCATTCTTCTCTCATCTTCGATTAAAGTAGGGGAGTTTGAGCTCGCAGTTCTTTTGCTTACGCCTGTTGGTAAAACTCCTTTTTCTTTGCGGTCGAGTGCGGTCAATTCTAGTTTATTTTTTGAACGCGTCGAAAGTTCGCGTTTTCGCATGAACGCTGGGATTTTCAGGTGCTCGGGGTCTCTAGAAATTTGTGATGGCATAAATTTTGTGGCGTCGGCTCGTGGCTTTTTACATTGCGTATTATAGCGCGGATTTTGGTTGAGCCAAAAAGCAAATTTTGAATGTATTTTGGCGGAGTTGGCAGCTTTTCGGCTTTGTTCTAATTTGGCTGACGAAGTTTTCTTTAATTAATCCCAAAAATCTCCAAAAAAGCATGCGTTTTTCCATCCGCTAACATATATTCGTGTTCTGCTCGATCATGAGAGTATCCATTTGTTTTTAATGCAGCAATTTAATGTACAAAACGAATAATAATAATGGCGAGAAGGCGCTATTAAGAAAATAGTTAAGATTGCCAATTGGTGTGGCATTTACTTTTTATATACTTATGTTGGTATATCGGCGTAAATGTTTTGGCGTCGGATATGAGTGTATGCTCACGTAATATTTTGGACTGATTCGCAAGTCGTATTACTCGACATTTTGGCTTTTGGCCGCCATAATTCGGGCATGAATACGTTAAAGGATTTATCTGAAAACATACTTACTCCGCATACGTCGGCTGGTGCAAAAACTAGTCAAATTAATATGTTGCGCGTGCCAACGAGCGCTAATATTAATTCGGCGGCGACAACTTCAAAAAAAAATCTTTCTGATTCAGAGTTGTACTGCCTATGTAAAAGCTACGGCTCGCGCGTTCTCGAGGCGCGGCGAAAATTCGTTGGACTTTTGCCAGAGGTAAATTCTCGCAGACTGTTTGAAAAGAAA
>JAHFJU010000002.1:0-6515 GCA_023245725.1 Candidatus Peregrinibacteria bacterium
AACGAAGTGAGTTTTGGAATAATAATTTTAGAAATATTAATAGAGTTTTTGCTGTGAAAAATCACCTTCTTGAAAAAGGAATTGCGTTTGCGTTACTGCCCCGAGGAAACAGCGAATTCATGGTGTGCCAGATTGTCGCACTGCAAGATGTCGACGATTATGCTGACCGCGATTATGGAAAAGCTGAGCGTGATTCAAAGGCCGGAATGTTGCCTCCGAAGTTGGCGCAAATCATGATGAATTTATCTATTTTTAACCGAGCATATGGCGTTACATTCGACGAAAGCCGACGTGCGCGCGTTACTATTTTGGATCCTTTTTGCGGTAGTGGAACGGTTTTAATGGAAGCCCTATTAAGAGGATTTTCTGCATTCGGCAGCGACATTAGCGAAAAAGCCGTTGAACAGGCGAAAACAAATGTGGATTGGTTGCGTCAAGAAAGAACATTGTCGGCAAGCGCGGGCGCGATGGTTATGCACAAATCAGCGCTTGAATTAAGCAAGAAAGACTGCGAACTCACGAGCCCCGACATTACTGGAATTGCAGTAGTAACAGAGCCGTTTTTGGGCCCACCAATGAGAGAAGAGCCTTCTGATAATGTGCTTGATAAAGTAATGAACGATTTATCAGATTTATATGTAGGATTTTTCAAAAACATGGCACGATGGTTGCCGGCACAGACTCCTATTGTTTGTGTTTTTCCTTGTTGGAGACGCGCTGGAGGCGGCTTGAGCAAGTTATCTTCAAGAGTAGTTGAAAAAATAATAGCTACTGGGTATAGTATGCCAGCTTACAGTCCTTTAAATACAACAAGTTTGATCTACAGCAGACCATATACGGTGGTCGCTAGAGAAATTCTCAGGTTTGTAAAGAAATAGGATTGTGTTGCGAGAGGCCGCTCAAAAAAATTCACACCACGTTCGGGAGTAGCTCAATGGTGGAGCAAGTCGCTGTTAACGACAAGGTTGCTGGTTCGAATCCAGTCTCCCGAGCCATACACTTTTCAAAGTGGCCTTTTTATGTCATTGTATTACAGATACAATCATTCCCGCATAATCAGATTTATGAACAAAAAAACACAAACAGGCTTAATTTTTTACGCGCTCAGTATCGCATTCACAATCTTCCTTTTTTCCCCAACTCTTTTTTTCTCGCGATCAATGGCATATGAACCAACTCCATGGATGCCCATACTATTGATTGGGGGGACTTTTTTACTTGGTACACTCATGTTCTGGATTGGACGACGTGAAAATTGGCTTCGCAAAAATGGTATTAAAGCCGTAGGGGAAATAATAAAATTTCAGACAATGAGCACCCCACATGTCGCAGGAGAATTTATTAATACAAAATGCATTATGGCAGAAGCAATTATTGAGGGCAAAAGATTCAGTTTTTTGAGCGGCGGACTCCACCCTAAAGAAGAGTACAAAATGCCAAAAATTGGAGATCCTATCGACGTTTATTATAAACTAGGCAACCCCCAAATATACTACGTTGATATAAAGTTACTTAAACGATCAATTTAGCAGCAATAACACCAACCCCACCATCTTCTCTTTTTCACTTGGGTTGCTTTCGGCTATAAGCAAAGTTAGAGCGGTCAATGCCTCTGGCGTCAAACGCTGTATATTTAATATACGCGCCTGTCGCAAGAACCAAACAAACGAAAATGCACCCGATCGCTTATTGCCATCAACAAAGGGATGATTCTTTACTACAAAGTACAAAAGATGTGCGGCTTTTTCTTCAACCGTGGGGTACAAATCTTTTCCACCAAACGTCTGAAAAATGTTTCCAACAATTCCCTGAAAACTTTGGCCGCCGCGAGTTGTTGCAAACAAATCCGTCGCCTCACCTTTTCGCATAAGTTCATGCTTAAGTTGCGTTAAATCAGCGTGAAGTTCGTCTCCAGTGAACTTGATTTTCTTCTTCGTCACACCTCCCTTGGGCAATGCAGCTTTGTCGTAGGAATCAAGTGACAGCCATGTGCTCGCAAACATTTTCACCAACTCCATCACACTGCCCGCATCAACAACTCCGCTCGATGGCAACAACTTTTTAATATCATCAACAGCTTTCAGAAAAACCTCATAATTTTTCCCGATGCGCTTCTTGTTGATCGTGTATCCATCAACTATGTGCGAACGGAGAGTTTTGGTTGCCCATTGGCGAAATTGGATTGCGCGACCAGAGTTAGCACGATATCCAACCGCTAATATAAGATCTAGAGAGTATAAAATAACTGGTTTATCTGAAAAAGCATTATGCATTTTCTGCATATTGCTTTTCTGATGTACCTCCCTATCTTGAAAAATATTTTTGATATGCCTAGATACTACCGACTGATCAACGTTAAAAAGCTTCATAATTTGCGCCTGAGTTGCCCAAAGGGTCTCTTTACTTAGATCGGACTTGAATTCAATCGCACCTGTCTTCGCCTGAAATAAAAGAACTTCATTGACTGTATTCTTTTTCATATTTCCGATTATAACGACATACATGAAATAACCAAGAATTATGAAATATTTATGAACTCACAGTGCTCAGGCTCATACGCAAACCACGTTCGAATTGCGTACAGCATGTGGAACCAAAGCTAAAATTAAAATCCTTCAAACATTGCAATCCTTAGCATTTCGCTATATAATAGCTATAGATTAACTAATCATTTGCTATGTCTACAGTATTTTTCAAAATAACACCTCAACAAGATAAGGAAGTAAAAACCTTTATGAAAGAAGAGGGTTATACCAATAAAGCCGAGTTTTTCCGCTTTCTTCTAAAGTACTTTAAATATAGTAAATCTAGCGATCAGATTCGTTTTGAGAAAGCTGCCGATGACTTAGGAGCTGTATTGAGAAAAGCCAGCAAATCAAATACATTCAAGAAAAGCGCACATGAGCAACTCGCCGACTTATAGAGTATTCATCACAGATCATTTTAAGAAACAACTTAAACGTCTTTTTAAAAAGCACCGTGGTTTGAGTAAATCTGTCGCGGATTGTTTAGATTATTTTGAAAAAGACATTGCAGAGTCAATTGGCAAGGGAGTCTATAAAATTCGCCTTCAAGGCCAGGGCAAAGGAAAATCAGGTGGCTATCGAATGTACATATTTGTTATGGAAGTAGATGGATACCTATCTCCAATTTGTATTTATCCCAAAAACGAAAAAGAGAATCTGACATTTAAAGAGATGGCCGAGCACTTAGAAAGTGTAAAACGAGATCTGGGAGATTTGATCAACAATCTGACCTAGTTAAAAAGTGCAAGAAATGCACATTACCTTGGGGTTCTCCAGTTGTTGCGAATTTTGCAACAACTGAGATTTTTGCGTTTAAACCACTTTCTGATTGCGTCCAGCATGGGGAGCCAAGCTATTTACAAAATAGCTTTTTTGTAGTATAGATAGGTTTAATATGTCTAATGTTCTAGCTACAGTAGATGACCGTGATCGAGAGTCTGCCACACTTGGTGCATCGACTCAGGCTGAGATACAACGCGCCCACGATATCAGCAGAGGTTTAAATACATTTGAGGCCGACTCGCCGCTTAGACGTGCAGTTGATGGTGTTGTGTATGATCAGTTTTACCTAAAACCTACAGAAGAGAATCTTAGACTGCTCGTACAAATTGTTGATAATAATTCACTACAAATAAAAGGCAGCTCTCCCGCGCTTCAAAACCTGCGCGCAGTTTTAGATTCAGGAGATGAGCAAAAAATTAAAGCTCTGGTTGATTCGATTCAGCAACTGCGCCTCTTTGATGCGCGCGATAAAGATATCTCTCGCGATAATGTTCCGTTTCATCCCATCACCATTGATATCAAGTTCAAAGCATCGGCAGATGATCAACAGAACCGACAAACGATAAAATGGCGTGCTAATGAAAATGGTGATGAGAAAATGTGCGATACAATTGATGCAATAAAGGATGAATATGCGGCAAAGGGAGAAAAACTAGGCCAAGTAAAAAGATATATCATCGCCTACGAGTGGCTGCCGGCTTCGATGGTTGAAGCAATCAAACAAGAACTACAGATTAAAGAAATAGAAGCTGACGTACTACAACAAGTTACCGATGCTATCGGCCAAGAATTTGCGGTAAAACTCGACGTTCGATATGACGTTGTCACAAATCCTGAAGGTAAAGAAGTCTATGTTGTAACGCGTGAAGCCGAGGTAAATGGCGGCAAAGATAAGGAAGCAGCCATTGATTCTCATCTGGCACTCGTTCAGTCCGCACTTGAACAAGATGGTCACGCTACTTTTGTTCCGGATGCACTTAACTTTGGCGACCTCGCATTAGCCGAAAATCCTGATGCTATCATAGATGCAGTCATATGGGCAAAAGGTGGAGATGTTGCACGTGTACGTGCTGCAATGAACAAAGACGTCTCATGTGTTATGGGACTTTTCCCTGATCAAATTATTGTGAATATTCCTGATAAAGGATCTGTCTTAGCACGATTAACTACGGTGGGAGATATACAAAAAATTCAAGCTGTAGCCAATTTATGAACAGACACATCAAAACCAGTTTGATTTTTTACGGGCTTAGTATTGCATTTACGGTTTTTCTTTTCGCACCGACACTTTTTTTCTCGCAGATTGATGCAAAAGAGCCAACTCCATTAATGGTTATCCTATTGATTGGGGGTACCTTTTTATTGGGCACACTTATGCTTTGGATCGGTAATCGAGGGGGAAAAATACTCATTTCTCAGCCACGGACTATACCCTGAAAAAAATTACCTAATGCCAAAAATTGGAGACCATATACCTGTCTATTACAAAAACGGAAATCCAAAAGTTTTTTTTGTTGATCTTAGTAGTATTTTGCTTTGAAAAGTTAGTTTCGAATGTTGTCCAGAAATTTCTTTTTTGCCTTTATTGTATGGGGGGTTCCCAACATAGCTGTCTTAATAAGAACGGGGTACTTGCCATTTCACGCACCAAAGTAAATTATAAATTCCCTTATTTTACTTTAAGCCTCCAAAGTAAAATATAGAAAAATAAATCACCAACGCAGCAACTACCCAATGTCAACAAAACTGCCCATTTCGTTTACATTCGCAAAAAGATGTCAATGATTTTGTAGAATTTGTTGTCCGCCTTTCTTATTCCTTTTTGAAGACCCAACTCGGAATAAGAATTTCCATATTCCGACTTCAGTTGTTGCATAAGATGCAATAACTGAGCCAACAGTTGCAGGATTTGCAACAGTTCGTCAAAAATTCCGAATAACTGGCCTCACCTGACATACCTACCATCCCCACCCCTCTCCAAATCCGCTAACCTCTCTTCAATCTTGATATCAGGCACAAAAGCCCTATTATTGGTCAGGAAATAGACGCTGATCAATTCTAAGCGTCGGAGCCAATTCAGAAATTTTAACGCCAGAAAAAGCTTTTACTGCTGAATCGGGTGTTTTTAAGTGTTCGGACCTTCAGTGTCCTCAAAAATTCTGCTCCACAAACTCCCTAAACAAGAGCACCTTTTTCTTATCCCTCGGATCAAACAGCAACGGCTCAACATCCTTTGCCAAGTCCTCAAAATTCAATGAAGAGGTCTTTTCAAGCAAATACTTTTTTAACTCCCGCTCTTCACTCACGCCAATATTCTTCTTCAAATAAGCAAAATTCGGCTTAGCGCCAAGCCCATGAAGAAAAACAATATCAAAAAAATCTCGCCCCATAATTCGCTTACGATTGACCGAGGCAAAAATCTTCTGAGCGAGAAGCAAATCCTTTGGAACTGCAGTGATTTGGGTAAAAACATCAAACTTATTCAGCAACGGCTTTTCCGCCTCATACTCAAAATTTTGAGGAACCGTATCCACTTGAATTAAAATCTTGTGCTCACTCATGGCCGAAAGTCCAGAATCAAAAAGCAGCTTCGGAATACGAATTTTAATTCTGTAAGCATTCTTCGTAACTGTATTTACCTCTACCTCAAGGCCTTCAAGCGTCAGATCTTTTTGAATAATTCCACTTAAATTGATAAATTCATCTTCAGTTAAAGCAAAATTATCAAAATCCAGATCTTCAGAAAATCGTGTACTTCCATAAACAATTCTAAGCGCAGTTCCACCAAGAAAAGCTAACTTATTGGCATATTCGCTGTTAAAAATGCTGTTCAGAATTTTATACTGCAAATACTCCTTCAAAATACTCTCTTTGAAAGCCCTTAGATTTTCGGGATATGCAGCCAAAATTTGATCAAGCGTTATCATAGTTTTTTATAAGCGCACTTCGTGCGTGGTAGTTAAAAATATATTTGCTCGCTTAGATAAAGCTTTACTCCCAAAAATCTCTAAATATCTTTGAAACTTTTCAAGATTAATTTGCGATCTAAATTCATCAATATTAATGCGCATTCCTTCAAAGTCAGCATCAGTCTTAAGTTTTGGATGAATATATAAATAATCCAAAATGGCCTTTTCTGGCTCCGCAATAAGTATCTTTTTTTGACCAAAATCGACTAATCTATAACCGAAGTAAAGGCTAGGCTTT
>JAHFJU010000002.1:6525-7937 GCA_023245725.1 Candidatus Peregrinibacteria bacterium
GTTTGAAAATTTGTTGTCTTTCTTGTACCTACAGAAGTTACCTGAAAAATTTCTTCTGGAATAAGTCCATAATGCCTCAAAGCAATTTCTAAAGACACATAGGAAGGTGCATAAATCTTATTTGCTGTGTAAAAAAGAAAATTCTGATCAGCATCCTGATTATCGAAACAATAAAAACCCCGCTTCACCTTCTTCAAATATCCCTTCTTTTCCCAACGATCTAATTGCCTATAAGAAAAGTCACTAAACACCTTTCTCACATCTTGCAGTGAAAATATAGGATAAATAGCAAGTTGATTTTGAAAGTTTATAAATTGCATATCATTTCTTTAATAGGACAACTATGTCCCTTTACAGAAATACAATAGCAAAAAATAACCGAAATTGCAACAAAGTAGAATACTTGGAGACCATATACCTGTCTATTACAAAAACTGAAATCCAAAAGTTTTTTTTGTTGATCTTAGTAGTATTTTGCTTTGAAATGGCAGAGCACTTAGAAGTTAAATTTTGCATAGTTCAATTCCACAAACAGTTATAGGATAAGGCTATGAATATCAAAAATCTCCCAAAACTTCTTGCGGCCATTGTCGTATCAGAACTTGCCGGTGGCATTGGCTCGGTATTTACCATGAAATCTATCGCCGGTTGGTACGCCACGCTCATCAAACCGGAGTTTTCACCGCCAAACTGGATTTTTGGACCAGTGTGGACAACACTCTATGCGCTCATGGGTATTGCAGCATTTCTTGTTTGGCAAAAAGGCTTTGATCGCAAGGACGTAAAAATAGCTCTGGGTATTTTTCTCGGCCAGCTAGTCCTGAATACGCTTTGGTCAATTATCTTTTTCGGTCTTCAATCACCAGCCGGTGCACTCGTTGAAATTATCTTACTCTGGCTCACAATACTTGCCACCATCATCGCCTTTGCAAGAATCTCAAAACCTGCCGCATGGCTTTTGGTACCGTATATTCTTTGGGTCAGTTTTGCGGCATATCTCAATTATTCTATTTGGATATTGAATTAACATGACATAGTATTGGCTAAAAGTCCCTACACCCTGATCGCATTAATGTGCTCGTTTACTATGTGATACGGAAAATACCCCGCCTCACCGCTGGCAAAACATCGGCCTATCGCTTCCAATCTCCCGAGCCAAATATTTTCTTTTTAGTCAGGTGTGTTGTTTGGCATTTTTTGAATGCCTACTGACCGAATTCCTCGTCATTAATTGTAATATCCCCAAATTTCAGATTTTCTATTATCTTTTGCTTTAGTTTAGGATCTACAGGTTTTTTTGTAGTAAGAGTCAACATACTAAAACTTGGAAATCCATTAGTCGGTAAATTTATTATTTCTTCTGCAAGTATAGGAGTGAGCTCTGGAATGGATATTTTCCAACTATGGTAAAG
>JAHFJU010000002.1:7947-13723 GCA_023245725.1 Candidatus Peregrinibacteria bacterium
AAAGACGACCAGGCCCCATCCCAATTCTATAGTGTAATTTTTCACTTCCATCTGCTGAGGAAATGTTTATTTCTAGAGACCTATCTGCTGATTGAGATTTTAAAAAATGAATAGCGGATACTATGTCACCACGATAGTCGTGTAGCTCTAGGGAGGCGGTTTCTGAATCCCATTCACCGGGATTCAACTTCTGTCTCTGGGCATAGGTATCAAACTGCTCTCCCCGGGCATAGAGAGCGTGAAAACTTTTTTCAAGAAATTCTTGTTCCAAACCTTTCTCCGAAGAAATTGAAAGTGAACCGCTCATATGCCCTAATAATTGATCTAATGCTTCGGGAGACATCTTTTCTGTTAGCGATAAATCAAGCCCGCTCATTGCACCGAGTCCAGCAGCAGCCACAGGTGTAAGCTCACCTATTACATTTAAATAAAAACCTCCATAATCAATTCGTACAGATGTCGATTCTACCTCCTCATTAACTGTAGTATATCTATAGAGTACAATTGCCTGTGCAACTTCTTGAGACAAGCTTTTAGCATCCACATACAAATATAGTCCCCTGTTAAATGATGTATCAATTACCTGTATTCCCCGAACTGATTCAGGAGTAAGATGTATGCCCGTCCTATTGTTGCCTAAATATATCCATCCTGCAATATTATAGTCATCAAGAATTTCAGCACATTCTCGCGTTATAGAATTTAGGCCGTTTAGATAAAGTGACTTCGCTTGTATGGTGTTTGCATAACGAACAATTTCCTTTGCAATATCTGGATCATCCAGTTTTGTAAGAAAACTAAAATCAGCTATTTTTTCTGATTCAGAAGATTCGTTTGTTGAGCTCTGATTTTTCTTTAGTTCATAACCATAGCTCTTCATTAGTTTTTGCAATTTCAATATACCAATATCGGCACTACTAATATTTTGATCACTGCCCTGTTCTATTTTTTCCGCTTTTGGAAGTTGAAAGATGCTATCGGTTGTACCATGATTAAAATCCTCTGGTGAAGGTGCAGCTGCCTGTAAAGAAAGTGATGCAGGGTGTTCTTTTATCAAATATCCCATAGTGAACAAGGCAGGTGTTCCCTTCCCAATGCTACGCAGAGGAGCCAAGCGCACCTCAGGTAACTCAAGCATATATGTTTCTTTTTTATACGTTACAGCAACGCGTACATGAGGGGTGAGTTTCTTGGTAGTTCGATCTTGTATGTTTACCAGATCGACATGGATAGAAACCTCACTTCCAAATACATCTTCTAACAACATAATCATCAATTTAGCTCTTGCCTCACAGTTACCTTTTCCTTCAGCAAGTAATTTAAGTGTAAAAGAGCTATCTTCTTGATAATAACCCTGAAAAGAAATTAATTTATTACAAATGGTTTTAAATGGAACGCCATCTGTACGCATTTTGTTAATTTCATCACGTTGTTTTTTATAATTTCCCTTGGCGTTTTTGTATATTGTTTCAGCGTTATCACCGAACTGAGCTTTGAGTGAGAGATACTCTGCGCGTACTAGAATTGGCTTTGCTTTAAGGCGTTCGAGGTTGCCCTCTCTTGAAGCAGTATCTAAATAGTCCAACAATTGATCCTTATTTAAATTTGCAACCGCTACCTCATTCACTTCTTCAGCAAGATCTAATAAATGAGCTATTGTACCCGATGTAATATCACCGACCACCTTTTTACTTACATCAGCTTCTTTATTTTTCCCCTCATTTTGTTTTTCTACACCCATCATTCAATTATAGCATTTTTACGACGCATATTCAATTATTGGGACTAGTGTGATGTGATGGGGGTATGCCTAGTCCACTTGATACTGAGAATGTTCTCGCTGACTTGAAAAACCACATT
Source organism: Candidatus Peregrinibacteria bacterium (assembly GCA_023245725.1). Classification (GTDB taxonomy): domain Bacteria; phylum Patescibacteriota; class Gracilibacteria; order UBA1369; family UM-FILTER-53-11; genus JAHFJU01. Next base: position 9,808 of record JAHFJU010000002.1, read on the forward strand.
CGGATTGCGTCCCTCATGCGGAGCCAGTTCTAAAATTAAAATCCTTCAAACATTGCAATCCTTAGCATTTCGCTATATAATAGCTATAGATTAACTAATCATTTGCTATGTCTACAGTATTTTTCAAAATCACATCCCAACAAGATAAAGAAGTAAAAACCTTTATGAAAGAAGAGGGTTATACCAATAAAGCCGAGTTTTTCCGTTTTCTGTTAAAGTACTTCAAATATAGTAAATCTAGCGATCAGCTTCGTTTTGAGAAAGCTGCCGATGAGCTGGGAGCTGTATTGAAAAAGGCAGGCAAATTAGATAACTTCAAGAAAAGCGCACATGAGCAACTTGCCGACTTATAGAGTATTCATCACAGATCATTTTAAGAAACAACTTAAACGTCTTTTAAAAAAGCACCGCGGTCTGAATATAGCTGTCGCGGATTGTTTAGGTTATTTTGAAAAAGACATTGCAGAGTCAATTGGCAAGGTCGCCTTCAAGGCCAGGGCAAAGGAAAATCAGGTGGCTATCGAATGTACATATTTGTTATGGAAGTAGATGGATACCTATCTCCAATTTGTATTTATCCCAAAAACGAAAAAGAGAATCTTACTTATAAAGAAATGACTCATTTCCTAGAGATAACGAGACAAGAACTAGCGACTCTTTTGTGAACATGTAAGAAAAACTTACATGTTGGAGTATGCAGAAAAAGCTTTTGCGGCTGAATCGGGCGTTTTTGAGTGTTAGGATCAATATTACAACTACTGCTCCACAAACTCCCTAAACAGCAGCACCTTCTTCTTATCCCTTTGATCAAAAAGCAAGGGCTCTACATCCTTAGCTAAGTCCTCAAAATTCAATGAATCGGTCTTTTTAAGCAAATACCATGTCAAATTCATATGGATGCACTATTTTTTATATGGATTTTTCTAAAATTCACCTTTTACATACCAAATTATTATAGTAATGTTAATCAACATTAATAACTTCTTATTATGAAAAAATATCTTTCACAAATCGGCGTTTTCATAAGCATACTTTTCGTTCTTGCAGGTTGTTCTCTCTTTTCTGGCAATAAGGCCGCAGAAACTCCAGTGAATACTCAAAAAACAGCTACCATAGAGGCAAAACCATTCGATGGCTCATCAATCTCTATCGTTGAATTCACATTTCAACCACAGAATGTAACCATCAAAAAAGGTGACACATTGGTTTGGACAAATAACGATCAAATGGCTCACACAGTTACATCAACAGATAAATCAGTCGACAGCGGCGACATTGCATCTGGAAAAACATTCAGCTTCACATTTACAAAGGCAGGAAAATTTACTTACAACTGCAAATACCACCCTTCAATGCAGGGAACTGTCACCGTGAAATAGCAGGAGTAGGCACACCGTACTGAAATTTATCATCGATAATATCATTTCGAGTCCATTCATCCATCCATTCTTCGATGGTAAAAGTTTGTGATCCGCCATCTTTTAGTGAACAAATAATTCGCTTTAGCCCGCAGTTAATTAGCATTTTTTTGCAAATAAAACACGGGAACGCATCAATTGGTTTTCCATCAAGACCAAATGTTTTTCCGTAAATATACATATCGCCGTTCAATAAACTGGTACCTGAACGAGCCGCGTTAATTATTGCGTTTTGCTCAGCATGAACACTTCGGCACATTTCGTAACGCTGCCCAGATGGAATTCCTAAATGCTTTCGCAGACAGAAACCATGTGCCTGTGAACTTTTTGTTCCGCGCGGAGCACCGCAATAACCCGTTGCCACTACTTGATCATCGCGAATAATTACCGCCCCAATCTCAACTTTCAAACATGTACCACGTCGACATACACTCCGAGCCAAATCCAAATAATATTCATCTTTAGATGGACGGTTAATTTTTTGTGGATTAGCCATACGCGCGCCGCTCTTAACTGTCGCGTAAAAGTAATCAATTTTTTTCTCTAAATCAGCGAGTGTACCTTCGTTATCAATCAGCACATCTGCAAGAGAAATACATTTTGCTACATGCTGACCATTCTCGGGCTCGCCTTTTCCTAACTCTCGTTCAATAGACGCAATAAGTTGCTCTTCATTTTTTGAATCACTTTCTCTCCCACGCAAAATAATTCTTTTTACCAGAATATCAGTTGGAACCCGAAAAGAAATAATATGTGTATCAGAGGATTTTCTAAGTTCAATAATCTCTGCTGGATTTCGAATACCATCAACTACCCAATTTCCATCTCCTGCTTCAGAAATCTTTTTAAGAGCTCGGGCAGCAAGCGCGCCGACTCCCTCTTTTGAACGAATATCATTACCAATTTCCATTAATTTTTCTCGTTCTTCTGCTACTCCACGTCGGCGCGCTTCTTCCCGCACCATCGACGATAACGTTATGTACTTAAAATTGTATTTTTGTAATATGTTTACTGTCTCCCCTTTTCCGCAGCCCATTGAACCAGTTAATCCTATAATCATGGCTCGAATCATATCATCAACATTAAAAAAGGCCATCAGTATTTCGATGGCCTAAATCTAGCATCCGCCTAAAACATTCCGAGAAATATAAAGCGATTTAAGATTTTCATAGTGATAGTTGACTCAGCTTTGGGGCTGATAACAATCAATACAATTGGATTTCTTCATACAGCGACCCGAAGGCGACTGATGAACAACTTATAATTCTAGTACAAAAGTGTGAGAAGGGACTTTCCCTAATGCCGCCTTTGTAAAATGGCCTTTGCTTAAACGTCGTCACCAACGTTCTTGCGCACCCACTGAGTACCTTCTTCTTCTGTTATCCGAAGATAATAAAGATCGTAAGCACCCAAGAACCATAAACCGGATCAAATTCAATTCTTATTAATTCATCCTTCAGGGCTACCCGGAAAATGAAATTAAAAAGGAGAAATCCCAATTAAACGTCTTAACTATCACGAATGATAGAGAAGCGTCCCGATCTGATCGGGATTAATAACTGGTATCTTTATATAACCGACTCACTATTTATGAGAAGGAACGTTTCAGGAAGAGTAAAACAGCTAATATACTTGAAGCAAAATCTTTATGCCCGAACCTTGAGCTGCTTAACTCTTCCTAAAACTATTTTTTGTTTTTATTTTTAAAGATCAATTACATAAACATTGTACATCAAAAACAGCATTTTAGCAATGGCTGATCAAATGAATTGTTAATTTAACAGGTTAAAAATTCAATTTGCAGGATTTATACAATTTAACCCAATACTAGTTTTTCAAGCTCTCTGACTCCTGTTTTATCTTTCGATGAATATGCGATTACAGGATGCACCTCTACAGTATCACGGATTTTTTTCAACACGCTCGCCAGTTGCGAACTTTTCATTCTATCGACTTTATTTGCAATAATTACAATTTTCTTTCCTTCCTCTTCTAGCATATCAATCATCTCTAAATCGTTCGCTGTAAGGCCAACATTCGCATCTATAATTAGAATTACCATTTTTTGAATTACGCCAGACTCGAAAAGATACCACCCAATCAATTTTTGAATTGTTTCTCTATCTTGCTTCGATGCCTTTGCAAAACCGTATCCAGGCAAATCTAAAAAATATAGAGATTTATTGATCAGAAACACATTAATCTGCTGCGTTCGCCCCGGAGAAGAGCTTGTTATAGCCAATCCTTTTTGCTTTGTAAGCGAATTTATCATGCTCGATTTTCCTACGTTCGATCGCCCGATAATCGCAATCTGAGGCTTACCATCTTCAAGCAGTTCATCGGCTTTCACAATTCCTTTTACAAATTTTGCGGTAGAAATATTCAAGGATTCAATAGTAGCACAGTTATTTATATAAGCTCAGCAGCAGTATTAATTTCAAAGTTTCTATTACATATGAGAATACCATTTAACGCTCTAACTCAATTCCCCCGCGTAA
>JAHFJU010000114.1 GCA_023245725.1 Candidatus Peregrinibacteria bacterium
CGATGTTGATATGCATTTGGCTATTGTTAAGCACTTGCAGCTGATGGGAATCCGTCTTTTTAATAAATCCCTTTCAATTTCACGAGCTAAAAACAAGTTACGAACGTTTCAGATTTTGATGCATCACAAACTACCGGTTCCAGACACAATAGTAGTTAATAGCGTGCAGTATATAGATGAAGCAATTACCAGCCTTGGCCGTTTCCCTCTAATTATGAAGTTATCGCAGGGGAGTTTCGGTAATGGAGTTTCGATTCTAGAATCAAAGCGTTCAATGCGTTCAATGCTAGATCTTGTTATTGCAAGCAGCCAGTCTCATAGTCCTCATATTTTAATTCAAGAATATGTTAGGGAGGCAAAAGGCACAGACATGCGAATTTTCGTGGTAGGTGGAAAAATTGTAGCAGCTATGGAGCGTAAGGCTTCTCGTGGTGAATTTCGGGCGAACTTTCAAAAAGGAGGCAGTGTTTCTATCGTTGATCTAACTGATATTGAAAAAGATATCGCAATAAGATCTGCAGAGGCACTCGGTCTCGATGTCGCCGGTGTCGATATTATCCGCACTCAAAATGGGCCAAAAATTCTTGAGGTAAATTCAAATCCGGGAATTCAAGGAATTACAATGGCGTCAGGTATCGATGTGGCTGATACAATAATTCAACTTGCTGAAAATAAATGTAAGAACGAACGTAGAAAAGTTTTGGTAGAATAGCGTTATGAGAAAGTTGGCATTATTTATAATAGGATTTGTTTCGCTTCTGTTATTAAGTTTTGCAGTCATGCTAGTGCTCATTTATAGCACTGCTGCAAAGGACACTGCTATAACCGCCGATGCGATTGTTGTTTTGGGTGCAGCTCAATACGATGGCATTCCTTCTCCTGTTTTTCAATCTCGTCTTGATCATGCTTATGATTTATTCATTCAAAATAGGGCACCTCGAATAATTGTAAGTGGAGGCAAACAAGACGGCGATGAGTACTCAGAGGCAGAGAGCGGACAAATGTATTTAGTAAAAAAAGGTATTTCTAAAGATGTATTCTTTTTAGATAGTAATAGCTTTTCGACTAAGCAAAACATTGATCGCGTACATGACATAGCTGAACGCAACAACTTAAGTTCATTTATTATTGTGAGCGATCCTTTTCATATGTTTCGCGCGCTTACAATCGCGCATGATTTGGGTTTAACCGCTGCTGGTTCTCCAACACGAACAAGCCCGATTAATAAAAACGGGTGGCTTGAATTCGAGTTTGTTATGATAGAGGCTTTGCTTACTTTTGGGCATGTTTTGTTCCGAATATAGAAAACTCTGTAAATACGCCCAACTTCGTCAACATCGTAGCTTTTTTCGCGCCGTACATTAATAGTACGACGCGTCATACTACATAGATCATTCCTTCTCAACCTCTGGTCTTTTCGTAATAATTTTATCTATAAGGCCGTATTTTAATGCCTGCTCTGCTGTTAAATAGTTGTCACGGTCTGTATCTTTTTCGACTTGTTTAAGCGGTTTGCCAGTGTGTTTTGCAATAATAGTATTCAATCGTTCTTTAGTTCTTATTATATGTTCTGCGTGAATTGCAATATCAGATGCTTGGCCTTCAACGCCTCCAAGTGGTTGATGAATCATTACTTCGGCATTTGGTAAGCAGAAGCGTTTTCCTTTAGCTCCTCCTGTAAGAAGAACTGCTCCCATTGAGGCCGCCATTCCAATACAAACAGTAACAACGTCTGGTCTTATATATTGCATTGTGTCGTAAATTGCGAGGCCAGCAGTAACATGTCCTCCGGGACTTTGAATGTACATAATAATATCCTTTTTTGGATTCTCATTTTCTAAAAAGAGTAGTTGAGCAATTACTGAATTTGCAACTCCATCATCAATCGCAGATCCTAGAAAAAGTACGCGATCTTTTAATAATCTAGAATAAATATCATATGATCTTTCGCCAAAACTTGTCTTTTCGATAACCGTCGGAATCAAATAAGACGACTGAATTTGTTGAAATTTCGAACTTTCTGAACTTTTTGTAAACTGACCATTTTGCCCAAATTGATTGTGTATATTCATATGCTTATTATACTCCAAACCTGTTAAATGGAGCAGATGCTAGCTAATGACAGACCTGAATTATGTTGTATTTATAGGATTTATAACAATTGTGAAAAATATGTTTGACTTTATGAAAAAGGTTGCTAAAATTTCTCTGCTTTTCTGACTCGTTCACATTCACATTTGAATCGGTTCGAAAGCGAAAAAATAGATCTTTGAAATTAAGTTGTTAAAGCCACAGTGTAATAGAGAAACCGTTTATTTTTATTGAGTTTTCTAAAAACATCAAATATTAAGGTGCACTTTGTGTCATCTTAATAAAAGTCTTCGAAACGAGTTGTAAGTTTTTACTTGCTTCAACCGAGCGAAGCGACGAACGGATTGTACTCAGCTTGCTGAGATTACATGAACTTCGTTTTAATATGGAGAGTTTGATCCTGGCTCAGGATTAACGCTGGCGGTGTGCCTAACACATGCAAGTCGAGCGGACATATTTGCGATTACATCAAGAGTATGTTAGCGGCAAACGGGTGCGTAACACGTTGGAACCTACCTCAAAGTAGGGGATAACTCCGCGAAAGCGGGGCTAATACCCTATGGTCTCGAAAGAGTAAACCTTTACGGGCTTTGAGAGGGGCCTGCGTCCTATCAGCTAGTTGGTGAGGTAAAAGCTCACCAAGGCTATGACGGGTAGCTGGATTGAGAGATCGACCAGCCACAGGGGAACTGAGACACGGTCCCCACTCCTACGGGAGGCAGCAGTGAGGAATCTTCCGCAATGGACGAAAGTCTGACGGAGCGACACCGCGTGGAGGATGAAGTGGTTCGCCATGTAAACTCCTTTTCTGGGGGAAGAATTCTGACGGTACCCTAGGAATAAGCACCGGCAAACTCTGTGCCAGCAGCCGCGGTAATACAGAGGGTGCGAGCGTTATCCGGAATCATTGGGCGTAAAGCGTATGTAGGCGGATTTATAAGTCGGGGGTAAAATCCCTCCGCTCAACGGAGGATTTGTTTCCGAAACTATATTTCTTTGAAGCATGCAGAGGTAGGTGGAATTCTGAGTGTAGGGGTAAAATCCGTAGATACTCGGAGGAACGCCGAAAGCGAAAGCAGCCTACTGGGCATGTCTTGACGCTGAGATACGAAAGCGTGGGGAGCAAACAGGATTAGATACCCTGGTAGTCCACGCCGTAAACGATGAGAACTCGGTGTAGAAGGTATCGACCCCTTCTGTGCCTAAGCAAACGCGTTAAGTTCTCCGCCTGGGTAGTACGGTCGCAAGATTAAAACTCAAAGGAATAGACGGGGACCCACACAAGCGGTGGAGCATGTTGTTTAATTCGACGGTAAGCGAGGAACCTTACCTAGGCTTGACATCCCGAGAATCCCTGAGAAATTGGGGAGTGCCGCAAGGAACTCGGTGACAGGTGCTGCATGGTTGTCGTCAGCTCGTGCCTTGAGGTGTTTGGTTCAGTCCATAAACGAGCGCAACCCACGTCCTGTGTTGCATATTTCGCAGGAGACCGCCGGCGCAAAGTCGGA
>JAHFJU010000039.1 GCA_023245725.1 Candidatus Peregrinibacteria bacterium
AGTTAAGGGCTCGAAAAAGACTATAGAAAGCGAAAAGAACAAAGTGCTCGTTGCGTAAATCGCAAAGGGAAGGGTTTTTCTTGACTCTAAGCGCATACTGACCTAATCTTTATGCGCTTTTTTGGTTTGTTCGGTAGTGATGAGGTCCTGAATAAGCCTAAGAATGCACTTTTATTTCTAGTAATTAAGCAACCTTATCTTACATTTATGGCTCAAGCCGTATCCCCTGCCGCTATAGCTAATCCGCTTATGGAGGAGCTTCTTAAAAACGGCCCAGCGTTTTCTGTTCCATCTCTTGGTTCTCTAGTTGAGTGCGAAGTTATCGATATTGTTGGTAATAAACTCCTTGTCGATATTAACGGTGTTGCAGTCGGTATTATTTCAGGTAAAGAAGCTCATGATTCTATCGGCACTCTTGATTCAATCAAGTCTGGCGAGAAAATTTTTGCTTACGTTATCGAAGACGAGAATCCAGAAGGCTATTATGTTCTTTCATTGCGTAAAGCAAGCCAAGAACGCACATGGAGATCGTTCATGAAGACATATGAAACCGGAGAAATGATCGACGTTACAATTCACGAGGCAAACAAAGGAGGTCTTCTTGTTTTGGTTGATGGTATTAAAGGATTTATTCCTGTCTCTCAATTGGCTCCTCTTCACTACCCACGTGTAGATGGCGCAAATGCAGCTGAAATTCTTGCACGACTTACATCTTTAGTTGGTCAAAAAATGACTATTAAGATTATTAATGTTGATCAAGACGGAGGCAAATTGATCATGTCTGAAAAAGCAGCTATGGAGGAGCAACGCGGCCAAGCTCTCAAACATTTGAAAGTTGGTGATGTAGTTCACGGTCAGGTTTCTGGCATCGTTAAATTCGGTATTTTCGTAGCTTTTGACGGCCTAGAAGGATTAGTTCACATTTCAGAAATTGAATGGGGACATGTTAAGGATCCTCTAAATTATGCTCGTCTTGGTAATGAGGTAGATGTTCAAATTATTGGTATTGATGGCGAAAAGATTTCTCTTTCTATGAAGAGGCTTTTACCTGATCCATGGATGCAAGCTGCAGAAAAGTACAAAATTGGCACAAAGGTAAGCGGAACTGTTGATCGAATAACTCAATTCGGCGTATTTGTTAAACTTGAAGATGATATTTCTGGATTGGTACACCTTTCAGAAATGGCTATCGAACAAGTTAAAGATCCACATGAGGTAGTTAAAGTTGGTCAAACAGTTGAAGCAAAAATTATAGCAATTGATCCTGAAGACCACAGAATTGGATTATCGCTAAAGGCATTATTAATGCCAGAAACCAATTCAGAAAAAGCTGAAAAGCCATCAAAAAAGAAAAAGGCTGCAAAAGCTGATGCCGATGCAGAAGAAGCCGCAGAATAATGTATTTTTGAGAATTAATCATGGTAGCTAGTCAATCAGCCCTATTCTTAGTACGATTACCGAGCGAAATCGATCGCCCAACACAACTGTTTGAAGAACTGCTTAAAAGCACTCATGGACAGTTTACGGGCACGACGATTTCGCTCGAATTAGCTTGTATAAAAAAACACCTCTATTTTTTTATATCATGCGAAAGAGAAGTCGCAGAAAGTGTTGTCGCGTCAATATATGCACATTATCCATTTGCAGAGATTGAAGAGGTCCAAGATTATCTTGCTATAGATGTGCTAGAACGGGGCTTTTCGTTCTGTGAGGTTAAACTAAGTGAGAGTGATATATTCCCGATTAAGACGTATAAGCAATTTGAGGGAGACTCAATTTCGGCTTTATGTTCAGCTTTTTTGCAACTCGAAGAACATGAATCCGCATGGATTCATATTATTATCACGCCACGAGAAGATAGATGGTCACTGAATTTCGAACGATCAATGAAAGTAAAAATGAATGCGCTTGGGTCTATAGTAAATCCTGCAAATTATTTTAGGGTTCAATCACTTAAAGATTTTAGAAAAAATCGCCGAACAGCGTGCATAGAAAAAGCTACACAGCACGCCTTTAAAACTACCATTAGACTTGGTACTACAAGTATCAACCATAAACGAGCGCAAGAACGACTAGCTCAGTTATCGCGAACATTTTCATTTTACAATCTTTCGAATCTAAACAGTCTAAAACCTAGCAAGTCGTTACGAAGCACTACACAAATAGATGCAATGCTTAGAAGAACTCCTGCTAAAAACCAGAATACACTTGCGATAGATGAATGTACGACACTTTATCATTACCCAAGGCCGACAGATATTCCTCATGTTGTTCATGTAATTACTAAAAAAGCACAAGCGCCAGAAGATTTGCCACGCGAGAAAACGCACGATGAAAATCTCGTTTCGTTGTTTGGCGTAACAAATTTTCATAATGAGTATGAAAAATTCGGATTGCTCAGGGCTGACCGTCGCCGCCATACCTATTTACTTGGTAAAAGCGGAACTGGTAAGTCAAAACTTATGGAGCTGCTAATTAACGAAGACATTCGTGCTGGGCACGGAGTTTGTTTAATTGATCCACACGGAGATTTGATTGATTCTGTATTGCGAAATGTTCCACCAGAGCGAGTAAATGATGTAGTGATTTTTAACCCAGCAGATGTTGATTTTCCTATTGGATTCAATGTATTAGAGCACACGCCTGTAGATAAACGCATTGGTGTAGCAAGTGGTTTTATAGACATTTTAAAAAAATTATTTAAAGAGCAATGGAACAGCCGTCTTGAACACATTACCCGTTTTGCTGTATTGGCTGCGCTTGAACGAAGTGATTCAACTATCGTAACAGTCCTTAAATTGTTGACCGACGAAACGTTTAGAACAATGGTTGTATCTGAACTCACCGATGAACTGGTAAAGTCTTATTGGTTAAACGAATTTCCTGAAATAAAAGAGAAATATAACCAAGAAGCAATCATGCCTTTGGTAAATAAAATTGGGCAATTTATTGCCTCACCTCTTATACGAAACATAGTAAGTCAGCCGAATAATAAATTAAATTTAACTGAGTGCATGAAGGCTGGGAAAATCATTCTAATTCGCATTTCTAAAGGAAATCTTGGTGAAGAGAATGTTGCATTACTAGGTTCGATGATAATTACAAAGCTCTACCACGCCGCTCTTGAACGTGCTCAAGTTCCTGAGAATGAACGTCGAGATTACTATTTATATTGCGATGAGTTTCAATATTTCGCGACAGAAACTTTCGCTGAAATTCTGTCTGAGGCACGCAAGTTTCGCTTTTGTGTAACTCTAGCGCATCAGTATCTTGGCCAACTATCACCTGCAATGAGATCAACAATTATTGGCAACGTTGGAACTTTGATTTCGTTCCGAGTAGGTAGCGACGATGCACATATTTTAGAAAATGAATTTACGCCAGTATTTAAAGCTCAAGACGTGATGAATCTTGGAATTCGCGAGTTTTATATTAAAACGTCTATCGAAGGAGAATTACGCAATGCATTCTCTGGAAGAACATTGAACGTAACAACTCCTCATTACTTTTTACAAGATAACATTTTGGAACTAAGTCGTGCACAGTTTGCGACTACACGTGAAGAAGTTGAAGGTGATACAATGAGCAAGTAGCTCTATGTCATTTTCTAAATTTACATCAGATCAATTAGCGGTAGTGCGCCATAGAAATGGCCCACTGCTTGTTATAGCAGGTGCAGGTACCGGAAAAACGCACACAATTACAGGTCGCGTTCTTTCGCTTATTAATGATGATGGAATTTCGCCAGAATCAATTTTAGCACTAACGTTCACTGAAAAAGCCGCTGAAGAAATGCACACTCGCATTGTGACAGAATTACCTCTTGGTAGCAGCGAGCCGTTTATAGGTACATTTCACGCATTTGCAGATCACATACTTAGAAGCCACGGTGTTGAGATTGGGCTTAACCCCGATTTTGTTTTATTAAAAGATGCGGATTTATTGGTATTTCTACGTCAGAATTATGATAGGTTTAATTTTTCATATTACAGGAGCAGAAGCCAACCATATGGGATTTTATCGATGATGTCGCAATATTTTGGTCGCCTTCAAGATGAAGCAATTTCTCCACAGATGTACGGCGACTGCATTACTAAATTGAGTGATAGTGCCACTACAGATGAAGAGAAGGAATATGTAATTAAACACGGCGAACTTGCACAGCTATACGAAACATACATGGCGTTGCTTATTGAAGAGGGCAAGACTGATTACGCAGGGCTTACTTATCACGCACGAGAATTGTTAAAATCTCGGCCATCGGTAGCGGCGCATTATGCAGAAAAGTATAAATTCGTAATTTTAGACGAGTATCAAGATACGAATATTGTTCAAAATGAAATGATTGACGCGATAGTAAAACGAAATAAATCAATAATGGTTGTTGGCGACGATGACCAAGCTATATATAAATGGCGCGGTGCATCTCTACACAATATTTTGACGTTCAAAGAAAATTTTCCAGATGCTCAGCAGGTTGTATTAAATGACAACTATCGCTCAGTACAGCCGATTTTAGACTGCAGCTATGCCGTAATTCAAAAGAACAATCCATACCGACTTGAGGTGCAGTCTGGTATAGATAAAAAACTCAAAAGTAGAGCCTTCGATGAAGAAAAATTATACGATAAACCTGAGATACACCGTTTTTCACATTGGCACGAAGAAATTCAATTCATTGCCGAGAAAGCTATACGCGCCGCCAAAAGAAAGAAATCTGTAGCAATTCTTGCAAGAACAAACGCATTATTAAAACCGTTTGTAGAAGAGTTTTCAAAGCGTGAAATTGAGTTTGAAACATCGACAACTATAGAACTCATTTCTAAGCCAATTGTTAAAGACATGATAGCTTTATTGAGGGTTGTTTTAAACCCATGGGATGATTTAAGTTTGTATCGACTCCTCTCTCTTCGTGCATTTAATGTTCCAATGGAAGGGCTTCATGAAGCCTTAAAAACAGCGCGAGCCGACTCGCTTGCTTTGTATACTTTCTTGAACGACGAACAGTGGAACGGAATAAAAAAAATCATTTCCGAAACTATTGAGTTTTCGCGCGAAAATCCTGTTAGTGCGGTTATTGGAAGCTTCATTGAAAAATCAGGATACCTCGAATACTCGCAAAAGCATGAACTGACAGATGAGCTCACGGAGCTTGCTCAATTTTCTGAATTCATTAGAGAATTTGAAGAAAAACATACGCACATAACAGTGGCAGATTTGCTTGAATATATTCGGCTTTCTGAAGATGTTGGAAGCACAGATAACTCCACAGCTCAGAAAGAAACCGATCAAAATCCTATTGCGCTAATGACAATTCACGGCTCAAAGGGCCTTGAATTCGACATCGTATTTATTGTTGGTGCGGCTCAAAACAAATTTCCGACGATAAATAGAAGCGATTCGCTGCAAATTCCTGAAGGTTTGGTAAAAGAAGAAGCGCGCGAAACTTCACACATTGAAGAGGAAAGACGACTTTTTTATGTTGCATGCACGCGCGCAAAAGAACTTCTAACAATCACATATAGCGACTTTTACGAAGGCTCACGAAAATTTAAACCATCGATATTTTGCGAAGAAGCAAGAACGACTGGAACCGCACGAGTTATTGATCATTCTATTTCATCACCATCTTCTAAAGATCAACTAACATTAAATTTATCTAGCGGCTCTGTCTCAAAAAAAGTTTCCGTTCTGAAAAGCCTTAGCTACAGCCAACTTTCCACATTTCAAATGTGTCCAAAAAAATATCAATACAGATATGAATTAGGATTAACAGAGCCGCCAAACGCATCGTTAAGTTTTGGAGTAAGTCTGCATAATGCACTTAGAGATTTTTCGCTACATCTAATTGATCGAGCAGAAAAATCTCCAGAAGAGAGAAAGAGTTTGTATTCTGAAGAAGACAAATTATATCTTAAAAAAATGCTCGAAAAAAATTGGGTAAATCGTGGATACGGATCGAAAAAAGAAGCACAAGAGAACCAAGAGCTTGGTTGGGAATGTCTTGAAAAATTCTTTTACGATGAGAAAAAATCGAATCGAGTTCCCTACTCTGTCGAACGCTCATTTAGTTTAAAAATAGATGGAGTTAAGGTATCTGGCAGAATTGATAGAATAGATAAACTTGATGATGGAACATACGAAATTATCGACTACAAAACTGGAAAATCAGGTTCTTACGATGTAAAAAAAGACATGCAACTTTCTGTATACGCACTAGCTGCGCGCGACTCATTAAAAATTCCTGTATCTAGATATTCATTGGTTTTCTTAGAGAATGGAGAATGGCTTACAGCAACACGCAGCGAGGCAGATATTAAAAAATGCATCGACGCCATAACTTCTGTGTCTCAAGAAATTGCCTTATCTGAATTCGGTGCACTTCCAGGTTTTCAGTGTAACTTTTGCCCCTATCGCATGATTTGTCCCGACGCGTTATAATCTCGACATATGATTTTTTTTCTTGGATTTATAGGCGTTTGTGTAGCCATTTTAGTGATGGCAATAATTATAAAAATGCAGCGGCAAGCGCCGAGTGAATCGGCAGAAATGCTTAGAATGTTAAATGAGACTTTCAATCAACGTCTTCGCGAAATTAACGACCAACTAAATACGCGGCTGAAAGAAAATGCCTCAGTAATGCAAGAATCGAACCGTACAATGACAGATAGGCTCGATAAAGCAGCACACTTTATGGGGAGCGTTAACGAGCAGTTCGGAAAAATGAACGAAGCCACAAAACACATTGCCGATCTAGGGAAAGATATCTCAGGTCTTCACGATATTCTTCGAGCACCAAAACTCCGCGGCACGCTTGGCGAATTTTTTTTAAACGACATTTTAAGTCAGTATTTTCCGAAAGATAAATTTTCGATGCCATACACTTTTAGAAGTGGAGAAAAAGTCGATGCTGCGCTTCACCTTGCAGACGACAAAATCGTACCAATCGACTCAAAGTTTCCACTCGAAAATTTTCGAAAATTGATTTCAATTGAAGATCCCGAAGAAGCTAAAAAAATAAAAAAACTATTTATTAACGATGTAAAAAAACGAATCGATGAAATTGCTCGATACATTTTGCCAGATGAAGGAACTCTCGATTTCGCATTACTATATATTCCTGCAGAAAATGTTTATTACGAAGTAATTGTAAAAGATGAAGATTCTGACAGTTTGGCTGCATATGCCTTTAAGAAACGCGTAATTCCTGTCTCGCCAAATAATTTTTTTGTATATATTCAAACAATTTTAATAGGACTTAGAGGCATGCAAATCGAAAAAAACGCACACGAAATTCAAGGATCACTCGTTAGACTCAAAGGCGATTTTGTTCGTTTCGGTGATGCATTCGAAATTGTAGGCAGCCACATTACTAACGCAAATAATAAGTACGATGAGGCAAAAAAACGCTTAGATAAGCTGGGAACCAAGATAGACATGATAGATATGAAGAGTGAAGTCGCCCAAGTCGAGTAGATTTTTTTCAACTATATAGATCGTCGCAACATAATTATTAGCCATTCTAATCTCCTCTTTCGCTTTACCTTATCGTCAGGTAGAATGCGGTGGCTCTTATTTATGTCTGTAAAATTATCTGAATTAGCAAAAGAACTAAACCTAACTTCCGCTGAACTAAAGGCAAAGTTTGCATCAATTGGCGTTGAACTAAAATCGACTGCACGAACTGTCGACGAAATAAGCGCAGATATGCTTCGAAGTGCTCTTACCGCGCCAGTTGTAGTAGAAAATACTGACGTTGTAGATGATATAGCCGAAGCAGTTGTTGATATCGACGATTATCATGAAAAAGAATTAGATAGAGAAATTATTAAGAGTCAGCGAAAAATGACTGCCGGTAATAAAGATACAAAGGCAAAGAAAGCCACTGTAAAGCCTTCTGCTCCAACACAACAAACACAAGCTTCAAAAATAATCGGCACACAAGTTTTTGAAATTCCAGATGTGATTACAGTTAAAGAATTTTCAGAAAAAACAGGTGTAAATCCTATTAGAATTATTGGTGAATTGATGAAGAACGGGATTTTGGCTAATATAAACCAATCAATCGACTACGAAACGGCTTCAATCATTGCCGACGATTTTGGTATTAAAATTAAACACAAGCGCGCCGCAGCTGCTATTGAAGACATTTCTAGCGGTAACCTAGACCTACTTCTTGAAGAAAAAGATCAAGCGGTTTTAGTTGAAAGACCTCCAGTTGTTACAATCATGGGTCACGTTGATCACGGAAAGACTTCACTTCTCGATTCTATTCGTGAATCTGAAGTTGCCAAGGGCGAAGCAGGAGGCATTACACAGCACATAGGTGCGTATCAAGTAGAGAAAAACGGTAGAAAAATTACATTCATCGATACTCCGGGGCATGAGGCGTTTACATCTATGCGTGCACGAGGAGCGAAAGTTACAGACATTGTCATTTTGGTTATTGCGGCAGACGAAGGGCCAAAACCACAAACTATCGAGGCACTAAATCATGCACTTGCTGCAGAAGTTCCGATTATCGTTGCACTTAATAAAATCGATAAAGAAGGAATCAACCTCGATCGCGTTAAAGGCCAACTTGCAGAAATTGGACTTCAGCCAGAGGAATGGGGAGGTACTACAATCATTGCTCCTGTTTCTGCGCATACAAAACAAGGCATTCCAAACCTTCTCGACATGATTCTTCTTGTTGCTGATATGAACCAGTACAAGGCTAATCCTACACGTTTGGCTGTTTGTACTGTTCTAGAATCGCATGTTGATAAAAGCATGGGGCCGGTTGCAACAATTTTGGTTAATTCAGGCACTCTCAGGCAGCAAGATCCATTCATAGTCGGAGATATTTTCGGTCGAGTTAAAGTTATGAAGAATGATCACAATCAAACTATTCAGATTGCTGGTCCTTCAACTCCTGTTCGCATTGCCGGCCTTGAAAAAACGCCTAACGCTGGCGATGTATTACAAGTTGTTGCTAGTGTTGAAGAGGCTCGTTCTAAGGCTAGTCAAATTGGTATTCACCGAATTGACGAAACAGCAGGAGCGAATACAAAAACTCTTGAGTATATTATGTCAGCCCTTAAAGAAGGCCGAATGCAACAGCTTAAAATTGTATTAAAAGCAGATACTTTAGGTACTCTAGAAGCACTAAAACTCTCGGTTGGGCAAATCAAGCACGAAGATATAACAGTAAAAATCATTCACTCTGCTATTGGTCAAATTAGCGAAAGCGATGTGATGATGGCCGCCGCTACTCCCGGGGTTGTTGTTATAGGATTTAATACAGAGGCGAACTTACACGTTCGAGAGGTTGCAGACAGAAATAATGTACAAATATTTACATATCAAATTATTTATAAATTGATTGAGGATCTCAAAAAAATCCTAACTGGAATGTTAGAGCCAGATGTTTCACAGGTTACACTCGGCCGTGCTGAGGTTCGCGCGGTATTTATGACACAGCGAAAAGTAATGATTGTAGGTTGTAAAGTTTTGTCAGGCAAAGTCGAAAACAAGACAAAACTTAGAGTATTTAGAGCGGAAAAACTGATTGGCGAAGGAACTCTCGGTTCTCTTAAGAAAAACACCGACCAAGTTCACGAAATGCATGAAGGTAGCGAATGTGGAATTCGTTTTGAAGGAGATATAAAGCTAGAAGAAGGTGATGTTTTAGAAAGCTGGAAAGAAGAGCGACGAAAAAAGGTAGTTCTTTAGCCTCATGTTATGAATCCTCTTAAAGACGAAATTAAGGTATTTTCACTTCCTGTTCATACCGATAAACGTGGTGCTTTGGCTGTAAGTGAATTTGATGATCTTCCATTTGATCCTAAACGGGCATATTTTTTATATGATACAAAAGCTATTAGAGGAGGGCACGCACATGTTAAAGAGGAAGAGGTTTTTGTATGTGTAGCAGGAAACTTTCGAGCACGCGTTCACGATGGCAAAAAATGGCGATCAATCCTTATGAATAAGCCCGGAAAAGCACTTTATACCGGTGCCATGATATGGCACGAATTTGATCATTTTAGCAAAAACTCTATAATGCTAGCCTTGAGTTCGACTTCGTATGAAGGAACTAAAGATTATATTCTCGACTTCGATCAATTTAAGCAACAAAGCAAATGAGGCAGACAATTCTAATAACAGGCGGCGCAGGATTCATAGGTACAAACTTTGTTTATCATTGCGTGTCAAAATATCCTGAATACAAAATTGTTGTTATTGATAGGCTTACTTATGCGGGAAACTTAGAAAATATTCAGTCGTTACTCGATTCTAATAAAATCGAATTTGTAAGCGGAGATATAAGCGACTCAAAACTTATTCGAGAACTATTTAAAAAATACGAATTCTCAAAAGTTGTGAATTTCGCCGCAGAAACTCATGTTGATCGCTCGATTGTTGCACCCGGAGAATTTGTTCAAACAAACATTGTAGGTACTCATACTTTGCTTGCAGCATGCCGAGAATTCGATGTTCCAAGATACCACCAAGTATCAACCGATGAGGTATATGGAGACCTTGGCACTAATTCAACAGACTACTTTACAGAAGCAACACCAATCGCGCCAAATTGCCCATATGCGGCGTCTAAAGCGGCGGCAGATTTACTTGTTCGTTCTTACCATGAAACATATGGAATGCACGCAACTATAAGCCGATGTTCAAACAACTACGGACCATATCAGTTCCCTGAAAAGTTAATCCCCTTTTTCTTTCAATTGGCGAGCCAAGATAAGCCACTGCCAATGTATGGTGATGGTAAAAATGTTCGTGATTGGCTATATGTCGAAGATCACTGTGAAGCAATCGATCTAATTTTGCATAATGCAAAACCGGGAGCCGTTTACAACATAGGTGGGCATAATGAAAAAGAGAACATTCAAATTGCTCAAATGATTCTGAGTTACCTTGAAAAACCTGAGACACTATTAACGTATGTAGAAGACAGAAAAGCGCACGATCGACGATATGCAATTGATCCGAAAAAACTTGAAACAGAATTAGGATGGAGCCCAAAAACCACATTTGCCGAGGGTATTAAAAAAACATTTACTTGGTACAATGAGAACCGTGAATGGTGGCAACATATTGTTGATAGACAAGCCATATATACGAACAGAAAACACATTGGAATTACGCAATCTCCAACTTCAAAAAAAACATCTAAAGATTTAAAAAAATAACCTCATAAAACTCATGCGATATTCACAACTATTTTCAAAAACGAAGTTCGAAGCCCCAGCAGACGCCGACTCGATAAATGCTCAATTTCTCTCACAGGGTGGCTTTATTGCAAGGCAAGTTGCAGGAGTTTACAACTACTTACCTCTTGGTTTACGGGTTTTAGTTAAAATCCAAAAAATTATTCGTGATGAAATGAATGCACTTGGTGCACAAGAAGTTCTTATGCCGGCGCTAACTCAGCTGGAAAGTTATATTCAAACCGGTCGACAAGAAATTGATGTTTTGTTTCATCTTGAAGGACACGGCGGTAAGTTTGTATTAAACCAATCCCACGAAGAAGTAATCACTCCATTAGTTGCGCAGTTTGCCTTTTCGTATCGCGATTTTCCGGTTGCCGTGTACCAAATTCAAAACAAGTTTCGTAATGAGGCGCGTGCTCGTTCTGGTGTATTGCGTGGCCGAGAATTCAATATGAAAGACCTTTATTCTTTTCACGCAAATGAAGAGGATTTAAATGCGTACTATGAAAAAGTTCAGGCTGCCTACCACCGAATTTACGCTCGACTAGGGCTTGGTGATATTACACTTTTAACATATGCGTCTGGTGGAAGTTTTTCGAAATACTCACATGAATTTCAGACACTTTGCGATATTGGTGAAGACACGATTTACGTTTGTGAAAAATGTAAAATCGGCATTAATAAAGAGATAATCGACGATCAAAATGCATGTCCGAAATGTGATTCCAAAGACTTGGTACAGAAAAAGGCAATTGAAGTTGGCAACATTTTTAAACTTCGAACGCGTTTCTCAACAGCATTTGGTTTCACCTATGCAGACGAAAAAGGAGAAAGAAAACCGGTTGAAATGGGTTGTTACGGAATTGGTCCTTCACGGGTAATGGGCACGCTCGTTGAAGTTTTTCACGATGAGAAAGGCATTATTTGGCCTGAGTCAATCGCGCCATTTACTGCTCATATTGTTACGCTCGGTAATCAGCCAGAGGTACTCGAAAGCGCAAACGAGCTTTATACTCAAATGCAAAATCTTGGAGTTGAAGTAATGATCGATGACCGCGACGAATCAACCGGCAAAAAGCTGAACGACTCAGACCTTATCGGAATTCCGTGGAGAGTTGTTGTTTCTGCCCGCTCACTAAAAAACGGCGGCTTTGAAGTAAAAAAGCGTTGCGAAAAAGACGCAAAAGTTGTTGATGCAAAGACACTCATTACCATGATTGCATAATGAAGATATTATTACTCGGCGCTCGAGGGCTAATTGGTTCTGCACTGTTTTCAGTGTTGAATTTGAATAGTGAAAATGTTTTAGCACCGACACACGCCGAGTGCGACGTAACAGACAAATTTAAATTAGCTAATGTGTGCGAAAAATTTTCACCTGACGTTATAATTAATGCAACAGGATACACCGCAGTAGATAGAGCAGAAACCGATGTTATTGAGGGTGAAAAATGTTTCACGCTTAATGGCTTGGCTCCAGAAATAATTTCTAATGTTGCTAAAAAATACGATGCGAAATTAGTTCACATAAGTACCGATTACGTTTTTGACGGTGTTTCGCATGAACCATATGCTGAAGACGCAAACACAAACCCTATTTCAGTTTACGCAAAATCAAAATTGGCGGGCGAAACAGCAGTTTTAAACTATCAAAAATCGCTTGTTGCTCGTACCGCTTGGCCATTTGGACCGAATGGCAAAAACTTCGTAGACACTATGCTAGAACTATCCGTAAAAGGAGAACCTCTGCGTGTTGTTAACGACCAAACCGGCTCACCAACTTACACAATTGATTTTGCAAATGCGCTATATAACGAGATAAAAAAAGGAACAAACGGAATTGTTCATTTGGTAAATAGCGGTGAAGCAACTTGGTATCAGCTTGCGCATGAAATCTTTACAATTTTAGGGCTGCCAAATGCAGTAAATCCTATTTCTACTGTTGAATTTAATAGGCCAGCGAAACGGCCAAAATATTCAGTACTAAGCAATGAGAAGACTCCAAAACTTCGTAGTTGGAAAGCTGCTCTAAGTGAATATTTATTCGATAAAGAATATATTCTAAAAGCGTAACAAATCCTTTATAATCGGCATAACCAACGCATTATGAAAGGAATAATTTTAGCAGGAGGAAATGGCCGCAGACTTGCCCCTCTAACCGATGTTACAAACAAACATTTGTTGCCAATATACGACCGCCCAATGATTTTTTATCCGCTGGAGACGCTTATAAATAGCGGAATTAAAGACATTTTAATTGTAACTGGTCGAGAATACGCAGGTGGTTTTATAAAACTATTAGGCTCTGGCCGAAAATTCGGCTGTCGATTTATGTATGAAGTGCAAGATGACGCGCTTGGAATTGCTCATGCACTAGGCCATGCTGAAGAATTTGCTCAAGGCG
>JAHFJU010000115.1 GCA_023245725.1 Candidatus Peregrinibacteria bacterium
TATCTATGATTCTACAATAAAGAATTACGCAAAGGAGTTGCAGCAAATTTTGCCTAGCAAGTTCTATAAACAGTTTACTCTATTCTCACTTACACCTGATTCTTCTTGGTATAAATCAAACATCGCCGCTGATGATATGGTAAATAAGACTCTCTCTAAGCAGTTCACAGACGCGATTCGAGAACGTGGCCCTCGAGTTTCGCAAGATGGGTCATCTATTGGGCAGTCTATTGCGTCAATGGCAATGTCTCTAAAAAGTTCACTCGCGTTTGATTCTCAAAAAAAAATTAAGGTTGAATATGCCGATTCTCTAAAATATTTAGATACCGCTTTGTATTACCTAAATATAGGAGAATTTGCTGAAGGAAAATCAATGTTATCGACATTTGAAAGCAAGGTATCTCCTCAAAAAAATGAATTACAAAATGAATTATTGGCTACTTTTGATAGTCTCGAACAATCTGTTTCAGATTCAACTTTTGAGCCTGCTAGAAATACAGTTAGAGGATTGATTCCGATGTCAGTATTTGACTCAATACTTGCTGATTTTATGTCTCTTTACGATTCGGTTGGTGCTGCAACTTCTCCTGAGCAAAAGGATTCTGAAGTTTCTGCAATGAACGTTCTTGTTTCATCAATCGAAAAAAATGTTTCTTCACTCAATCAAAAAGACGCTACTTATTTAACCGAGTTATTGAACGATATTATTTCAAGTTCACCATATTTAATGCGTGAAAATTCATATCGTTCACTTGCTCTTTTACAAGAACAATCACTTTCAAAAACTACAACAAGCGAAATTAAAACTGATACTCAACAATTTTTCATGGTTCAAAAATTAGAGCAATTGCAGCTTATAAAAAAGTTTTTAGATTCGGGTCGAATTGAATTTCAACAAGCTCGTTCGTCAATGATTTTTATTGCTCAGACAATTGATCTTGTAAAGCCCTTGATCGCCGATAGCTCTTTCTACTCGTATTTTGAAGGGCAGTATAAAGACATTGAGCCATTTATTGGATTTTTGAGATCAGCAGAAACTGAAACTTTGCATGGTAGTTATCAAGTAAATTTCGCCGAATACAAAACAAAGGTTCGTGACGCTGGTTATATTGCTCAACTGTTGAATACTGCCACAGGCGGGAACGGACTTTCTTCTATCGCCCGTGAGCAACTTGGATCAATTGCGGCAAATGATTTTGCCTCAACCGCGCTTTCAAGTGTTCACATTGCGTTCGACGATAATGAGGATTCATCGGTCGTTATTATTACTTCTTCAACATTTGATGGAGCATCATTCAGTGCCCGTTACGATACAGTAAGAAAACTTTTTTCTTCGATAGTTTTTGATGGAAAAGAAATTCAAAATGGTGTTCGTCTGGAGAATTTGAGAACTTTGCTTCTTGTATTGCGCGGAAAACTAAAATTACAAAATAATGTTACTGCAGATTCTTTGACCGTTGTTCAAACCGACGATCATGGTACAAAAGTTAGAGCTGTTGTTGATGCATTGAAGAAGAGCCTTTCTGAGGCACAGATTACAGTTGATGATAAATACATCGATTCAAGTAACTATGATAAAGGTGTGATTAAAGTACTTCTTGCAACACGCGGAGTTGATACTGCTCAGAAATTATTTTCATTCGACATCTCTGTAGACCTTTCAACAGTTCAAAATCTTGAAGTGCAAACCGTTCTCGGCCAAATGCCGGTAAGTGGAACTTTTGCATTTAAAGAGTTGGCATTTAGAGTAGATCAAATTTACGAGCGAGCTGCCTTTGAAAAGGATAAATCGACTGAGGTTCAGAATCTGCTTGACCGAAGCATTCAAAAGTAGCTTTGTCGATTGTCGTTAGAAAACTATTCTGCTAAACTGCTGCAGGTGTTTTTTTAACGAAAAATTATGGCTCCAAAAGATTCAACAACCGCTGATTATTCAGCAGCAAGTATTCAGGTTTTAGAAGGTTTGGCCGCAGTGCGAAAGCGCCCCGGAATGTATATTGGTACAACTGATGTCGCTGGTTTTCATCATTTAGTTTGGGAAATCGTTGATAATGCAATTGACGAAGCAATGGCTGGTCATTGTGACAGTATTATTATTTGTATTGAGAATGATACGCGCATCTCGGTAGATGATAACGGTCGTGGTATTCCGGTTGATATTCATCCTAAAACCGGAAAGTCTGCTCTTGAAGTTGTTCTTACAGTTTTGCATGCCGGAGGTAAATTTGGTGGTGGCGGATACAAGGTTTCAGGAGGTCTTCACGGAGTTGGTGCTTCTGTAGTTAATGCACTTTCATCGACAACTGAAGTAGAAGTTTATAGAGATGGTGAAATTTATGAGCAGAAATATGTTCGTGGAGTTCCAAAAGCAGATGTGAAGAAAATTGGAAAGACAGAAAAGCGTGGAACAAAGGTGACTTTTGAACCTGACGAAGAAATCTTTGGCAAAAATATGGTTTTTAATAGCCAAACGATTCTTAATAGAATTCGTCAGCAGGCATATTTAACCAAAGGTATTTCAATTTCTCTTATTGATAATCGTACAAGTGAAAGATACCGTTTCTATTTTGAAGGAGGTATTTCTTCATATGTTTATCATCTCGATAAAAATAAAGAAGCTATTTCTAAAGTTATTTCTACTGAAAAAGATGTTCCAGAGGGAAAAGTCGAAATTGCTTTGCAGTATACACAGGCCTTTCAAGAGAATATTTTTACTTTTGCAAATAATATTCATACTCCAGAAGGAGGAATGCATTTGACTGGTTTTCGTTCAGCTTTAACTCGAACTATAAATGCTTATGCTAGAAAAGCAGGATTGCTCAAAGAGAAAGATGAAAATTTAACCGCTGATGATGTTCGTGAAGGATTAACTGCAATTATATCTGTAAAACTTGCTGATCCTCAGTTTGAGGGACAGACAAAGAGCAAGCTCGGAAATCCTGAAATGCGAACTGCTGTTGAAGCGGTATTTAACGATTTCTTTCAGCAATATCTCGAAGAAAATCCTAAAGACGCACAAGGAATTATTGGTAAATGTGCTCTTGCAGCACGCGCTCGCCTTGCGGCTCGCGCTGCTCGTGACTCAGTCATTCGTAAGGGGGCACTTGAGGGTATGACTTTACCAGGAAAGTTGGCAGATTGTTCATCTCGCGACCCAAAACAATGCGAACTTTACATAGTTGAGGGAGATTCTGCTGGAGGTAGCGCTAAACAAGGCCGTAACCGCGATTACCAAGCAGTTTTACCTCTTCGTGGAAAAATCTTAAACGTTGAACAGGCTCGTCTTGATAGAATTATTGCAAACAACGAAATAAAGTCGCTAATTATTGCAATGGGTGTTGGAGTCGGTGAAACATTCGATATTCAGCGCCTACGTTATGATCGAGTTGTAATAATGACCGATGCCGATGTCGATGGTGCCCACATTCGTACTTTGCTTTTGACATTATTCTACCGCTACTTCAAATCTCATATTGAGCAGGGACATATTTTGATTGCACAACCTCCTCTTTATAAATTGAGTTTTGGTAAAAAGGCATTCTACGCATATACAGATGAAGATAAAGAACGAATTATG
>JAHFJU010000040.1 GCA_023245725.1 Candidatus Peregrinibacteria bacterium
GCCTTGAGGTGTTTGGTTCAGTCCATAAACGAGCGCAACCCACGTCCTGTGTTGCAAATTTCGCAGGAGACCGCCGGCGCAAAGTCGGAGGAAGGTGTGGATGACGTCAAATCAGCATGGCCCTTATGCCTAGGGCGACAAACGTGCTACAATGGCCGGTACAGTGGGAAGCGAACCCGTAAGGGGGAGCAAATCCCTAAAGCCGGCCCAAGTTCGGATTGAGGTCTGCAACTCGACCTCATGAAGCTGGAATCGCTAGTAACCGCGTATCAGCCATGGCGCGGTGAATATGTTCCTGGGTCTTGTACTCACCGCCCGTCAAGCTATGGAAGGTAGGAGCGCCTAAAGCTTCTCACTCAGTGAGGAGTTAAGGCGATACTACTGACTGGAGCTAAGTCGTAACAAGGTATCCGTAGGAGAACCTGCGGATGGAATGTCTCTTTTATAGAGCTACTTTGATTTTTTCAAAGCTATTCCCATAAACACCTGCAACTTCGGTTGCATCAAAAATGGGATAGGTCGTATCTGGCTCCCGATTTATCGGGATGACTGGATCGGTTTCTCTATTACGCTGTGCTTTTAACTGGTATTTATACCAACTTAATTCAAATTTTAACCACTTCTTCTTTATTGAAGAGGTGGTTTTTTTGTGTATATGTTTGCCTTTTAAATTAACTAATATTCCCTTATACTACGCGCGAAATTTTATTAACTAAAATTAAGGAATTTATGGAAAAAAAGTTATCAATAGGAAAAATCGTTGCCCTCAGCATACTTGGAATTATAGTAGTTCTAGGAATTTGGACTGTTTCATCATATAACTCGCTTGTTAATCTTGATGAGAATGCAAAAACTGCTCAATCAGATATTGAAGTTCAATATCAACGACGATACGACTTAATTCCAAATTTGGTTGCAACAGTAAAGGCATCTGGAAATCTTGAGAAATCTATTGCCGATGATATTGCATCTGCAAGACAAGGTTATGCTGGTTCTCAGCCTGGAACTCCTGAGAGAGTTGATGCAATTAACAAAACGGAGTCAGCCCTTGGTAGATTATTGGTAATTACCGAAAATTATCCACAGATAAAGAGCACAGCAAATTTTCAGTCTTTACAAGACCAGCTTGAAGGAACAGAAAATCGTGTATCTGTTGCGAGAAATGCTTACAATGAAGTTGTTAATACTTTAAATAAGAAACTTCGAACATTCCCATCAAATATTATTGCAGGAATTTTCAATTTCACTGAGAAGCCTCGATTTGAAACGACTTCAGCACAGGCAAAAGACGCTCCAGCTGTTGTTTTCTAAATTTATTAGTCTCTAATCGTTTTTCTTATGTCGTTATTTAAAGGAAGAAACGTTTTAGTTGCTTTGTTTGCATTTTGGATTTTTACATCCACTTCGCTTGCTGCATTTGTCGTTCCTGCGTTTTCTGGTTATGTGAATGATTCTGCTGGTTTATTAAATTCGACCGAGAAGGCTCAACTCGAAAAAACTCTTTCTGACTACGAGAAACAAACATCGACTGAAATTGCAGTTGTTATTACAAAAGATTTTCAAGGCTTAGATGCTTTTACCTATTCACAAAAGCTATTTGATAGCTGGAATGTTGGTAAAGCCGGCAAAGACAACGGTGTGATAATTGCAATCGGTCCAAAATTTGGCCAGAGTTTCCCTGAGCATGGCGACATTTTTATTAATAATGGCCGAGGTATTGAAGGTGCTCTTCCAGATAGTGTTACGGGAAGAATAATTCGAGATGAAATGGTTCCTGAATTCAAAAAAGGTAATTTTTATGCTGCGATTAATAACGGAATTACATCTATTCAAAGCGCATTGAAGGGTGAGTATAGCCCAAAATCAGATTCGTCTAGCTTAAATAGTGGTGATTTCGTCATGTTTGTTTGGTATGGAATTATATTATTTATGTTCCTTTCTTCTTATCTTGCAGGATTTTTGGCTCGTTCGAAATCTTGGTATGCAGGAGGTATTATTGGTGGTGTTGGCGGTTTTTTGATTGGTTTCGTTTTGTACACAACGGTATATGCACTAATATTTTCAGGTGTTTTTTTAATTGTTGGCGCGATAATCGATTATTTTCTCTCAAAAACTTATCAAGATCGTTTAGCAAAAGGGCTACCGACAGATTTTTGGCGCACGCGCGGAGGCTTTTGGGGCGGTGGTCGCGGTGGCTTTGGCGGAGGCGGCGGGGGATTCGGAGGATTCGGTGGTGGTCACTCAGGCGGCGGTGGCGCCGGAGGAGGCTGGTGATTTTGTTTATTTCTTGCTGTATCTGCCAATCTTCATCAGTTCGGCAATATTTGCGTGTGCATCTAGAATAGGTTTTATGATTCCAGCTTTTGAAGTTGTCATGATAGTGGTTACACCTGGCCCATGGCCTGCTATAAACGAATTTGCATGTGCGACTACGCAAATTGATACAGCTCCTTTTTTGTAACAGCGCCCGTATGAGTTGTCAGCATCTTCAATCGCAATTATGTCTCCCAATCGTATTTCATCGAGGTGATATTTTTTTATAGCCTCAGAATCTTGCGTTGTAATGTCATAGTCTCCGCGTGTGCAAGCAAGAGATCCTATTCCTGATCCCATAATTTCTGCCGGGATAATATGTGTAACTCCTACAAATATACTGTCATTTTTTTCTGAAACATTCATTTTCTTGAATAATGATGGTGAAAGATTCATCATTCGGATTTGTGAGAAATCGACAATTGCGAGTCCTTGACCAACTGAGCGAATTAAAAATTTGTCGTCGAGTGTTAACTTTTCAAGAACTTTTTGAGGAAAATCTATTAGCACATGTTCAACTCCTCCGTGCTTGCCTGTTACTACTCCTTTTTCGCCTTTTGCGTCACCTGTTAATATTCGAACTTCGTTTCCGATACATGCTAAAAAATTGTAGCCTTTCATGTACGCTTTTTCGGTTGAAGTGCAGATAGAGGAAACTCCGGGTTCTGTATGGTCTGACGTCCATCCGAATGATTTATCTCCAACTCTAACGTTGTATGTGATTGATCCTACCCCCGGAAGGCTATGTGCAATACCTTCATGGCTTACTTCATGCGCTAAAAATTCGTCTGAGTGGTTTGTAACACCTTGCACTGCCAGCTCAACAAGTGTTTTTTCGTTAGTTTTTATCATATTTCAATATTACCATGTGAATTCTTATATTTTTATTATTAGTTATTTGGGGTTGACTTATAGTTAATATCTTATAGAATAGCTCGGCTCTAAGGCAAAAATTATGTATGAAGATAGCTCAAATCGAGCAGGGGAGCCAAGAACTCCATGTACCCCGACAATTGTTGATTATGTCGGTAATACTAGTTTGCCATCTCCTATCACTGACATTGCGCTTTCAGTAAAACCAACAGATTCTGAAATTGTAGGCGGTTTATTAAGGCATAATACAGAAATTGCTCCTCGAAATTATGGCAGGTTACATGAGCGAGGAGAGGATGCAGATGAATATGTTAAATCAGACGAACAGCTATTTTCTGCAATTCGTGGCTGGATGATTCAGATGGAGGAAAATCCTAATATTATTGGATTTATGCCTCATGTATTGAGCTATGTTGCTACTTTGCTAGATAGAGCACCTCGCGAGGTTAGTATTGAGAGTGATGCCGATTCTCAGTTAGCTACTATTAGACATTTAGCGAATATATTTCATTTGATAAACGAATTATTCGAATTTGTAAAAAATCAAAGCTCAAAGAACGAATTTTGGAAAATGATTTCTAGGCGAATTGATCATGATACAAAAGCTGCTGCAAATAGAGCAGAAACTGGATTAATCTCAGCATTATCATCAGAAGACAGCGATTCATTTGATGATAACGACTTATCTCTTATAAATTCACGTTTAGGAATAACACTAGATATACTTAGGCATTTGTTAATGGTTAATTCTGCTATGTTGTCTAAGAAACCAACTCATACTGAATTTGATCCAAATAAAGTAGCAAATTCAGCGGTTACTTACTTTCATAGGCAAAGTAAATTTGGAATTACTAATGATTCAGAAGGTTTACTGCCAGGATTAGGCGAGATTCCAATTATAGATCGGCAAATTTGTGTTGTTTGTCCTTCAGATCAAAAATGTTTAGGTGATGAAAATGCGTTTTTTTATAGCATATTTTTTGCAATGCAAAATGCATTTAATGTCGCATGTAATAGAGATGAAAAAAAAATTTCCTCAGCTGATGCAAATATTGGTTTTCTCATAAATATTTCAGTAGGTGCCGACAGTATTCTAGTTGAGGTGTTTAATACGAATACAAGAATTCCTATTGATAGTCATCGTGCTGCTATACATAAGCATTTAAAGGGAGTTGTTGATCAAAAAAGATCGTTATCGCTTCCTCTTACCAATTTAGAAGAAGTTGCTGCACTCACTCAATCTGATGATCTTAAAGGATTTGATGGCCATTCTATTTCATTCTCTTTAAATAACCCTGATATCACTTTAAGAGATGGAGGAACTGGATTAGGAGCATTCGTTGCTGAAAGTGTAATTAAAATGTCTGATGGAGCGATGAGAATCGCTGAATGGGAAAGTGATACCCAAAGCGGTGTTGTGACTTCTTCATTGTTCCCTCATGGTGGAAGAAATCGCGTAGATCGTTCCCGTAATGTTTGCGCAAGGTTAGTTCAGATGGCTCGTGATGGATCTTCGATTCTTGGTAATGTTATTAAAGCCGAAATTAAACGAGAGAAATCAGTACCTCATTATATGGATCCTAATTATAAAGAGGTTGCTTAGGTCTTTCTCAATTCTCTGCCAAATTTCGCCATGTATTAGCCTTTTTGTCGGTATTAATTGGCAGCGTTTTTTTATGTGTATCCATTAAATGTGGATTTATTATTAATGCATATTGTGTTTCTAATCTTGTAGTATATATTTTATTTAATGAATCGTTTCTCAATTTCTCTCAGCATTATTTGCAACTCAATTATAATTGAGGGCAATTCGCTGAAGGTGTAAAAGGATTAACGTTTCATTCCTTTACCCCCCCTTCAGTGAAAGGGGATTTTTATTTATTAATTTATTATTTATGACAGACAGATTATCTGAAGAGGATGTACAGGCAGAAGTAGTTGCGGCACTCGCTGGCGCAACTGATGGTTCTAATTTAGAGTCGCCAGTTGACGGTGACAGCCAAAAAACGCCTGATACTGTTAGCGGAGTTGTTGCACAAGCTGCGAGTTTAGCATTGAATTTGGATCCTATGTTCGATCCATTTTTTCGAAATGATGAGCCGATGCCAAGTTCCAGAACTTTATGGCCAGATACAAGTGTAACTGGAGTTGATAGGTTTACTCTCTAGCAAAAAAAGCATATTTCTGCCAGCCCATAAGATTCTATCGCTTTGTCAATTAAATTTGGATTGAATAGTCTCGCTTGAAGCAATAGCATGTCGTTCATGAATATTACTACTCCTACCCAGACTGCATCGCAGAATAAGTCTTTTACATCAAAAGAAATCCAGTTTCCTATAGCTGGAACTATTTCTGAAAAAGCTGAATTTATTACTCAGAAAGCGCGCGAAGCGCGCGCGTATGATCTAATTGCTCTATATTTTGCTGGTTCTGGTCATTCTGGCAGTTCTCTTTCAATGATTGATATTGTATCTGCACTCTACTTAGGAGTTATGAATAACAAACCGTCTGACCCTTATTGGGTTGGCCGCGATAGATTGTTCCTTTCTGGTCAACATAAATGCCCTGCTCAATACAGTATTATGGGGGTTGCTGGTTACTATCCTATAAAGGATTTTTTGCTTGGATTGCGTGCTCTTGGTTATCCGTTTCAAGGGCATCCTGATTGGCATAAATTACCAGGAATTGAAATGAGTGGAGGTTCACTCGGACAAGGGCTTGGAATCGCCATTGGATCTGCTCTTTCTGCTCGACTTAACAATGAAGATCGTCGAACATATTGCATTATGGGTGACGGCGAACATCAAGAGGGAAGCGTTTGGGAGGCAGTAATGTGTGCAGCTCACCATAAAATATCAAAATTATGTGTAATAGTTGATCTAAATAAATTACAGATCGATGGAAAAGTTTGTGACGTAATGAATATTGAACCAATTGAAGATAAATATCGTGCTTTTGGTTGGAACACAATTCGCGTTGATGGACACAGTGTTGAGTCGTTGTTAACGGCTTTCGAGCAGGCAAAAACATGTACTGACCGACCAACTGTTATTCTTGCCGACACTATAAAAGGAAAGGGAGTTTCATTTATGGAGGGAAAAGTCGATTGGCATGGAAAAGCACCGAACTTTGAACAGCTCAAATTAGCTTTGACTGAATTGGGATATGAAAATTTGATAACTGATGAAATTCTTGCAGAAGGAAAAATTCTTCGAGAAACGATTGCAAAAGAATATGGAAATTTAATTCCAAAGTCATTGCGCCCTCATTGGTGGAATAGTGAAGATGTTATGAAGGTTCAAATGTCTCCAACTCGATTTGGCTTTGGTACTGCTCTAGATCGTATAGGCTCAGATGAGAGAGTAGTTTGTCTTGGTGCCGATATATCTGGCTCAATTTGTATTTCAGATTTTCACAAAAATCATCCAGAACGATTAAGCCGATTTTTTAGCATGGGTGTAGCTGAACAGAACATGACAGTAGTTGCGGCTGGGCTAGCAAAGGAAGGAAAGATTCCCGTAATAGGAAGTTATGGCGTATTTATTACTGGTCGTAATTGGGACCAAATTAGAACAACTATTTGTCATGCGAATTTGAACGTAAAAATTGGAGTTGGCCATGGTGGTATTTCTGTTGGCCCAGATGGAGCAACGCATCAAAGTTTAGAAGACATTACTCTTATGGCAATTTTGCCAAATATGTCTGTGTTTGTTCCATGCGATACACTTGAATCTGATAAGGCAACTGAGGCAGCGGTATTAAAGATTAATGGCCCCGTATCTGTTCGTTTTTCTCGCGAGTCTACGCCTGTTATAACTAAAACTGATACTCCATTTATTGTTGGAAAAGCTAACATTTATCGCTATCGCGGAGAGCAACCTCAATTTATAGATGCTTTTGAATGTAAGGTGTCTAGTGATTATGTTAACGAAAATGAGGCACTAACTATTATTGCTTGTGGTCCTGAAGTACCTGAGGCAATGCGTGCGGCATATATTTTGAAAAAAAATCACAATATTGAGGCGCGTGTTATTAATATGCATACTATCAAGCCACTCGATGATGAAGCCATTTTGCGAGCAGCAAAAGAAACGGGGAAAATTATTACTGTTGAAGAACATCAAAGAGGGGGAGTAGGAAACTTAATCGCAGGAGTTATTACCCGTGAAGGAGTTCCTGTAAAAATAGCTATGATTGGAGTCAAAGACCGCTTCGGTGAATCAGGTGTATCTTGGGAACTTGTATGGAAATACGGGCTAGCAGCTGAGCACATCGTTGAATCAGCTTTAGCCATTTTATAAAGAAACGTTCATTTGTGAGTGTTCCTTGTTCTCTGTTGTATGTGGAAATGCTAGGTTAAATTTTATTATTTTTTATAAGCGAGCATTTTTCCAATCTTCTTCAAACTTTTTTATACCTGCATCGGTGAGCGGGTGTTTAATCATTTGTTCTAAAATCTTATAAGGAACAGTTGCAACGTGCGCTCCAAGTTGTGCTGCTTGTACTACAGTCAAAGGCGACCTAACTGACGCTACAATTATTTGAGATTTGAAATTATGTTTACGGATTATCTCTAGTGAATTTGCAATCATTAGTAATCCGTTTTCGCCGACATCGTCTAGTCTACCAACAAAAGGGCTAATGAAAGATGCGTTAGCTTTTGCTGCTAATAGAACCTGATTTGCTGAAAATACGAGCGTTATGTTGGTTTGTATTCCACGCGATTCTAATATTTTTGCTGCTGCAATTCCTGCTAATGTGCACGGTATTTTTACAATAATGTTACGGTGCCATTTTGCTATGTCTTCGGCTTCTGCAATGATTGATTCTGTTGTCGATATATTTAATACTTCGGCACTTATTGGTCCGTCTACCAATTCACAAATTTCAATAATTGTTTCTTTAATAGGCAATTTTTCTTTTGCTAATAAAGATGGGTTTGTTGTAACTCCGTTAATTAATCCAGCCGCATTTGCGGCTCTTATTTCAGAGATGTTTGCTGTATCTAAAAATAGTTTCATATGGCATTGATTCTCTCTCTTTGCATGAAAAATGCAAGAGGGATATAGTTGCGGCATGACTAAATTTTGTACACCTTCTTCTCAGTTTCAAAGCCAATTTAAAGTGTCAATTGTCGGCTGTGGAAACGTCGGCGCGACTGCTGCATATGCAATGCTATTAGCCGGAATAACAACTGAGTTGGTATTGGTAGATCATAGCAAAGACCGAGCTCACGGATTAATGCTCGACTTTGAGCATGCACTTTCTTTTTTGCCAGCTACTAAGGTTGTTGCTAGTGATGATTATAGTGCATGTGCAAATTCGCAGGTTATTTTTATTACCGCTGGTGCAAAGCAAGTAGAAGGCGAGACTCGGTTGCAACTCATTAAAAAGAATAGTGAAATATTTGAAGACATTATTCCTAAAATTGCCATGGCTGCGCCGAATTCAATATTGGTAATTGTATCGAATCCTGTAGATATTCTTACTTATAAAACTCTTAAACTTTCTAAATTTCCTAAAAATCGTGTATTCGGTTCTGGTACAATGCTCGATTCCGCTAGGTTTAAATTTCACATTTCTGAAAAACTTTGTTTAAATCCTCATAGTATAGAAGCGTATATTCTTGGTGAGCACGGTGATTCTTCGTTCCCTGTTTTTAGTTCTGCTAATGTTTCAGGTAAACCGCTTTTTGACTTTGAAGGATTTGATCGGAAAGTGGCTGATACATGCTATGACGAGACTAAAAATGCAGCATATAGAATTATTCACGATATAGGTTTTACATGTTATTCAATCGGAACAGTTATGATGGAGATTGCGAGTGCAATTAAACAAAATTCTCGAATTGTTGTTCCATTATCGGTTTTCGTTGAAAATTATTATGGAGTTAATGATGTGGCGATGAGCGTTCCGTGTGTTCTTGATGGTTCTGGTGTATCTGAAGTTATTGAAGTTCCTCTAAATGAAATAGAAGTTGCACAGCTTCAGAGTTCGGCAAAACTTCTTAAATCATATATTGGTTAGCACCGTATATATTATACGACAAAATCGTAACACTATATATTTTAGTTATGGTGGGCGCGGGAAGAGTTGAACTTCCGACCTCTACATTATCAGTGTAGCGCTCTAACCACCTGAGCTACGCGCCCTTGTTTTCGATCTGCTGTCCTTTTACAGCCGCCACAGTATAAGCAAAACGGCCTTATTTGACAAATGAATATTTGCGCAATAATTATGGCTTATGTTAGCCACGAACCGAAAGAACAATGTCTCCTAAATTGTTGCCGGTTGAGCCAGTAATAATTTGCCCTCCAGCCTGTTTAAAAAATGCGTATGAGTCATTCTTGCTAAGGAATTCATCTTTTATCAGTTTCGATTTAGTTGCTACTATTATAACTTCTTCATCTACTAATGCCCCCGCCACTTTTTCGGGACACATTCCATCTATTCCGTCTGTGCCGAACGATGCAACCGTTTGGTCATGCTTTAACCCGTCAATTGTACTCAATACAAATTCTTGGTTTCTTCCTCCGCTCCCCGGATTTTCGCAGCATGTAACGGTTGTTTCACCACATGCTATTAAAATCGCATTCTTAGGAGTTTTTTTTGTAATAGCCGGACCGACTTTACGTGCTTCACCAGTGAGCATTTTCTTTTGAACTATAACCTTATGTTTTGTATTACTAGCGATAGATTTTGCTTTTTCTTCTGCTGCATTTAGAGCAGAAAAATGATCTGCCACAATTTCTACTGAAACTTTTTTTAAAATATCATCATTCGGTTTTATGCTTTCATTCTCTGAAAATCCTACATTATTTTCAATAAATTTATAAACAGTATTCGGTACTGGCGCTTTGTATTTTGTCAGAATTTTGAGGGCATCTTTAAACGTTGTTTTATCTGCACTCAATGGCCCTGATGCTATAGTGCTAAGATCGTTTCCGACAACGTCAGAAATCACAAAACCTTTTACATAAGCGGGATAAAGCAGTTTTGACAGCCGCCCGCCTTTTACCTGTGAAAGATGTTTTCGAACACAATTAATTTCATTGATTGTTGCACCGCATAATAACAGAGTTCTAGTTGTCTCAATTTTATCTTCGAGAGTAATCCCTTCAGCTGGTTGAACGAACATTGCAGATCCTCCTCCGCTTAATAGTACAATTGCCAAATCATTTTCGGTAAGTTTTTTTGCGGCATTAATTATTTTTTTTGTTTTTGTAATTCCAGAAATAGTTGGGAGTGGGTGACCAGAATCTGCGTAAAGTATTTCGTCTGGTTTTCTTTTAAGAATTTCGACACATGCATCTGCCATTGTTCGCGCGGCCTTTCCGATTGCTATCACGATTACTTTTTTGTACTTATCAATATTGAGTTTGCCAATATTTTTTTCTAAAAGAGCATGTGGACTTGTTACAGTCATCACATGCTCTATAATTTCCAATACTATTTTTCGTCGTTCACGAGTCGCCTCATTTTTGACCGCAAGCAGTGATTTCGTGTTCTTAATCATGCGTGCTTATTGTAGCGACTTTCTAGCTCTTAAGGAACTCCTTATTTACCAAGAATTGAGGCTCTTTCCCCTCAAGTGCATCGATCAAATTTTGTGCGGCGATAATTGCCATTTGATCTCGGGTCCAAGGGGTAGCGCTTGCAATGTGTGGTGCAACTATTACGTTTGGTAATTCAGCTAGACCAGCAGCCATCAATGGCTCTTTCTCGTACACATCAAGACCTGCAGCAAAAATCTTATTTGCTTTAAGCGCGTCTACTAGTGCATTTTCATCGACAACCGGACCGCGAGAAGTATTAACCAAAATTGAAGTTGGCTTCATTAATTCAAATGTTTTAGCATTAATTAAATGAGTTGTTTCTGGAGTTAAATTTACGTGTACAGATACGAAATCGCTTTCTTTTAGCAATGTTTCCAAGTCAACTCTTTTTGCCCCAGTCTCTGCTTCTAGTTGCGTGTTTATATTCATATCAGAATAAAGTATTTTCATGCCGAATCCCTTATTCATTTTTACGGCAACATTAGATCCAATTCGTCCGCAACCGATAATTCCAAGAGTTTTTCCTCCTGAAATATCTTGCCCAAGCCAAAGTAATGGCCCCCATCCTTTATACATTCCTTTACGCATGTAACCATCTGTTTCAACAAGTCGACGTGCGCACGCAACCATGAGTGTGATTGCAAGATCGGCAGTTGCATCAGTTAAAACTCCAGGAGTATTTGTTACCATTACACCTCTTTCACCAGCTGCTTTAAGATCAATATTATTAAAACCGACAGCGTAATTTGAAAAGATTTTACATTGTGGTCCTGCCGCATCTAGCACTACTGCGTCGATTGGGTCTGTAAGTAGGCTCATCACAGCGTCTCTGCCTTTCACTTGTGCTAGAAGTTCATCTCTCGTAAGAACTCGGTCATCTGGATTCATATCAAACGAGCCAAATTTGTCTTTCAACATTTTTAAGCCAATTTCCGGAATTCTTCTTGTTACGTATATGTTAGCCATGTGATCGATGTTATGGTTATGTATAAGATATTTGGAGCCTATAATCCCAATAATTGGAATATTTATGCGGTATAAACAGTCGCAAGGTATTCTTTAATTCTGCGCATTCCTTCTGTTATATCAGCCTCAGAAGAAACGTATGAATATCGAATGTATCCTTCACCGTGAATACCGAATGCAGTTCCAGGTAATACAAGTGTGTGTGCTTCTCTCATCAACAAATCTGCAAACTCGGAGCTATTCATATTTAGCTTCGAAAGAATTGGTTTAACGTTAACGAAAAGGTAAAAAGCGCCTTTTGGAGATTTACAGCTGAATCCGGGGACTTCAGAATTTAATTTTACAAGCAAGTCTCGACGTTTTAGATATTCGCTCTTCATCATTGCAACTGCATCTTGAGGACCGGTAAGCGCAGCCATTCCAGCTAATTGAGTCATTGCAGGGGCGCATGATACGTCGTTAATAACGAGTTTCTCAAGTGTAGCAGCCATCTCTGCGTTCTTTGTAACTGCCCAGCCAAGTCTCCATCCAGTCATTGCATAAGTTTTTGAACAACCATTCAATATTACTGTTCTCTCTGGCATTCCAGGGAATCTGGTTACCGAAATGTGTTCTCCTTCATATACAATTTCATCATAAATTTCATCTGATAAAACCCAAAGATCATGTTCAACGCAAAGTTTAGCCATTTGTTCCAAAGTGTCATGGGTCAAAACTCCTCCTGTAGGATTTTGTGGAGTGTTGATAATGATCATCTTTGTTTTAGGCGTGATCAATTTCTTCAACTCATCGATTGAAAAGTTGAAATCTTTTTCTTCAAGAAGTGGGAGTGGAACGGCTTTCCCTCCAAGATAATTAACAACCGATTCATATATAGGGAATCCTGGATTAGGAACAATTACTTCATCGCCTTCGTCGATCAAAGCATTAATCATGTGGAACATTACTGATTTTGCAGCAGACATTACAACTACATCCTCCGCAACGTACTGAACTCCTGTTTTGCGAGTATTTACCTCGGCAATTACTTTTCTAAAGTCGTAAATACCGGGTGCCGCAGTGTAGTGCGTTTGATTAGCGTTAATTGCATCGACTCCAGCTTGTTTAATATGCGCTGGCGTATCGAATGCAGGTTCACCAATCTGAAGGCGCACCAACTTTTTGCCTTGTGGGGCAAGCACATCTTTCTCGAACTTGTTAGCCTTGGATATAACAGAAAACGCATTTTCCGTGCCAAGTCGCGGAATGCGTGATGAGAATGGTTTCATAGGTACCCCATTTGTACCTAATGGATACTTTTTTTGCAAACTATTCCTGTGCTACTTTCATTGCCAAGCATGCTTGACTAGAGAAAATAGATATAAAATCGTCATCTAGCAGATTCAAATTACCTTCATGAGATAGATATAGAGAAATTGAGCCCAATAGTTCTCCTTGATAAATAAGTGGAATAACGAGTGCAGAACGAAGGTTATTCTTTCTTGCGAGTGCTGGGGAGTTATACTGACTGCTCGTAATTATATCGAAAACTTTTAGTGGAGATTTTTGTTCAACGGCAACTTCAACAAGACTACCTTTATATGGCATTTGTTTTTTGTTCATCCAATCTTCACTCAATCCACTATATGCAATTAAATTTAGCTTATCTTCTTTTTTGTCATAAATCCTTACAGTTGATGCATTAACTTTAGCAATCATTATTAGCGCGTTTGCTACAAAAGTTGCGATGCTCTTCTTTGTAATCCCAGGAGTGTCGGCATAAGTAATAAGTTCACTCATGTAATCAATGTACCTTCGTTGTTTTCCCATTTCTCTATAAGCATCGTGGATTTTTACGAATC
>JAHFJU010000041.1 GCA_023245725.1 Candidatus Peregrinibacteria bacterium
TGTAGCAAAATAATATCTGCTGCCTGTTTTGCTATATCTGAAGCGGTATCTACCGATATTCCAACATCAGCTGATTTAAGTGCTGGTGCGTCGTTTATGCCATCGCCCAAAAATCCTACTACATGATTCTGTTTAGTTAGAGCGGTAACAATTTGATATTTTTGTTCAGGATTTACACGAGCGAAAACATTGTAGTGTTGCGCGTATTCTTGAATTTCCAGCAGTGTACATTTTGAAAGATCTTCGCCTGTAATTACACGATTTCTGCTTATAATAAGCCCAACGTCGTTACATATTTTTTTTGTAACCAGCGCACTATCTCCGCTAATTACTTTTATATGAACACCAAGTTTCTCAAGACGCTCAAGCGCATCTTTTGCAGTTGATTTTGCAGGATCGAGAAATAGTAAAACTCCGCGAAGAGTTAAATCGGTTTCGTCTAGTGCGTTTGAATCTTTGAGCGCAAATTTCTTTGTAGCGATTGCAATAACACGGAATCCATTGCTCTCGTGTTTATTCATAAACTCTTCAATAGTAATTCTCTCATTATCGCTTATCTGTTTTTCTTTTCCATCGATAATTACAGACGTACAACATGTAATTATATTTTCTTGTGCGCCTTTTACTATTAGCAATCTTTCATTATTTTTTTCTGCAATCACGCTCATTCGTCGACGATTAAAATCAAATTCGTTGGTGTCTAAAATCTTATATTCCGAAATTTTATCTGCGTTTTTTATTGCAGTCTCATGAGTTAGAATGGCTTTGTCTATAGGGTTTCCGTTTGTATTACAAAGTGCGGCTAATGTTATGAGCTCGTCGTTTCTGTCTCCATTTACGTTCAGATAATCTGCCATTTCTACAGTTCCGCTTGTAAGTGTGCCAGTTTTGTCGCAACACAAAATATCTATATTGCCGAGGTTCTCGACTGCAGCAAGTGTCTTCGTAATAACCTTAGATTTCGCCATCATAAGCGCGCCTTGTGAGAGCGATATTGTCATTAGAATAGGCAAAACCTCTGGAGTGATTCCAACCGCGAGTGCGATTGCAAAGAGCAGAGAATCGAAGAAGCTTTTTCCTAATAAAGCATTTGCAATCAAAATAAATAGAGTCATCACAAATGTAACTTTCATTAAAAGATTGCCGAAGTCACGAATGCTTTTTTGAAAGTTAGTCTCTGTATCTGTGCTAAGAAGTGAAGCTGTTTTTCCGAAAAAAGTATTGTGAGCGGTTGCTACAACAACGCCTATTCCGTTCCCGCTTGAAATCGAAGTTCCCATTAATGCTGCATTTTGAAGATCTTGAGGTTCGGTTGATTCTGCTTTCGACGACGTGTTGTTTTTGCTTACCGGTAGCGATTCTCCAGTGAGCGACGACTCGTCGATTGTAATGTTGTCGCAAGTCAAAATGCGCAGATCTGCCGGAATTATGTCACCTATATTTAGCGTAACTACATCGCCGACTACGAGTGTTTCGGCAGCAACTTCTGTTTTTTCTCCATTTCGAATTACCCGTGCATTTGTTCGTACTAATCCTTTTAATGCGTCGAGTGCTTTTGCTGCTTTGTACTCTTGAAAAAATCCTAAAATAGCACTCATTGTAATTATTG
Source organism: Candidatus Peregrinibacteria bacterium (assembly GCA_023245725.1). Classification (GTDB taxonomy): domain Bacteria; phylum Patescibacteriota; class Gracilibacteria; order UBA1369; family UM-FILTER-53-11; genus JAHFJU01. Next base: position 1,610 of record JAHFJU010000041.1, read on the forward strand.
AGAGAATGACAATTGCATCGATTTTTTCGCCTATGAATAACGAAACTAATGCACCGCCAATCAATAATAAAATAAGTGGGCTTGTAAATTGAGAAATGAAAATTTTTACTGGGCCATGTTTTTCTTTATCTTCTAGTTTGTTCGAGCCGTTTATCGCTAAACGTTTTTTAGCCTCTTCAGTTGAAAGCCCGTTTAGGGTCGTATCAAATTCTTTCAGAAAATCCTCTTCATTGCCGCTCCAATATGACGATTTTTCTATTTGTTTTTGTGTGTTTAGCATCTCACCATTTTACCATAAATTGGCTCATTTCTCTATCGAATAGAGCTTCGCTTCTTCTTTCAATCGTTTGAGTCTCATGTCTTTTTCCCAAGTTGATCGCATAACTACACTAAATAGAGTTGGAATTGCTATCAAGGTCAAGAATGTAGAGCTCATTAATCCGAATATTAGCGCAAGCCCCAAACCTCTCCATGTTTCACTTGAAATTGTAATAGGAAGCATACCGATCATAGTACAAAGTGAAGTTAGCAAAATGGCTTCAAGGCGTGATTTCGATGCGTCTACGATTGCGTCGATGTACGGAATTCCTACCTTTAGATTTAGGTTGATTTTATCGACTAAAATAATCGCGTTTTTAACCACAATGCCGAAGAGCGCTAATACTCCGATGAGCGCAGGGAATGATAACGTGAATCCCGTGAGAGTGAATCCTATAAACACTCCGCTCATCGCTAGAGGAATTGTTGCAAGAACCAAAACGGATTTTCTATACGAATTAAATTGAATTACAAGAGTGCTAACAATGAGAGCCATTGCTACAATCATGGCACGCAAAATTGAAAGTACTGACTCTGTGTTTTGATCGTTCGCGCCGCCGTACTTGATTGTTATATCGGTAGGTAGTTTATTTTCTGAAACCTTCTTTTGAAAATCTGCCAAAACTTGAGTGGCCAAATATGGTTTCACTACGCTCGATGTTAAAATTATTACGCGTTTTTGATCAATTCGTTGAATAGAAGTTACAGAAGATTTTAATTCTGCTCGTGCTATGTCGCGTATTCTGTATGCCTGTCCGCGAGTGCTTGTGAGCGTAATATTCAAAACGTCGTCGATCGTGCCGCCGTTAATCTCGTTGAACGTTGTTTTAACAGGAAGATCGTCTTTGCCGATACTCAATTTTGTAGCGGTCGAGCCACTATTCCCGAGCCTTAGGCTGCTCATAACTTGTGCTGCCACAAGCCCATATTCGCTTAATTTTTGTTGATCAAAAACAAGCACGAATTCTCCCGGAGATTGAGTGATAGATGTTTTTTCGTTCTCTGTTCCCGGAATATCGGCCAAAATATTTTTGTACTCATTTACGGTTTTTTCAAGTTGTACTAAATCTTCGCCAGAAAATTGTGCTTCGAAATCTGAGCCGCTTGGTGGGCCGCCAGCAACTTCTTCAACCGTAATTCGCGCGCCATTTATTGGCTTAATTTCTTCACGGAGTCGTGCAGCAAATTCATATGATTTTTCTACTGAGTTTGCTTTTGATGACTTCGGCCTTTCTTTTAGCGGGAAAAGATTAATTGCAAATTGTGCACGATTTGTGAGCCCGCCCTGTTGTGAACCTGAATCGGAGTCTGATGCTCCACCTCGTTGCATGTTTACCCCTTCTGCGCCTGTGACGACTGAGAAGTTTTTGATTGCTTCTTCTTTTAATATTATTGGAGTTATTTCGTCGACGATTTTTTTAGTTTCGCTTAGAATAAGCCCTTTTGGAGCCTCAATGTTTACATACAAATATTCAGAATCACTTTTTGGCAAAAATTCTGATTTTAAAAGTCCGCTTATCGGCAGAGATGCGGCGATAGCAAATATTAACGCAACTATAATTAATGTACTCTTCGATTTTTTACTGCTGCTTAAAATTCCATGAAGAAATTTTCCGTATTGAGAAAGGTAATGGTCTAGCTTTATTATGCCTGTAATAAGCCGAATTGCAGTGCTTTTTCCTTCTTCTTCGTCGGAATAGTGATGTTGAATTTTTGCAATAATTTTAGAATCGTCTGCTAACTCTTGCTGCATTAAATCCTCATTTTTTATCAATTCATTTTTCAGCCCTCTTCTATACCAAATAACGAGTGAGAATACCGAAAACGCGCCAAATACTATCATCGGAATTCCAAATAACATTGAACCTCCCGATGCCGTTATTACTCCTATTAAAGCAAAAAATGCGCCAGCGAGTACAAATATTCTAAACGTAAAACGCGTAATGCGAAAACGTTCAAGAATGATCGCCATCGGATGGTTAATAATAATTGCAATTACATAAGAAACTGCAAGAGTTACAGAAACAGTAATTGGAATCGATCGAATAAATTGACCGATAATTCCGGTTGCGAGCAGCAGGGGAATAAACGCCCAAATCGTAGTAAGAGTCGTAGTTGTTAACAGGATTTTAAAATCGTGGAACACCAAAAGAACCGCTTGTTCAGGCGTGAATTTTCCGGTTTTAAGATATTGTTTCGTGGCTTGTACAACGACAATCGCGTCATCGACTAATAGACCTAGAGAAAGAATAAGCGAGAATATCGAAAGAAAATTTAGAGTTATACCAAATTGGAGCATGAGGCCAAACGTCGCGCTGAAAACGAGCGGAACTGCTAGTCCTGCAACGAACGCTTCTTTAAGCCCGACAAAAAGAAATATAATACCGGTGACGAGCGCGACTGTTAGAATACCGTCGTGTTTAAGTTGGTCAAAGTCGCGACGAATTATAGCCGAGTAATCGAGAGTTGTTTCAACAGAAACATTCTGAGGAATCTCGACTCCGCGCATTGATTCAACTTTTGCCTTACCTGAATCGATTAAGTCTATGATTGAACCTCCCGGTTTTTTTGTAATACTTAATGAAACTGCATTTTGTGGAGTTTTTCCCTGAGATGAAAACTGTGAAAGTGTTGTTCTTTTACGCGCAATTTCTTCAACGGTAGATATGTCGCTTAGCCGAATTATTGTGCCGTTAATTGTGGCTATAGGAAGCGCGGCGAGGTCTTTCACGGAACTTAATTTTGCGTCGGCAGACAATGTGTATTCGAAATTAGATACCGAAAGTGTTCCTAGTGGAAGACTAAAGTTATTTCCTTTTAATGCACCATTAATTTGGTCGAGCGATAATTTGTATGTTGCAAGTTTTTGTGGACTGAAGGTGACTCGTGCTTCATATTCATCTCCCCCTGAAATTGAAACTTTGTTCACATTCGGGATTTTTTCCAACGCGTCTTGAACTTTCACGGCGAAACTTCGTAGATTAAAACTGTCGTACGGGCCGGTTACGACGATTGTCCAAACGGGGGAATTGTCGAATGAAACTTCGCTTACAATCGGGTCTGTCGCATCTGCGGGAAGGTCGCTTTTTACTGTTGCTACAGCCTCTCGAAGGCGACGTAAGCTGTCGCTCAAATCTTGGTCGGCGCGAAACTCGACGCTTACAGTACCAAGTGAATTCAGTGCGTTCGAGGTGACTTGTTTTACTCCACTTAATGTTACAACTTTATTCTCAATTTTTTTAACAAGTAATTCTTCTACGTCTTTTGGCGAAGCCCCCAGAAGTGCTGAAACCACAATTCCAAATGGAATTTTAACTTCTGGGTTTGATTCAAGCGGAAGTGCATTAAATGAGAAATATCCAAGGATTAAAAGCCCTAAGATAATGAGCCCAGTAACTCGAAAATGATGAATAAAAAAGTTCAGCCACGTGCGTGAATCTTTTTCTCTAAACTTTAACTGATCGAGGTAGAGCGAGTCTGAGGTTTGAAGTTTTTGATCCATAATTAATAAATCGAAAATACGGTGCGTGACTGTTAGTCTAATTGCTCGACAGAAACTGTTTGGCCATCGAATACGTTTTTTGCTCCATCCAAAACAACAAAGTCGTTTTCATTTAATCCATCTAGTATTTCAACTCTGTCTTGAACGATTTTTCCTCGAGTTACAGTTTTTTTATGGGCGATATTATTGTCTACAACAAAGACGAAAGTTTCTTCGGTGCTTACGATTACGCAATCGAGCGGCACATATAGAACTTTTAACTTTGATGTTAGTTGATCTGCTGAAAACGTAACATCAGCAACTCCGTTTACTCGAATTGTATTTGCAGGAATTGCGACTGTGATCATTACTTTTTTGCTGACAGGATCAACAGTTGGAGAAATTGATATAATTCGCGTTTTTTTCGGCTGGTCTCCAACACGAACCGTAACGTATGTATTATTGTCTATTCTATAAGCGTCATCTTCATTAACCCCGACATCTGCTGTCAATAAGCCATTATTCACGATTACCGCAGCTGGAGTCTGTGGTGAAACTGGGCTTCCTACAGCGAGGTCGAAACCAGTTACAATCCCAGCTGATTGCGCGCGTACAACTAGCGATTCGTACTGAGTTTTAGCTGTTTCGTAGGAGCTTCGTGCAATCTCTGCTTGCGTTCGCGCCTGAGAAAGAGACCCCTCGTTTCGTAGTTGTGTGGTTGGAATTTGCAACATGCTTTGTTGTTGTGCGAACGATGACGAATCGGTAAGCCCTGACTTTTGAATAATACTTTGTTGGCTTAATTCACTCACTCGAATTTGCGTCTGTGCAGTTGTTATTCCTGTTTGCGTGTCACTTATTTGCTTGTCGAGAGCCGCAATTTGCGTAGCATCGGTTGTTGCAGATCGAGCTGATTGAAGGTTACTAAGTGCGTCACTCAATTTTGAAATAGTTGTTTCGAGCTGGCTTCGGTTTATGTCTAAAACTTGTTGGTCAAGTTGGCTTGCTTGAGTTTGATTTACCGCACTGTAATATCCCAAATATGCACCATTCAGTGCAACTTGGTTCGATTGTGACGTAGTGTTGAAGGCATTTATTGCCGCATTTGCCTGAGTAAGCGCAACCTTCATTTGTGTTTCAAATTGATGAGGCGTGCCGTTTGCCCCTCCAATGCGAAATAGGGGAGTTCCTGCACTAACTCGAGTGCCGTCACGAACAAATAATTCAGTAACAACACCAGCAGCAGGAGCAATAACAACAGTTGAGTTTTTGCCTTCTACTGTACCACTGGCCAAAATTGACGTGCCAACTCTTGTTACTGCTTTTGTAAGTGAAACAGTATATGGAGGAGTTACAGGAGTTTGCGCAACCGGAGCTTCTCCACATGCACTTAATGCAATTGCTAAAAGGCCAAGAGTAGCAAAAAGTCTAAATTTAGCGCTGAGATTAGTATTATTGTGCATTTGTAATTGTTGTAAAAAATGTTTTTAAGTTAAAAGGAATTACGGTCGCGTCGTATTGTCGGTGAGCTGTGTCGCTATAATCAATAACCGAATTATTGCCGTATTCAACTCCGCCAAAAACTGAATTTTTCATAAAATCGTATTTAGCTTTGAGTAATGAATTTGTCGCAGCTAATAGGCGAAAAGACGAACCATGAATTCTATAAAACATGTAAGTTTCAGCGAAATCTTCAAAAGGATCGCTCATTGCATAAAGTGAGACGAAGTCATTTTCTCGTGCGCTTTTTTTAAGATTTTTCGAGTCGTTCCAGCTGATTTTGTAAAATGAAAGACTTGCATCATCTACAGGAACTTCTTTTCCAAAGTCATAAAATCCACTATGGCCTGATTTTTGTGTGCCTGTTAAGTATGAAGCGTCTACAACGTGCCCAACTTCGTGAGTGAAAACAGCAGCCAGCTCGTCTTTATCTACATTCAAACAACGAAGAATAATAACTCCGTCACCGCCAAGTCCTCGACGGCCATCGTTCGTGTAGTACATTGTAAGTTCGCGTAAATTTTTAGTATGAGAAGAGGGAAGTTGCAGGTAAGTCTGATACACAATTGAGCGGCAAGTTCGTGTAGTCTCAATAGTTGGGTGGCTGTCTTTGCGGTAATCTGTTCCAGGGCGAAGTGTAAGAGGAATTTTTGAAAGTTGTTGAGCAAAGTAGTCGTCTTGGGCGAGCGCGGCTTTTCGAGCGAGCGCTTTCAGGTTTGCCAGTGATTTATAACTGGTTTGTGCGGCATGAAGGTCGGTATTAGTGGCATCACTAACAGGTTCATTATTAAGAGGATTTTGTCCAATTAACGATGAGATTATGGCTACGGAGATGAGTAATTCTTGTATAATCATAATGTTTTTAAGGGCGTACTGTAACAGATTGGGGCTAGTATGTCAAGGGGCTTGGGCATCGAAAGCTCAATTATGAAATATTTCTGAAATCTACAGGATTTTTGGCGTTCTGCAGGCTAGAAATTGCCATTTGAATACCAGCGAAATAGGCTAAAGGATTAAGAAAAACCCCCAAACGTGAGTAAGGGGGTGTGCGGTATCACCGTACGAGCAGGTCACCTGATTTAACAGGTTACAAGCCATACGGCGAAACGACGGGAGAGACCCGCATACCTTGGCGGAGGAATGCGGGCTCTGGGCGGCTCTGCCCTCGTGCTACATGAGCGCGAGGGCGAGGAAACCGACAATAAGGAGGGCCCACTTGAGGGCGGGCTTCTCCTTAATCTCGTCGGTTTCCTCGAGGTCGAACGCGAGGTTCGACCACAGGGCCCCGAAAAGGGCCAGTGGCGTCCAGTCGGGGGGGGAAGCCCCCTTGACCGACATGTACACCACAACGGCGGCAAAGATAATGCCGCCGCCCGCCCCGATTGTCGCGACCGCAAGGTCGCTCCATCGGGGCAGAAGCCAAACAACGAAGAGGGCGGCGGCCACAAGGCCGCCGCCCCAGAACCCGCTCCACCCGCATGGGCCGAGGTGGAGCTCCCGGCCGCAGATGGCCGGGGTCAAGATCGCGGCCGCCACCGCGATCAGAAGTCCTTTGGTGGCGGCGCGCTGATGCGCCGCCACCGACCAATAGAACACAAGTGCCGCGAAGATCGCGACACCGAGCGCGAACGCCCAGTGCCACGAAATCGCGGCAGCTAGTCCCACCGAATCCTCGGCGAGACGCTGCTGGTGCGCCATTGCGCACCTCCTTTCTTTGGTGAGACCGCCGAAATACGCTTGCTGCGTTTTCAACGGCCTCACACTGTTCGTTGTTGTTTTAGACACCCGGGAAAAACGCCCACTTTCACATGTCGAAAGTAAGCCTTGTTCCCGTGTGTTCTCTCCCGTTTATGGGCTTTCGCTACGAGAAAACCTCGTGCATATGCCACAATCGATGTAAAAGATCGAGGTGTGAATATATAATAAAATAGCTAAAATGTCAAACGCCGAAAAGTTGAGTTGAAATTTAAAACTGCATTACAAATAATCGACAAGTTAAATTAATGACTCCTATTCCATATTATCAATCGCTGTCTGCATTGCCGCGACCACTTTATTCTTGTCATCATTATTATAAACGCAGCTAGCTAATCGCGTGGCTGCCAAATCAATAAATTTATTAATGACTTGTTCTTGAGTCGTATTTTCATCCTCAGCTGTATTAAAAACATATGACCTGTCTGAAAGTTGCTCTGCCAAGCTGTCTAGTTCTAGGTTTGCAAGAACACTAAAACGGTTTGTATCGTATGCATTTTTATCGCTCAAAGTATTAATAAATGCCTTTACCATTTCGGTCGTGTAATTTGGTAAAATCGTATTTTTCAGCTCAATTCTCTGATCGTTCGTTATTGTGTTTCCAACATCTAGACGTTTATCACGATTCAATATAATTAGAGCAGGTGATGGCTTAATATCATCAAAATCCATACCGGCAATATATTTTTTTGCGTTATAAAATTTCGTACTAAAAATGCTTCTGTCGTAAGAAGAATCTTTAATTCTGTGTAGCGTTTTTGAAAACACCTCATAAAGTTGATTTTCAGTCAGTCCCTCAGCTATCGCGCTATATAGCATAGTAACAGGAAAATCTTCGAAGAATTTCTTTAATGCTGTTTTTCTTTCTGCATCTAGTCGGTTTGAAGGATTATCAGCCAAAATCTCTTCGCTTTTTGCACGTAGGTTATCGATTATAGCAGCACGAATTTCTTCATTCTTATAATCGATATGTACATCTCTACTTCGTTTATCGACAATTTCTTTTTTTAATTGGTTCCTTTCTTCACGAGAAAGTTCTATTGGCGCGGCTGCTGCTGGCGTATCAAAATACCCTCTTTGAGATGCATGATTTGTTTCGCATGCCGGCGTATTGCATTCTATATTTTTAGGTATTTCCGCCATGATTTATATTAATTTTCTTGTTTTACCCATTCATGTGCCGCATCGACATTTGTAGGCTTTGGAATAAGATTGTCGTTTGTAAGTTTACCGTCATTTTCAGCCGCGCAGTGTTCGAGTTTCTTCTTAATAACTTCAATAATTCCTGTTCGTATTTCTTGTTTTGTACTGTCGGAGAGTTTATTCACTGGGCAACTAGCATCATTAGGATCGGTTCCAGCATTGTATTTCTGTGTATTTAATGACCAAATTAGCATCGCCTCTTGGTAAACTTTATATCGGTCTGAATTAACATCAAGCACAGGATTCTCCCAGCTTTCAGAACCACCAAGGTCAAATTGCTCAATCATCACCATGTATTCATCGAACATTTCAGTATAATCGTCGTTTACGCTTCCGGCTCTTTCGAGGTAATGCATGTATGTATCGAAGCGTTCTTTTCTCTCATCAGGCGCTGCATTTTTCATCTTCGACTCGAGATTCTCAATTTGTCGAATCATTGGTCGAATAGTTTCGCCATATACTGTATCCATATCTGCCGCCGATTTATTTGCAAGTCTCGACTTATACAATTCGAGTGCCTCACGCATTTTAAAATCAATTAGTATTTTCCATTTTCTGTCTTTAATTGGTCCTGATAATGACACGTCTTTTGCTCTATCCCAAAGGTCTTCTTGCGTTCTATTAGCTATATTTTCAAGTCTCAAGAATGGATCAAGATATTTTTGTGATGTAAGAATTTGCTCTGTTTTCGCCAACAAGAATGCCTCGCCGCCATTTGCTTGAGTAATATTGAGTGCGGCTAAACTGTTTTCTTCAGTGCCGTCATCTTTTAAGAACGAAAATCCTATATTTATTTTTCTATTGTCTGTTACACCAGCCACATCACGCGGAACCATGTATGTTTGCAACCCGCCAATCGTGACTTTTATTTTGTATCCGGTTCTGTCATATGGCTCAACAGCAAGAACAGAAACAGGCAATCCCTTAATTTCAGCGAATCTGTTATCGTCACTAATCATTTTCGCTAAAACAGCTTCAAGATTGCTCTTTGCTAAATCTTCAATTTCTTCAAGTGGCTTTCCATTTATTACAAATGAAACTTTTCCTTCTTTACTGAATTTTAATTCAGCATTAACTGGCGGATTATCGTACAGAGCGCTTCCTTGTGTATATACAGGCGCGTCTACGTTTTTTATGTACCAAACTCCTTTAGACGCATTCCAGTCTATGTCTTTATTAGCAAGAAATTGAGTTTTTTCAGGAGCTTCTTTAACGGCTTCTGCATATGCATCTTTAGCTTTTTTAGTTGCCATCGCATCGAGTTTCTCATTTGGTTTTTTATTTCCCTTTGCATCTTTTGCGCCATCAAATTTTTGTGCATCTGCACCTGCTCCAATGTATAAAAATTTATGCCCATTTTCAGATTTATCCGAGAGAGGGAATTTAGGAACTCCTTTAATTGTGACCTCGCCAGTACCTTCATTTAATCCGGGAACATACGAAGTTACTTTTGGCCAAAATTTTACGTCTGTAACTCGTTCAACGCTTCCTTGTTCGACGGCAGCCATTTTTTCTTCAACAAATTCTGCAAGTTTTGGCTCGTAAGTACGGTATGTGTCTCGCAAATATTGCCCTGAAGGAGTTATTACTTTGTCATCAACATATCCAATAAATCCGCTTCCATTTTTTACTACAAATGGTCCAGCATTATCTTTCAGCCAGTCAACGGTATCAATTGCTGCACGTTGAGTCCAATTCGATACACAATTCAACACATGCTTGTCGTCGTATTCTTTTACCGATGCCTTATAATCTTTATTCGGCTCGTAGTTCTCATTTATGATTGTTTGCAAAAGTGTCTGATTTGTTCCTGAAAGTCTGCCTTTTAAATATTTATCTTCAAAGTAGGCGAGTTTGACTCCTTTATCTCTTTTTGATTCTTCAATGCGTTTGCTTAATTCATTGTTATCAATTTGTGTATCGTCTGTAATATTGTTCTCAAATTTGTATTCGTCTTTAATATGATTTTCGGCGGCCTTTTCAACAACTTCATCAATAATATTGTAAAGCTGTTCACCGTCAATAATCCCCGGAGCAAGCCCCAATTTAGTAATATCGATTTTTCGTTCTGTACTATTAATATCAGATGCATCTCGATACAAGCGGTATAAATGCTTCATGTCGAGGTTCATAGTTGTAGTTAGTGCAAGTAATTTTGTCTTGTTGTCATCCATTTTATGCTCGTAGGCATAATTTCGAATAAATGGATCTCCAATATCAGGCACACCTGCATCGGTACCTGTTCCCATACGATTAAGAAGAGTTTTTCCGTCTGGTGAAAACGCCCCAGAAAGTAGGTTAACACCACCAAGCATAGCTGCAAGCACTGCTCCTTCGCCATATGTCATTTTCTCTGCAAAAGGCAATATGTCATCTTTTTTACCCCATCCCCAATAAACAACGGCGCCAATTGCTCCAGCGAGTAACACAGACGTAGTTGGTGAAGCGCGGTTCCATGAGTTTTTAAAAGTATTAATGTATTTATCAACAGTGTTCCCAGTAAGAGGAGTATTTGCCTGTTTTGCTAGCGCAGCTTTTGCGTTGTTATCAACGTCTACTCTTGCTTGCAAAAGGTCTGTAATTTTTGTTAGAACTTTGTCGCTTTCATCAAATTGTGGAGTTCCTTCTTGTGCCTTTAGTCCTTCAACAAAGGCTTTACGGCCGCGTCCTCGTGGCATAAATAATTGACCAAATCCGTCATCGAATAGCATCGCGGCATCTCGTCGGCGAACATGCCATAATGAAAAGTCGTTTAAACCATTTGGGTCACTTTCTCGTGCAGATCGCATAAGACTGTGAATCGCATACAAGTCTGGAGAATTTTTGAATTTTTCAAAGTACTCGTCTGCTTTTCCGTTTTCATCTAATGCGTTTTTCTCATCAACTTCGGTAGATAGTGATTGTCTTTGTTTGACGGCCACTTTTGCTGTAAGGCCATTTGCTACATCGTTTGCGTCTTTTTCTGCAGGAGTTTCTTTTGCTTTTGCTCCCTCAATCGCTCTATCAAAAACATCTCCTCCTTCGCTTGGAGTCGCTGCATTGGTCCATACTCGTCGATCAAAATTTTTAAATCGCGTAATGCAATAAAGTTCTTTACACATATTTATTTGTTTTTTTGTTCTAGTTATTATATCACAAATAGGCCATTGCTAAAAGGTTAAGTCGCAGGTCGCCTAATTTAACCTGAGATTAAACTACCAATTTTTAACAGGATTTTTTAGCCAGTTCACCTATGACTACTATTTAATGATGAGTTTTATGGTCTCCATCATCTTTTTTCGCGCCGCTTGCCTCAGGTTTTGCCTTTTCAGAACCGAAAAGCCTACCAACAACCGCAGCAGTTTCAGCGATTTCAATAAATCCTCCTATTTTAGCAGCACCTCCTATTAAAGGATTTTTAAATACATTTCCAACAGCATCACCTATTCCTTGTAATAAACCTTTTGGCTTATTGTGCGCTGGAACTTTAGCTAGTTGGTCTCTCAACCCAGTTGCTCCATGTGAAGATACAAGATTATGCGCTTTTACATAGTTTGCCCAAAGAACGGTGTTTGTTTGCTTTACGGCTGCCGCTGCTACTTTACTAGCGTCTCCAGCGCAAGCAGTCAGCGCATTTTTAGACAATTTCAATA
>JAHFJU010000042.1 GCA_023245725.1 Candidatus Peregrinibacteria bacterium
ATTCTAATCTGTTCAATAACTATCGGGTACCACTCTTTTTCAAGTGCTTGAACGCGTTCTTTTAGGCTTTCGACTGTGTCGCTTGGCAGTACGTGGCATGTTTTTTGAACTATAATTTCTCCTGTATCAACTCCTTCATCTACATAGTGAATTGTCATTCCCGACTCTTCGTCTTTTGCTTTCAGAACTGCTTCATGTACATTCGCTCCATAAAATTCAGCTCCGCAATATTTAGGAATTAATGCTGGGTGTACGTTGATGATTTTTTTTGGGAATGCGCGCACAAAAGTAGGAGTCAGTATTCTCATGTATCCGACTAAAACAACTAGGTCGATATTTTCTTTTTGTAAAACAGTGACTAACTCGACATCGAACGTTTCGCGTTTTTTGTTTTTAGGATTAATAAAATAGGTTGTGAATCCCTGTGATCGTGCGCGTTCAAGTGCGAAGCAGTTTTTTTTGTTGCTAACAACGCAGGCAAGTTCGGCATGAAGGCTGCCTGCTTTTATCGCGTCGATGATTGCCTGTAAATCTGTGCCATTTGTAGAGGCAAGTACTGCGATTCGAAATGGCTTATTCATATATAATTAGTATACAGCTGCGAATATAAACACGCATCAGGTTTTATTGTTGCCTTAGTCGGGTCTGGTATTTTCTGAGAAAATTTTAGAGGAGCATTTCGTGCCAATACCAGTGGTATTTTTTCGTTTGCCTCTCCCATGAGTATTTGTGCTGAGCATGCTAGGTTGTCTGCTACTGCTTTTTTCGTTACAGTCAGCGGATTTCTATAGATGTCTTTTTTGCCGCGAACGTCTTCAACTCCTTCAAAACCGGCCCACGAGAGTGCAACTCCGCTTGTGCCTGCTCTTAGTGGTTGGCATGTGGAATCAACTATTACGATGCCTATATTTTTAAGTGAAAAGTGTTTTTTGATTTTTTTATAAAGGTTCCATGCGACTTCCCACGGTTCATTCGGCCATAGTGTAACGGTTCCAAATGGGCTGTTTGAGCGATCTATGCCTGCCGCAGGTGTGAAGATGCCGTTTTTGATTGTGAGGAGCATTGATCCAGTAATAACGGTGTCTGCTTCTTTCATTACGAGTGAGACAAAGCGTGGGTCTTCTGTTCCTATTCCGTAATGTGATTTTAGAGGAATTTTTTGTTGGATTTTTTGGTTGGTTAATGAGCTTTTCTCACTATCGTCAATCGGTATATTTGATAGCTCAACTATTCGTCCTTGGCTTAAAGCGACTATTTTTGAGTTTACAATTAATACATCTTTCTCCCGGATTTTCTGTTTATTCCTTTTTAGTGCCTCGACAATTCCATCTAATAGATTGAAATTTGGCTTGAAAACTTTAGTTCGTAATCTGATAAATTCCATATTTGGCATATTTGTAAGTTCTAATAAGTTGCGATAATAAATTAGATTGATATACTCACATGATTTCTTCGGATTTGGAGCTGAGGGAATTCAAAAACAAAATACTCCAAAGAAAATAAATATCCAATAAACAAAAGTAAACAAAACAAAATAAAAAGTTCAAACAAATAGAAAAAATCCTATACAAAAATAAATAGGAAAACAAAAAGAGAGTAGCGCACAAAATGTTGCGCAATACAAAAACCAAAGGGCCCATACACAAAGGGGTCCTTTTGTTTGAGAATTAATTTTCCATCATATCAAAAACTATGTTTATGCGAAATTTTGCCTGTGTAAGCGGCTGAGGTGCATTTTAACGAACGATCAGCTCGTGTAGGTTGGTGTCGCGTGTCAGCGTGAAAGTGTTTTTTGCGTTTGATAGAACATGAAGGCCGTTTGCCGGAAAAATATTTTTTTCAAATAGGACTCCGTCTTGTCCGGGATGTTTTATTATGTTGAGGTCATATGCGAGTGTGGCTGCCGGCGATAACAGTGTGTTTTTTACAGCAACTTTTTGAGGAAGTTTGTATCTTAGCGTAAGTGTGTTGTTATCGCCGGCAGCCACATCTAGTCTTGCTGAAAAATAAGTCGCGCCAATATCTAAATCTTCGTATGTGCTTACCATATTGCTGTTATCTATAAGCACGCTCCCGAGTGGCGCATATACTCGCAGCATGTGAATGTTCCATGACTTTCCTAAAATACTCAAAACATGTGGAGGAATTTCTTTAAATCCAAATTGCGATAGGATTTTTCTCAGAGAATCTTCATTTTTTTGAGTCCATGTATTTGCACGTTTTATTGAGACTTCATCTATCACGCTGCCGTCTTCATCTATGTATGTGTTGTGTGTAATTTTTTCTTTCATGTATTCGTCGGTTTTGTTTCCACCAATTGAATAGTGCGCTACTGCAAAGAAATCGTTTAGTTGCGTTGTTAGGTCGTTTTTTTCGCTTATTTGAGGCGCTTTTACTGTTCCATCTGCTCCGAAATCGCGAATTAAATCCTCTATATTTTTGTTACTTGAATATGCCATTGAGTGTTTGCTCAAAATTGCATCACTCAAAACTTGGTATACCTCAACAGATTTTTTAGAATCGATTGTTGTAGTTTGAAGCGCAGGTAAAAGGCTTTTTAGCAATACTTTTGGGTCTTCGCGGCCGTAAATTTTCGCCTCTACAATAAACGATAAAACTCGTTCGAAATTTTCAGAAGTAAGTTCGCTAGATAGCTCTGGAATTTTCAACGGGCCTGTTACTCTCAATAAATTTTCAACTACACTTTGGTCAATCGTTATAACTGTATCTACTTTCGGGCCACCCTCGCGCTCTAAAAATAATGCAATGTTTTTTGCAGAAGTTGGAAAGTCGAGAGAAGTGTTGGAATCTCGCATAAACCAGCGGTTATTTACTGTTTTTATTTCGTTAGGTGGTGCAATTATTTCGTTCAATTTGTGGTCAAATGAGTACACGTCTATTACTTGTTGTTGAGAAAGTTTTCCTTGAGTTAATTCAACCAGCGCGACGTTCCCTATAAACCCGCCTGTTGGTCGAAGCTCACTCGAATTTTGTAAAACTACCAAAATTGTATGAGGATTTTTTGCGCCGAGAAAATCCATTATCCCGTCAAAATTAGCAGTAATTTTTTGAGCAGATTGCGTGATCGTAGAAAGTGCAGCGTATGCTTTTGTATATTCATCAACGAAATCTTTTGGCAGTACGTTAGCGTCTATCTGATTTACCAGACTTGTCGCTACTGCAAGAGTATTTACAATCTCTTCAATTGTCGGGCGTTTTTCGCTTAGATATTGAGTAATGGGAATAGGAAGCGAATGCGGATCACTCAAATAAGGAGAGATTTGTTCTGCAAGCAAAGAGCTTTCTTCACCAGTTTTTGCTAGATGAATAGTGGCTTGAAATGCAGCTCGTGCGCTGCGAAGCCGCGGATCTACAAAACTAAATGACGACGAAACCGGAACAAACCAAAGTTGTTTATCTATAGCTCTTAAGCTGTTTTCTGCTTGCAGAAAACGATCGCCACTTTCGCCGAACTTTTTTCGCGAAAAAAGTTCGGCTCCTTCTTTCAATCTTCTCGACGCTGCTTTCGCTTCGCTCAAGTAAAAATCAATAGTTTTTGTTTTTTGTGCATTCACATTTAATCCTATAAAGCTAAAAACTGTTATTAGCCCTAAAGCCACTAACGCCAAAATAAACGGCGTTATATTATGTAGCGTATTGCGTTTTTCGGTGACCGGTTCAGAAATAAGTAATAAGTTGTTTTTCTTTTTACGGTCGCCATAACCCGTAGCATGAATGCTTTCTGTTATTGAGCCGTATCTGGTTTTTTCGGCATATGCTCGTGTGTTCATTCGATCGCCGCCACGTTTAACATCGCCTTTTTTCTCATTGTTTGGCGGAGTTATGTCGCGAGTGCTCATCGGTTACTACTCTAACATAAATTGAAACTGAGTTTCAGTGTAGTCTGAAAATTTTCTTTTTGAGAAACTAAATAATCCTTTCATGCTTTTATCTATTTCCAAGTGCATCAATCCTGTTAGCTGTGGGTTTTTTAGAAGAGGTTGTAATCCTAGGCTGTATAAATCACCATCTCTAAAATTTAACCCTGGTTCATTTGCGCGAGAAATCGCTTGAGAAATTAGTTGTTTGTCGTTGCTAAGAAGTAATTTTCCGTGAGTAATAGCGGCGAAAATGCCCTCGCTAGTTGCTTCGTCATATTGCCCATAGTTCACACTGTATATAGTGTCGTCACCAATTTTTTCGGTGTTTGTTGTGACTCCTTTTTCGTCTGGAATTCGTTCACTTGCTTGAGTTCCATCGCGTAAAATAAATGGTTGAGTGCTAAAGGCAAGTTGCGCTGCGCCAACTGCAAATGAGTCCATTATTTTTTTTAGTTGCTCGTTTGAATCGGCAACTGGAACGTCTATATTTATCACCAATAGCGCGCCAGTATAATTTTGTCTGCGAGCAGTTACGAATCCGAATTCTCCTTTAATAAGTGGGGCAATTTCATTTTCGTATGAAATTCCGGGCAAATATTGTGCGACGATGCTTTGCATTAGAATAGAGTTAGCCCCAATTGTTTGCGACAGTATATTTGACAGGCTTGTACCGCCGACAAAAACTTCAGGGTCGATAGGGAGCAATGAAAGAGTTAGAGCTCGATACGACTGCTCTGGAGAGTCTGTAGTTTTTTTTGAGTAATCAGCGTTTTGAATGTTTTGAACTCCATCATTTGTACTAATTAATTCACCTTTTATTCCATCGTCGTGAACATCAAAGTGCGCTTCAACTGAGTCTGCGATCATATTTAGAATTGGGAGAGTAGAGGTCTGTTCTTGTATTGGTAAGATGAAGAACGACTGATCTATTCTTGGCTGCGCAAAAACAAAATATGGATAATCTCTGTGTTGTTTTTTCGCGTTTTGAAAAGTGGTAAATTTAGAAAGTGCTTCTTCTTTTTTTGTCGTTGATTCAGGTGAAAAAAGTGCAGAAGCGTATTGAAAATCCTGTTGATTTTGAGCGGCTATAATAATCGGTTTTGACGATTTCGATATGGTAACATAACCGGCGATGACTTTTGTTGCCGCAAAAAAATCGGTAATTTTTTTCAGATTTTCATCATTCGTTGGCTGAATCGAGACAAAAGTATGAGATGTCGGTTTTGCCTCCTCTTTAAGACGAATTAGGGTTGCCGAACTAGCCAACTCGCTAAATCCTGTAATATTTAAATCTATACCTGTTTTTTCTTTAATAACGTTTACTGCAAGCTGATTCATCTGAGTCGGAAGCTCTGCGTATATTACTGTCTGCTGTTCGGGAATAAAGTCGGCCAAATTCTCGGTATGTGGTCTGCTGTATATCCAGATTGAAACGCCAATAATGGCTACAGCTAAAAGGATTTTCGTGGTATGAGTGCGTCGTTTTTCAAACATAAACGTGTCGGCATTGTACTCTGAGCATTAAGAAATTAAAATGTTGGGTTCATCTCATTGAATTGGAGCATAAAAAACGTTAGAGTGTACCCACGTTTTGCGCTTCTTGGTCTCATTTGCACTAATATTATTATAAGCCAATTCATCAACCAATTATTGTATGAAAACTCCTTCAGTTCGTGAAATTCGTCGCCGATATATTGATTTTTTTGTTACCAACTACGCACATAAAGAAATTCCGTCAGCATCAATTATTCCCGATAACGACCCAACAGTTTTGTTTACAACAGCCGGTATGCACCCCTTGGTGCCGTATTTAATGGGCGAACCTCACCCGCAAGGGAACCGTTTGGTAGACAGCCAAAAGTGTGTTCGTACAGACGATATTGAAGAAGTTGGTGACGCGACTCACCTTACTTTTTTTGAGATGCTCGGTAACTGGTCGCTTGGTGATTACTTTAAAGATTTGGCGATTGAGATGAGTTTTAAACTGCTTACGACTCCTTGGGTTGAAGGCGGATTCGGGCTTCCGGTAGAGCGAATGTCGGTTTCATGTTTTGAAGGCGACAACGATGCTCCACGTGACGAAGAGTCGAAAAATATTTGGCTTTCACAAAAAACTTCTGGTGGCGCAGGTATTCCATCTGAGAGAATTTACTTTTTGCCTAAGAAAAAAAACTGGTGGGGGCCGGCTGGATTAACAGGTCCATGCGGTCCTGATACTGAAATGTTTTACGATGTTTGTTATGAGTTGCCGGGTTTTAAAGAGGATTTATCTCTACATAAGGAAGGCGGTCGAGCGAGTCAGCAAAAATGTGATGTTGCCTGTGATTGCGGCCGTTATGTAGAGGTTTGGAATGACGTTTTTATGCAGTATCATAAAAAGCTCACCGACGAAGGAGCGAAAAAATCTGCAGCAGGTGAAAATCTTTCACCAACGGATTTTAAGTTCGATCCGCTTGCTCAAAAAAACGTAGATACTGGATTGGGTCTTGAGCGCATGGTAGCGATTCTGCAGAAAAAAGAATCTCCGTTTGAAACTGAGTTGTTTTGGAGCGCGGTTGAGGTCGTTTTGAAACTTGCACAAATCCCTTTTGAAGAAGGTAAAATTCCTACTCACGTTGCGCAATCGGTTCGTATAATTGCAGACCACTTACGCGCGGCTACCTTTATTCTAGGCGATAAAATGGGCGTTTCTCCGTCGAACGTAGATCAAGGTTATATTGTTCGTCGTTTGATTCGCCGCGCTGTTAGACATGGAAAAATAATTGGAATCAATGTTGCTTTCACTCACTTGGTCGCCGAAAAATTTGTTGAGCAATACAGCGATGTTTTTTCTGAACTTGAACAGAACGATGCGTTTATTTATGAGGAGTTGAAGCGAGAAGAAGAACTATTCAGCCGTACAATAGAACATGGAATTAAGGAGTTTGAAAAATTGATTGAGCAAAAATATCCGGCAAAAACAGGTGTTGTGTCAGGAGAAGATGCGTTCCGTTTGTTTGATACTTACGGATTTCCCGCTGAAATGACGATTGAAGAAGCTCAACGAGTAGGAATGGATGGAATCGATATGCAAGCATTTAAATCCGCTTTCAAAAAACATCAGGAACTTTCGCGCGCAGGAGCGACACAGAAATTTTCAGGCGGTCTAGCCGATGACTCTGAGCAATGCAAAATGCACCATACGGCTACTCATTTATTAAACATGGCACTGCGCACGGTGCTTGGTACTCACGTCTATCAACGAGGTTCTAACATTACAAAAGAGCGTCTTCGCTTCGATTTTTCTCAAGACGATAAAATGACTCCTGAGCAAATTTCGAAAGTTGAAGAAATTGTTAATACTCAAATTCAGCGTGACTTGCCGGTTCACTTCGAAATTCTCGATGTTGAAGAGGCGAAAAAATCAGGCGCAATAGGAGTTTTTGACGACAAATACGCAGCCCTCGGCAACAAGGTGAAGGTCTATATTATGGGCGACTTCTCTCGCGAAGTTTGCGGCGGCCCTCATGTTGAACACACAGGCACACTAAAACATTTTAAGATTCTCAAAGAAGAAGCTTGTTCGCGCGGCGTTCGAAGAATTAAAGCAGTAGTTGAAGGGATAAAAGATGTCGTGTGAGCTAGCCGTTATTTGCCAATTTTTCTATATCCTCTCGAGTTGGGATATACGGCTTCCATGCATGCGCCAAAAACTTCGGCCTCTATGTCAGCTGCATTTGGAACAGGGGTATTTGCTTCATGCCTTGCAAAAACTCCGCTATGTGATTCTTCTATTGTTCTGCGAATTAAATCAACATTAATTTCTATTGAATCTACTGGTAATAGGCTGTCGTGTGAATGTTCTCCGGGCTCATTAATTACTTCTCCTACAGTCTCTTCATATTCAGTTCCTTTTACAATTTTGCGTAATTCAGCTTCAAGTTTTAATAAATCACCTCGTCTATTAGGTAAAAAATCCAGCAATCTCACTATAATTTCACCTAGATTTTTTGTAACGCCAGCGACTCGTAACTCTAATGCTGGGCGCATTTCTTCAGCATCTATCATGTCTTGCTGAACTTCTTCAAGTGTATAACCTCGATACGGAAAGTTCCCAGTACAAAGATAAAACATCGTGCAACCGAGCCCATAGTAATCAATTTTAAATGATTTTGCTTTTTCGCCATCTTCTTTTTGCCTTCTTTTCTGTGCGCTCAACTCGGTTTTGGCTTTCGCTTCATTGTTTTCTTCATCTTGTACGTCAAGAAGTATTTCTGGAGGAGCAATAGTTACCGATGTTCTTGTTTTCGCCATTTTTATTTCTTCAGTAGAAATTGCAGCATTAAAGTCTGCCAATACTATAAATCCACAGTTATTTGTAGGATTTTGAATCATTATATTCTCTGGTTTTACGTCACGGTGAATGTAGTTTTGTGCGTGAATAGTTCTAAGCGCGCGTACTATTTGAAGCCCGACTGCAGCCGCGAAATCCATTTTTTGTTTTGGGCTTTCTATATGAGTAATATGGTCAATATAGAAGCTCATTATATTTATTCCGGGTTCAACAAAATCCATTAAAATAAGCGGCATTTTTTTGTCTGTCGCAAATGGCGTGGCTGTTGATTGGTCAACAAAGCGGTATTGCAACTCGATATTATCGACTAGTTGCACACAGTAAGGGGGATTTTCCCCGCCTTCTTTCAATGACGAAAGTGCCTCAAGCTCACGATGTGCATTTCTTGAGAAAATTGCTGCTTTTGATTCTAATGCCTCTGCTGTGAAGTCATCGATATGGCGTTCTGGGTCAGTGTCGTCTTTATCTACTGGAATTTCGTATTCGGAATATGGTCTTTTTCCGACAACCAACTTTCCTGGTTTATCTTTATGTTCACCAAACAAAACGTACCCAACGCCGGTTTTTATCTGATATGAAAAACGATATTCCCCAAATTCACGATTTGCAGCTTCGCATAGTTCAACTGCTATTCCATGTTGTTTTGCGTGTTCAGCCCAAACATCAATTGACTCATATTTTTGTGGGAGAGAATGCAGCGCATGCAAAAGCGGCGACTCATGAAGAGTTTCGCGCGAATCATGCTCGTCTGGTCTTCGTGTAGACATAAGATCGAATTCTGCCAACGGGCTGCTTATTTGTCAAGTAAAGCCTCGTACTAGGCTGCGAAAAAGCCCGTGGTGTACGCCTAGCTAAACTAGAATCTACGCCCCCCAATTCAGCTTTTTTCGAAGCATTGCGTAGTAGTTTGTGCCTTTAAATCGAACCATTCTCATGTTTCTGCTTGAGGTGCGAAGTCGCACAATGTCATCTTTGTGTAAATTAAACGCTTCTTGCCCGTCAACCGTGAGCACAATTGGTTTTTTCGCCTCTCTCCACTCTGTTTTTAGAGTAATTTCAATAATTCTGTCCCCCGGAATAATAATCGGGCGAACGCCTAGTCGCAGTGAACAAATTGGCGCGACAATAAATGCATCAACTCTTGGGTGAACTACTGGCCCACCAGATGAAAGAGAATGGCCTGTTGATCCTGTTGGAGTCGATACAATAAGTCCATCTGCCCTATATTTTGCAAGTTTTCGTTTATTTACAGACACATCTAGGTCTATAACTCTGGCAAATCCTCCTTGATTAATAACTGCCTCATTTAAAGCCATTGAAGTATGGATTTTCTTCCCACCGCGATAGACAGTAACGCGCAATAAATCGCGCTCATCAACAATATATTCTCCTTTAAAAAGTCGGGTCACAGAGCGTGCAATTTCTTTAGGAGCAATCGAGGTCAAAAACCCCACATTTCCCATATTTATGCCAAGAATCAGCGTTGGTTTTTTACCAAGACAACGTGCAGTTTTTAAAAGTGTACCATCGCCACCAAGCACTATGGCTATATCAACTTTGCTCAGAACATGCGCACGAGAATGCCCACTTTTGTTAAACACTGGCCCTGTCACTTCATCGAACATTATCTCGCCTTTATTTTTTTCAAGGAGTCTTACAAGTTCAATTAAGCATGTTCGGTGTTTTTCTGGAACCGTGTGCTTTGCAATTATTCCGATTTTTTCAAGTTTAACCACGCTTTTAGTATAGCATTTTTTGAGGATTATTGCTTGCTGGCGGCCTTAATCGATTCCATTGTCAGGGCAGCGCATTTTTTCCACGTGAATTTTTTTGCATGTTCCAGCCCAGTAGCCGATAACGAATCTCGCATTTCTTTGTCTTTTAGTAACATAATAATTTTCTCTCTAATATCAGATACGCTTTGCGTCTTAAATAATAGCGCGCACACTCCGCAAACTTCGGGCAATGAAGAGGAGTTTGAACAGGCTACTGGTGTGCTGCATGCCATTGCTTCGAGTGGAGGTAAGCCAAATCCTTCATATAAACTAGGAAAAACAAATATTGTCGCGGTTCTGTAATAATTTGGTAAATCTTCTGATTTTACAGTTTGTAGGTGTGAAATTCTGTTTGAATGAGAGGCAATTTTATTGAGGAGCTTTTGCGAATTCCAGCCGTTTCCTCCAATTATTTGCAAAGTGTAGTCGTTGAATTCATTTGGTAATGTCAAAAACGCATCAACGAGTGTTGAAATATTTTTTCGTGGTTCTAGCCCGCCAACAGTTAAAATTATTTTTTCACGATTGTCAGGTTTTGTTTTCGTAGAATTTTCTTCAGTATCGGCAAATAATGTTGAATCTACTCCAAGCGGAGTGATTGAAATTTTGTCTTTTGTATAAGGAAAAATCATTGCAAGATCATGTGCCGTATTTAGCGAAGGAGTTAGAACTTGAGCGGCCTTTCTTAGCGCACGCCCTGCAAAAACTTTTTCAATTAGTGCTGCCTTTTTTTGATGAGTTTTTTCTTTAAACGCAATCAAATCGTGAACAGTAACTACGCTGGTTAATTCTTTCGGTAACAAAAATGGGATTATAAAACTGGTTGGCGCAAAGAATGCGAATTTATTATATGCACTGTCTTTATTCCCCTCGGTCACACGTTTTTTCCAATCTCTTACAACGGCAGAATGCCAGAACATGCCGCGTTTATGTATGTTCACGCATTCAACATTTTTAAATGAACAAAAATCCTTATTAGTCTCTCTTGCATATAAAACAAATGAAACATCTTGATTCTCCATTATCATGGCCATCACTACGTTATATGTGTATCGGCTTTTGCCTGACTTTTGCTCCGCTGCTTCACGAATATCAATAGCAATAATCATACGCCTAGTATAACTCATTTTTTTAACAAGTCTTGTGGCTTGCGTGCTGTTACCAGCTAACAACAGAATATTATATTCACGCCTTGCTACTGCGCAAATAGGCGTATAATCTGACACTCAAGTGCGAGCATGCAACGCGGTTTTAATCCTTTTAACCTTCGTTCATATGCTTCTGCAAATTGCTCTATTCAGTATTTTTCACACGCTCTCAGCGCTTTTTTTAGTTGCTGTATTGTATCGGCTCTATTCTTATATTCGTCGTTATCGATTTAACGAATCAAAGTACACGTTGCTTTTTGGCTTTGTTCATATGCATTGGTTTGTTTGGTTTTATGTCGGCGCGCTTCTAGTCTGGTCTGTGATTTCGTACATTATAATGTTTTAATTTATGAATAATTCTGAGCCTAATCATAAACATAGAAATTTCAAGGGACAGCTTCCCGATGAGGCTATTGTGTGCTTTACCAGAAAACATTGGGTGCAATTATTCCCTTATATTTTTACAGCTCTTCTAGTCTGTGTTTTTGCTTTATATTTGCCGTTTCTTGTAGGTAGAAAAGAACTTGAACCATTGCTTACAAGTGGCGGTTTTTTTGTGCTGTCTTCAATAATTATTGGTGCGATAACCTATGCGTTACATTATATTTTTACTAAAATTTTTAATTACTATTTGAGGATTATTTTGATTACTAACCAACGTGTGATCGATTTAAATAAAACACTTTTTATAAACGATCAGCGTTTGACAATTATGTTGAGTGAAATTCAAGATATTTCGATGGAGAGAATGGGCATAATGCAGACAATTTTTAACTATGGAACAATTAATATTGTTATTTCTGGAGTGACGAAAACAAAGCCGTTGCACAGAATTCCGAATCCCGATTATCACTTTAGAAAGATTGTTCAAGCGCGGCAGGAATACATGAATCGCCTTGCGACAGTAACTCGTGACTCAGCCGTAAATGTTACTGAAAATATTTACGCGCAACAAAATGCGTTTAGGCCACTGCCTGTTGAAGCTCCAGAGCTTGCCGAAAACGTTGTAACGCGCGAGCGAATTTTTCAGCCGATTACAACCGATGCGGTGTTGCCACTTCAATAATCTTCTGATACCTTAGGGCAGAATTATGAATACAAGTCGTCTTAAAGATAGCTTCACTCACTCTGCACGACATATGAAAATAATGGTTGTAGCTGGCTCTGCTTTAGCTCTCTCAACCTTTTTGCCGTGGTATCAAGATGTAGACACATATAGAACAGGCGACCAATTTTTGGGAGTAACTGGGCCTACATCGACTATCGGTTTTTCTATTTTGGCACTTTCTCTAGCCTCTGTACTGCTAAACAGTTACGCAATGCTAGGTAAAAAATTAATTAAATTGCCGTGGAAGGATTCGAGCTTTAATTTGTTTGCAAGTATTCAATCAATTTTTTTGCTTATTGTTACAAACAGCATTTTTTTCAATCCTCAATTTGGAATTAATATCACTTTGAAAGAAAGTCAGTTTGGCATGACTATCGCATTTATTTCGAGTATCGCTTTTGTTGTTGGTGCGTATATGTCGCATAAAGATGCGAAGGTAGATGGTGATAATATATTGGGAACTTTAAGTCCGCTAATCTCGTTTGGTAAACGTTCGCATTCTTCTGTGTCTCAAGAAAAGTCGAGAGAAGAAGAGTCTGTTTCAGCGGCAAATGATAGGCAAAACGGGCATGACCGATCATTTGTATTCGGAAGTTCGAGCGGCGATTCGCCATCGGTTACCGCACGCGATGCACGTGAAGAAGAGTCACTTGAACAGCAACTATTATGACACAACAACAAACTGTGCCGGTTAATCTTCCGGTAAATTTAACTGCGATTACTGAACCAGCTCCTGCTGCGTTGCCGCAAATACCTGCAACTGTGAAGGTCGTTTTTTTCTGCAAAGACTGCGAAAAAATCGTTATTG
>JAHFJU010000003.1 GCA_023245725.1 Candidatus Peregrinibacteria bacterium
TATATGAGGAGTGTATGAAGCTCCATTTATTGCAACGCTAAACGCGCCATCAATTTCGTATGTCTGAATCCCGTCTGTTGGTTGGTCAATTAATGAAGGCGTTCCGTTTGTGATATTTCCTTGGACTGTGACATTGCCGAGTCTAGCTTCAAGATCATCTGTTACATCGACTTGAAGTTCAAGGGTTTGTATAAATCCTTCAGGAGCTGCAGCAAAAGAAAAAATAGGACTAGGAAGCTCAGCGTGGCCTGCTTTATTCATTTGTTGCCAGCCAAGATCAGCTACGACATAACCATCGTTTTCTGAGCCAACAGGGGTTGAGATTGAAAATGTATCAACGCCGTTATCGTTACTTGAAATTGTAGGAGCGTTTTCTCCTGCGAAAAATATAACTGAGCCGTCTTCGCGCTGTGCTGCATTAAATCCTATTAAATCAGAAGTGCACTCGGTGAAATTATTTTGATCGGGTGTCGCATAATCAAAACATGTAGCGTGAGTATTGGTTGCGCCTGTGTTGAGAAATGGAGTTGTATCAACTGCAGTTCGATTTCCATCGTTATCGAAGTCTGGTGAGTCAGGCCAGTTCGCATGTTGATCCTCTAAAATTTGGTGATCAGTATTCAGTGAATGTACTGTGTCTGTAGGTAATGGGTTGATGCTATCGCCGCCACGCTCAAGAATTTCGAAACCATACACATTATCGTATTTGCCATAAGTAACTATTACAGGATTTTTAGGATCACCGTTTGCGAGTTTTACCTCAGCGGCAGCCCATAAATAACTTGCCCCACTATCTAAAGGAACTCCATTTGGGAAAAATTTTTCAGCCCTGAGTACATCTACCCCATCTGGAGGATTTGGAGTGTAAATGTTGCCAACTTTTTCTAAATAAACGGGGTCAACTCCTTCTGGCATTGCTAGGGCGAAATGATAGCCCATATAGTGACCACCATTTCTGCCGACTATTACAATGCGGTTTCCATCGAGGTATGCGCCGTCGTCGAAGTTTGGAGTTGAGAGTACGTGGTTTGTAATAGTAGGAACTACGTTGAACATATCGCCGCCTGCGTCTGCAATTGCTGTCTCGAATGAAAAACAAGTTATGTCAGAGGGAACAAAATATGCGTTCCAAGCATAAAATCCTTGGTTAATCCCTAAATCTATATCGTCGCGAGAGTGAAAACTTGAAAAAGGCCCTTGGTTTACGCATCCCATTGAGGTGCTCCAGTGATCAACGCCATTTATGAATAAGTCAGAAGTCGCGCCGTGGCCTCCTTGTGATGGATCCATTTCGGTGTCAATTTCAACTATATCGAGCGAGCCTCTGCCATTAGCCATTTCAAGCATTCCGTTGTTTCGGTGGGGTTCACGAACAACTCCTGAAATTGCTGTCATTGTAATTGTGTCTGTCTCTGGTTGGTCTGCTCGACCCTGATTTCGTGTAAGGCGAAAATCTTTATGGTCAGATCTCCATGTTCCATCGGTATCTATTCCTGAAGCCCATGTAAGTCGAACAACTCCGGGAACGCCGATATCTTGAACTTGAGGGGTTCCTGAATAATTACCGGTAAGGCGAAATTCCGCAGTTGCATTGGCATTATTAGGAGTTGCTAAAACGCTGGCTGCTGCTGTTGCTACAAACGCCAGAGCGGCAAGAGGATTAGGCTGATTATGTCTTTTATTCGGGCCATACAGCTGGCTAGTTTCATGCTGAGGCGGGGCAACTTCACGTTGTGGCTGCTGGCTAGCCTCATTCAGATGAGGGGCAACCTTATGCCGTGGCTGCTGGCTCTCGGGAATATGCCGAGGCGAGTCAATCTCACGTTGTGGCTGCTGATTAGCCTCATTCAGATGATGGGCAACCTTATGCCGTGGCGAGTCAATCTCACGTTGTGGCTGCTGGCTCTCGGGAATATGCCGAGGCTCTTGTCTTTCAGCTTGTGATACGGAATTGTCGGGTGCGATTTCCATACTATGGGTTTTGTTAAAATCGCTATAATAAGCCAAATGCCAACTATAGGAGTTACCTTACCCTGATTATACCGAGATGTCTAGATGTGTAATGTTGCAGAGATCTAGTCAGGTTTTCGTTAATTTTGGTAGTTATGGACAGCACCGCAAGCTTACTTACGCAGTTTGGGCTCACTTCAACCGCAAGCTCGCACTGGCGGTTTACTAGAATATAAGTCGTAGTTTACTTCGCCTACAAGCTCGCACTGGCGGTGCTGAGTTTGTACGGTAGATGTTCGCATTTCTCGTTGTGCAAACCTCGTTGTGCAAACCTCGTTGCCAAACCTCGTTGCCAAACCTCGTTGCCAAACCTCGTTGCCAAACCTCGTTGCCAAACCTCGTTGCCAAACCTCGTTGCCAAACCTCGTTGCCAAACCTCGTTGCGCCCTTGCCGTACCGCCTCTTTATTTCATGGCTCTTTCCCGGGAAGACATTTTTAAAATGATTTGGCGGAGAGCGCAAGTGTGAGTATACGCTCACGTAACAATTTGGTGATATTTGCAAGCTGTAAGACTCGACAATCTGGCTTTTATCAGCCATAATTCGCGCATGAGGATTGAAGAAATGACAGACGGAAAACTTTTGGGACTTTGTGCGTTTTGGGGCTCTCGGGCACTGTTTGCCCGCAACAAATTCATCGCCCTTTTGCCCGAAGTATATAAGAGGAAATTATATGAAAAAAAAGGATTCAACTCAATTTTTGAATTCGCATTTCGTATAGCCGGACTTACCGAAGAACTTGTTCAAAAATCAATACGCTTAGAAGTCCGACTTGAACCTGATTCTGAAGTGCGCGACCTATTTATGAGTGGAACCGTTAGTATAAGCAAAATTGAAAAAGTTATTTCAATATTAACTAAAGAAAATGACCATGAGGTTGCCAATATTTTAATAAACATGCCACGGAAAACTGTAGAAACGTATGTTAGAGATTTGAAAAACTCCCAAAACTCAAAAAACTTAATAAACACCACAGAATCTTTGTCATCTTCATCTATAAATTTGGATAATACTCTAATTAGTTCGGCCGAAATTATCGAATATCCTCCACTATCGAACGAAGTTAAGAAAAAGCTCAACGACTTAGCGAAGAAGAATATAGATATTAACGAGATTATTCTAAAAGCCATTGAAGAGCGCGAAATTAACATCGCAGAAGAAAAAGAAAAACTAGCCAAAAATGCACAAAACAAATTCATTGAGCAAATTACCGAAGAGAAAACAATTTCGCGCGCAGTTCCGACAGCTACAAAACGGCTTCTAGCCAAAGAATTCGGCACAAAATGCGCGGTAGATTTCTGCAGAAACAAATCAGAAGAAATTCATCATACAGCACGGTTCAGTGTGGCGAAGACTCACAACCCATATTACCTAGCTCCACTCTGCAAGTCACACCACCAACTTGCGCACAACGCCGA
>JAHFJU010000043.1 GCA_023245725.1 Candidatus Peregrinibacteria bacterium
TTTTTGAGAAGCAACAGTGGCTCTCTCAGTATGGTTTTCAACTTCTTCACAATTGTTATCGCCAGAAATACAGAATCCGTACGCAATTATCGTAAAAAACATTACATACGCGGTGATGGTGTCAAAAATAAATAAATCTTGCACAAAATATGCAACAAATAACCCTACGAATAAAGCATTTTTCCGAAATATCCACAAAACGACTCCACACAAAAACAAGTATCCTATTAGGCCAAAAATCCCTCCCTCAACAAGAGCATCAACAATTTTATTGTGTGCACTTGTGAATGAACGCTCTCTAAAATCCTCAATATTTGTATGCCCGTATTTATTGTATATAGACTCAAATTGCCCACTCCCCCAGCCAAAAAACGGCTTCTCTAAAAAACCATTAATACCGGCTTTCCATGCCTCTAGTCTCTCTTGAATAGACGCACTATTTATAGAAATAACCGCAAGGCGCTTTAGTACAGGCATTTTAGTCCATACTGAAGCCGATCGTGTCGAAATAAATACTCCACCAAAAATAGAAAAAAACACGACTAGCGAAATAGCAATTTTCTTAAAAATCGCACTCTTACATTTTGGCAAAAATAAAATCACCCAAACAATTGCACCAACAAATAAACCAAGCAATGCCGCTCTAATTTCTGTAATTACTATTGTAGAAATAATAAATACTAAATATGAAACAAAAATACGCCGACTACTATTTTCAGAGGATTTTTTAAATGAAATTGCAACAAACGCGAGCACAAGAGTAAGGTACGAAGCCAAATATGCAGCATTACCCAAAGTTGAAGAAGGCTGTTCAATTCCTGTGCGCGTAAACAATTGAGCCCACGCAACCAAAGAGACAAAAATAGAAACTCCAATATTAAATTTGGCATATAAATTCCATTCTCTATCGCCAAATACAACAAAAGAAATAAAAACAAATACAAGTAAATGTAGCATCATAAAAAAACCGTCTCCTTTAGAAACCATTCCCCAAAAAGACAAATACGAATGAATCGACATAACTGTGCTTACTCCATAAAACAGAATGAATAATCCGCAGGCACTCAATAAATACTTCTGAATTCTGTTTAGTGAAAATCCATTAAAATTTGGATTTTTAAATAAATGCAAACACAGCATAACTAGCGAAACCTCTACAATCGAAGTAAACAAAAGCGTTTTTCCGAATACAAAAGGATAAACACTGAAAGAAGTTGAGATTAAAGGAACAAACGCTGTCAATAACAATATATTCCGAGCAACTTTTCTGAAAAAACCAGAATTATTCATACAAAAATATTCTATATAATTTTCACGTATATTGCATGTGAAGATTCTATTCAGTACGATACCGGCATGTCAGGCAGCACACACCTATTCAAAAATGTGGCGTGGATTTCTATCGGCCAAATTACTAGCAAATCACTCAGGGCGATTTTCGTGCTATACGCAGCAAGAATTGTTGGAGTCACCGAATACGGAATTGCGACTTATATTTTGGCTCAACTAGGCCTTTTTACTGTATTAGCAGACTGCGGCGTCGCTCAACTTGTTACAAGAGAATGTGCACGTGGAAGTTCAGCAGACCAAGAGCACTATGTTAGAACCGGCTTTGCAATAAAGGGATTATTAGCAACGATAATGCTACTACTTTTATTTATTTCTTTGAATTTTCATAGTTCAGCAATTCAAATGAGTGAGACTGCTATTCTTTTAACTTTGGTTATTTTTGTATGCGATTCAATGAAGGATTTTTTTTCCGGGGTTATGGTCGCGAGAGAAAAAAACAAAACCGAAGCACTCATTAATTTATCGACATCTTCACTTCTGATTTTCGTCGGGATTCCTCTAATGTATCTCGAGAAAACATCGACAAGGCTTTTGTCAGTTTACGCAGCAGCAAGCCTTTTGGCAATAATTATTGAATCAATAGTATTCTATCGGGCCGGACTAATTAAACGTTCAAAAATATTTTTCAGCCACATGAAAGACCTGCTAAAAACATCGTACATATTTGGGTTACAAAGCGGCTTCATGATAATTATTTTTGCATTCGATTCAATAATGATTGGCTGGTACTTAAATCAACATGCGCTTGGATTATATGGAGCATCTCAAAAACTTCCACTCCTTTTAAACATGATTCCCTCATTTATTGCTCAAGGATTTTTGCCGGAACTCGCACGAAGCGCACACAAAGATTCAGCACATTTTTCACGAGTTTTATCAAAGGCACTTACACTTATGGCCTTAATTGGAATTCCAATTTTTATAGGAGGAGAAATCGTCGCTGATAAACTAATTTTATCGCTGTTTGGCACAGAATATGCCGGTGCTCCTCAGAT
This sequence comes from Candidatus Peregrinibacteria bacterium, assembly GCA_023245725.1. Taxonomy (GTDB): domain Bacteria; phylum Patescibacteriota; class Gracilibacteria; order UBA1369; family UM-FILTER-53-11; genus JAHFJU01. The sequence goes on from JAHFJU010000043.1 coordinate 2,346, forward strand.
TTTTAGAGTTCTGCTCGGCATGAATCTTTTCTGTTTCTTCTCAGGAATTCTAACAATTTCGCTATATGCCCACGATAAACAAAAAAACGTAGTTCGATCTACGGCAGCTGGGGCAGTAACAAGTATAGTTGGGAATTTAATTATGATTCCTATTTGGGGAATTATCGGTAGCGCAATCGCATCGGTTTTAGCACAAGCAGTAATGTTGATTTTATTTATTTACGATATTCGTTCTATCGCGTCAGTAAAACTTTCATTCGACGCGACTTGGAAACATTTTTTCATTGCGATAATAGCTATGACTCTTGTTGCAGTTGGATTAATTACTCTAAATTTACCAATTATTATTGTCATTCCAATTGCAGCCGCTACATACGGATTGATTATTTTTAAGTCTGTCAAAAAGCTAATTACAACCTAGCTCCTCGCATGGTAGTATAGCGCCCGACTATGAGTAAATCTGCAATCGCCGCGAGCGGCCACACATATCGGACACAAAACATTTCAAAAAGAGTTCAACAAATTGTAATTTCTCCAATAAAAGAAATGTCAATTTTAGCAGATGATTTTGCAGAAAAAAGCGGGGCGAATATTATTTCATTTGGCCAAGGAATTCCGTACGTCGACACTCCAAAACACATTAAAAAGGCATGCGTTGAAGCCTTTAAGCAGATCGACACGGCAAAATACACACTCGAACCGGGAATTACAGAGCTTCGTCAACTGATAGCAAAATTTCTTCAGAAAAATAAGAAAATAGCGAATGTAATAGCAAAAAAAGAGGTTATGGTTTCTGCCGGATGCCAAGAAGCTCTCTGTTGTGCACTTGCAACCGTAGTTGATGCTGGTGACGAAGTGCTTATTCCAGAGCCATCATTCGCCTCATACACCGAACAAATATTGCAACTTGGGGCAACTCCTGTACAAGCACCACTCAATGAAAAAGCTGGCTGGAAAATCGACATTCAGGCCTGTGAGAAAAAAATTACAAAGAAAACAAAGGCTATTATTTTTTGCAATCCGATGAACCCAACTGGTGCAGTTTTAAGTAAAAAAGAAATTGACGATCTCGCAGCACTCGCGGTAAAGCACAACTTGATTGTAATAACCGACGAAACTTACGATTTTCTTACTTATGATAATGTAAAACACATTTCTCCGGCATCGATTAAAGCGCTTAAGGGTCGCGTGATTTTGTGCGGCAGCTTTTCAAAAAAATATGCGATGACAGGCTATCGGGTTGGATACGCATACGCAGACAGCGGAATAATCGATCACATGTTAAAAGTTCACGATGCAATGATGATTTGCGCTCCGGCAATTTCGCAAAAAGCCGCGATTGCCGCCCTAAAAGGCTCACAAGATTGTGTAAAAAAACTTGTCACCATATTAACTAAAAATCGAAATTTAATGTGCGCTGAACTCGACTCACTTAGTGAGTATTTAAGCTATTACAAGCCAAAAGGCGCATACTACATTCTTGTTAAAGTTAAAGTACCGAGCGAGGCCGACGGCCGAGCGAGGGTCGTAGATTCATTCAAACTTACACTCCGTATTTTGTACGAAGCACACGTTATTGTAATTCCGGGAGCAGCTTTTGGCCCAAGCGGCGAAGGGCATATTCGCCTCTCTTTCGCTGGAGATCCTAAAAAAATCAAAGAAGGATTCAAGCGTCTTCGCTCATGGTTTAACAAATGGAAAAAAGAAGGATTCACACTCTAAAATTCAACCAATGAATTCGCACATAACCAATGAGAGAAAAATTCAAGAGATAGCTCATTATAACGTATCTGCACTCTGCTCAGGTAATGAATCTGATGAAAATTTAGAATTAAAACCAGCACTTAATAAAATCTATAAACTATTACAAAAATATGCCCCACATAAGCGCATATTAGACTACTGCTGCGGCCATGGTAAACATGCAATTTCAATCTCTAAAATGGGAGCAAAAGAAGTTATAGGCATTGATTTATCTGAAAAATCGATTGACGTGGCAAAAGAACTACTCAAAGATTATTCACATATAAATCCTGTAAATTTTCATATTATGGACGGTGAATCGTTAGATTTTGAAGACTCTAGTTTCGATATAGTATTTGATAGCGGAGCATTCTCTTCACTCGATATTTCCGCAGCTATTAAAGAAATTCACAGAGTATTAAAATCTGGTGGATTATTGATTGGCATAGAAACTCTCGGGCATAATCCGATTATGAACATAAAACGGTTTTTTAATGTAAGAAAAGGCAAACGAACAAAGTGGGCGTATGATCATATTTTTAAGATGAAAGACTTTAGATTGCTTAACAAATATTTTACGCCTATTCATAAAGAGTTCTGTGAACTTACCACTCTATTTGGGCAAACCGTGAAGTACAAATCGCTAGTAAAAGCTGGGAATATTATTGACAGTCTTCTTCTTCGAATCCCATTCGTACAAAAAATGGCATTTAAAACAATCTTTGTATTCAAAAAACCATGACAAAAAGACTTATAGATATTATTGGGGCAACAGTTGGACTGGTTATTTTCTCTCCAATACTTTTGACAGTTGCGGCTTTAATTAAGCGAGAATCACCGGGGCCTGTATTTTATAAAGGAGTTCGTGCAGGCAAAAAACGAAAACCATTTAAAATGTTCAAGTTTCGCTCGATGGTAGTTAACGCAGACAAATTAGGAGGCCCATCAACGCGCGGCGGAGACCCACGATTAACAAAAATAGGAGCATTCATTCGCCGCTACAAAATCGACGAACTACCACAGTTAATAAATGTACTGAAAGGCGACATGAGTTTAGTTGGTCCTAGACCAGAAGTTCCTCATTACGCAGAGCTTTACAAAGGACACGAAGAAAAAGTTTATGACGTTCGCCCTGGAATGACAGACTATGCTTCTCTCTGGGATATTCACGAAGAAGAGGTCTTAGCTAAAGCAAAAACAAGCGATGAGGCAGAAGAAATCTATTTAAAAGAGGTTCGCCCAACGAAAGTTAAACTTCAGCTACAATATGTGCACGAAAAAGGTCTGATTACCGATTTAAAAATTATAGGAAAAACTATAAAAAAAATCCTTTTTCATTAAACCAACTATTCGATCATTGCAAAAAATTATGTCGCCTCAAAATCACCTACTCACACTTTATCGCTCAATGGTACGCATTCGAGAGTTTGAAGAAAAACTTGCAGAAAAAGTTATAGCTGGAGAAATTAAAACCCCGTGCCATTTATATGTTGGCCAAGAAGCAACGGCAGCAGGAGTTTGTGCATCACTCGAAAAAACTGACAATATTTTTGGGAATCACCGATCGCACGGGCATTATCTTGCAAAAGGAGGATCAATGAACGCGCTTATGGCAGAAATTTACGGTAAAGAAACCGGATGCAGTGGTGGTCATGGTGGATCAATGCACATAATTCAGACTAACGTTGGAATTATAGGAGCGCAGCCGCTCGTTGCAGGAAGCCTTCCTATAGCGGTTGGCAGCGCACTCGCCTCTCATATTCGCAAAGACAAAAAAGTTTCAGTCGTATTTTTTGGAGACGGTGCAGTTGAAGAAGGAGTATTTCATGAAGCTATGAACTTTGCCGCGCTAAGAAAACTCCCGATTATATTTGTATGCGAAAACAACCTTTATTCAAGCCATTTGCACATAGACGAACGCAGACAGGTAAACAATATTTATAAAACCGGAGAAGTTTTTGGAATCCCTGGAGTTAGAGTAGACGGAAATGATGTATTAGCTGTATTGAAAGTTGCTCAGCAAGCAGTTAAGCGAGCACGAAGCGGTAAAGGACCAACGCTTATTGAAGCGATGACTTACCGAATGAGAGGGCACGTAGGTGCAATTGATTATGTAAAAGACGTTCACACCAATGACATTCGTGATGTAAAAGAAATTTCAATTTGGAAAAAACGAGACCCGATAGTGTTATTTGAAAGGATTCTTACGCGAAAAAAAGGTATTGATGTTGAAAAACTTGAGACAATAAAAAAATCCTGTTTAAAGGAGGTGGAAAAATCATACGAATATGCGATAAAGAGTCCATACCCGAACGAAAAAGATTTTTCAAAATTTGTATACCCATCATAACGAGTTAAAATAGATCGAACATCTTAAAGCAAGTATACTAATTTGCGATGAGTATATTAAACAAAACAACTACGAAGTTAATAAGCGTGTTAATTCTGACAGCAACAATACCGCTTACAGTTTTATCCGCTCCGGCAGCCACACCAACGATTACTGGGGCTACAAATACTCAGCCAACAGCGTCACCTATTTTTACCGATGTTGCCGATACAAATCCTCATTATTTTGCAATTTCTCAAATAAAAAATGATGGATTTATTAAAGGATATCCAGATGGAACATTCAAACCCGATGCAACTGTTACCAGAGCAGAGGCATTGGCCATTTTATTAAAAGCGGCAGGAATAACAGCAGAAAAATCCGTAGTAAAATTACCTTTTTCAGATGTAAAAGATGACAGTTGGTTTTATTCGAGCATTCAAAAAGCATTCGCACTCAAAAAAGCAAAAGGATTCGAAGATGGCACGTTTAAGCCACTAAATCCTGTAACCTTGCCTGAGGCATTTGCACTAGCATTTTCATTTTTAAACATAGATACATCGAAAACAATTGTCGAAGGAACAATTTACCAAGGGCTCGATAGCAAAGCGTGGTATGCAAAAAATCTTCAATATGCAAAAAATACTTTTATACTTTCTCCAACATTACTTAGCTCATCAACTACTGGTATTTTTTCAGCAGATTACAAAATCACTCGCGCAGAATTAGCTGAAATTATATTTCGCACTCGGCAGGTAAAAACGAAAGGTGGAGCCTTAGACATTACTACGTCATGGACGACAACCGACAACAAAGAAAATTTCTGGCAGCTTAAATTTCCATCTTCATGGACTGTTTTTAAAGGAAGCGCAAATAGTGTTTTATGGAACAAAAAAAACTATCAGGCATTTTTCACACGCATGTGGCCAACTGGCGTTCGTCTTTCGCTTTCAGTCGTTGAAAATCCTGATAATGTTGGAGCACAAACGTATTTTGAAACAATTAAAAACTCATATAATAGTGAATACGGCACCGGTAAATCTGTATTTATTCCTACAACAATTGCTGGGCGAAGTGCATTGAAAGTTGCGGTTGCAGAAAATAGAATTCTCGATACGTACCTATCGCTTCCTAACAAAAAGTTTTTAGTAATGTACGGAGAATATGGTTCTGCTCCAATTGGAGAATATTTGAAGAAAGAGTTGGAGTTGGTTGTTGCATCTTATGTATATGTCGAGGCGCCAAAGGTTGAACCGAAGCCACTTCCGCCACTCGATGAAAGAATTCAGACTCTTCGCTCGAAGATTGTGGAAAATGGTGGCTGGGGAGAGGTAAAAGACATGTTTCCTGATAAAAAACTCATTAGCACCGATGGCATTGGAATTGGAACAGGCCCGGTAGATTATTACTTTACGGCTGAAGCGAATACAACCGCCAAAATCGAGCGCCGTTCATCGACAATTCTTAATATTAAAGACGGAAATTCGTCGGCATTTTAATCTCAAAAAAATATGCGTCGCAATCAATTTAGGAATTTCGCATCAGTTATTTTGCTAATATTTGCGCTTTCAATAGCTCTTTCTGCATGTGAACAAAAAAGAGAAAGAATCGAACATATTCCTTTAAGCGCAGGCCCATCAGAACCCCCTTCAACTATTGGCCCATCAGTTCCGCCACCAAGCAAGACTGCAAACTAGCCAAAGTTCTAAAAAATATTTGACATTAAACGCAATTGGGCACATAATCCTCTTGTTTTAACGTGTTAATACACTAAAACATGACAATTAAATCTACAATTACAGAAGACAAGCAAGCAAAAAATCTCTATAAAGCAGTTGCACAGCTAAAAACTGCAAGTGAAGTAGAGAAATTCATGAGAGACCTCTGTTCGCGCACAGAAATTGAGACAATGGCGGAACGCTGGAATATTGTGCAATACTTAAAAGACGGCATCGCGTACAGAACAATTGCAGAAAAGACAGGAGCATCAACCGCTACTATAACTCGTGTAGCGCAATGGCTGCATCATGGCATGGGTGGATACGAACTAATGTTGAACCGTTCTACACGCGGCAGCCTAACTCGTGCAACCGACATAATAGCGACACACCTTAAGAGCCATAAAGCCATAGACAAAGCAAAAAAAGAACATCGCCGACAGGAGAAAACACTTAAGAAAGCTCTCGAGTAAGACTAGCAACTCTTCATAAATGCGAACCATTTTATGAGCACAGTATTTTGATGACCAGACATTTATAATAGTTACGTGAAAAGTAAGCTCTCGGGAATAACTGGTTTTAGAAATATTCTAGTACATTAAAATGAGTATTTATAAATCTGCACAAATATTAAGAAGTATCATATAACTACATATACGTCTTTCATGTAGAATGTTTGCCGTATGGCACTCCACGAACTCATTACACAGTTTCTTGAGCACTGCGAGATTGAGAAAAATCAGTCGATGAAAACTGTTGGCAACTACAATCATTATTTGAGACGTTTTGAGGGATTTGTTCGTGAAAATAAAGGGCGCGACATAGAAACGAGTGAGATTGATTTGCCACTTGTACAGCGATACAGAATTTATTTAAATCGATTAGAAGGAGAAGAGATCGGGCGGCCACATGCTATAAAAACAAAAACACTGAGCGAAATGAACGCTTTAAAAAATGAAGCACACACAGGAGAAAGCGCAACGAGACACGGCGAGCGAAGCGTAACATCAACCACCCAACGCAGCGTGCGAAAACATGAAGGACTTGGCAAAAAAACCCAGAACTATCACGTTATTGCGCTTCGCGCGTTTCTAAAATTCCTTATAAAAAATGACCATCAAACTCTTGCGCCGGAAAAAATTGAGCTATCTAAAATTCCGGAACGCACAGTTGAATTTTTATCTCGTGAAGAGGTAGACGCGCTTTTTGCTGCGGTTATTCAAAACTCACCGTCTTATTTTCGCGACATTGCAATTCTCGAAACTCTTTTTTCGACCGGACTTCGAGTAAGTGAGCTAGCTAGCCTTAATAAATCGCAGGTAGATTTGGTGCGAAAAGAATTTATGGTTAGAGGAAAAGGCAAAAAACCACGCATAATATTTTTGAGTGATCGCGCGGTGGAACGAATTACTGCCTATATAAAAAACCGCGACGACGCATTTGAACCGCTGTTTATTAATGCAGGGCACGCTCGTATGTCACATGGCGCGCACGACATAATTACCGGAGAGAATCGCCGATTAACAACAGTTTCAATCGAAGCCATCGTGCGCAAGTACGCAATGCTCGCAGGCATTCGAAAAAAAGTAACCGCTCATACTCTCCGCCACTCGTTTGCCACTACCCTACTGCAAAACGGTGCAGACATTCGTGCTGTTCAAGAAATGCTCGGACATGCATCAATTACAACAACTCAAATTTACACGCACCTTACAAACTCGAGGTTGCGTGAAGTGCATGAGAAGTTTCATAAGTAACGCCAGCTTACGCTGGCGGAATTGCGTTCGAGCATTAAAAATAGTGAATTTTACAGTTAGCGTTACTTACATGTTGTGAAATAAACGTTATAATATAAATGTATGCAACTGCTTCCACTCACATTTGATTGCGTTTCTAAAAAATATGGACAGCGAACGGTGCTCGATGAACTTTCATTTACAGTTAATCGTGGGGAATTTTTGTCGATTGTAGGCAACTCAGGCATAGGAAAATCAACAATTATTCGTTTATTATTGAGGATTGAAAAGCCAACAAACGGCATGATTTCGTACTCTTCGTATCACGGAGACAGTGGACTAAATATTGAGTCACTCGACAAAAATTCGCTGCAACAATATCGCCGCTCGATTGGTGTGGTATTTCAAGATTGCAAACTTATCCCTGGAAAAACTGTTTTTGAAAATGTGGCATTTGTGCTTGAAGCATGTGGATTTCCCGATCACGCGGTAGTTGCCGACACAAAAGCCGCGCTGGAAAAAATTGGAATTTTACATTTGCAAGATCACCAACCAAACCAACTTTCCGGAGGTGAAGCCCAACGCGTTGCGCTTGCCCGCGCTATCGCACATAAACCTCAACTAATTTTGGCAGACGAACCAACCGGACACCTTGACCGCGACAACGCCGCAATCGTTTTGAAAAATCTTCTTACCATAAACATGGACGGAACGGCTGTTATTTTGTTCACGCACAATGAACCGCTAACCAAAATGGCTGGGCAACGGGTTATAAACCTTTGATGTTTAGGAATATAAATAGGTTAAAAAGGAGTTGATATATCTGCTCTCGCAATAAATATGAACAGCACCGGCAGCTTACGCATGCTTTTTCCTAGAGAACAAACTTCGCTTGCACAAAGTTAGTATTAACGGCGCTTCGCATATCTGTTAGCCTGTCCAAATCGAACTTCGCAGTTGCAATTTGGACACAAAATCATATATACTATACATATGATTGCACGAGAATTACAAAAGAAAATAATTGCCCAGTCTAAAAAAATCCCAGTTATAGCATTAGTTGGGCCGCGCCAATCAGGCAAAACAACCCTCGCACGAGCAGCTTTTCCTAAACTCGAATATGTGTCACTCGAAGACTTCGACGTTCAAACTCTCGCTAAAGATGATCCACGTGGATTTTTACTGAATTATACGAAAGGTGTAATTATTGATGAGGCGCAAAAAGTCCCAGAACTTTTCTCATACTTACAAAGTATTATTGATAACGGAACAATTAAAGGCCCCGTGATTTTAACGGGTTCACAAAACTTTTTACTGCATGAAAAAATATCACAATCACTGGCAGGGAGAGTTGCTCTTTTTTCTCTTTTGCCTCTTTCTATGAAGGAGATTAAAAAAAGTGGAATGGAATTAAAAATTGCCCAAGAATTTATATTAAAAGGTGGCTATCCTAGATTATACGATAAAAATATATCGCCTTCTGACTGGATTCCTTCCTATATTCAGACATATCTTGAGCGTGATGTTCGTTCTATACAAAATATTCTCGATTTATCTCTGTTCCAACGATTTTTAGTACTATGCGCAGGAAGAATAGGGCAATTATTTAATGCGAGCTCGCTTGCTGTAGAGTGTGGAATATCAGTTACAACCGTTCACAAATGGATAGGATTACTTGAAAGCAGCTTTATTTTGTATCTCCTGCGGCCACATCACAAAAATTTGAACAAACGAGTAGTCAAATCTCCAAAATTATATTTTTATGACACAGCAATTGCGTGCAGCATCTTGGGCATTGACACTCAAAATCATCTAAAACAACATTACATTTACGGAAACCTATTTGAGAATATGGTCTTAAATGAAATGATAAAAACACGATTTAACTCGGCAAAAAGGAACAACATGTTTTTTTGGAGAGATAAAACAGGACACGAAATTGATTGCCTAGTTGAAAATCCAATTTCGATTAATGCTATTGAGATAAAATCATCGCAAACCATTTCCCCACGATTTTTTGATGGCCTCAACTACTGGAAAACAATAAATAAAAACGAAAATAGAAATAGTTTTTATGTTGTATATGGCGGTGAAAAAACACTAGTCAGAAATGGTATAAAAATCATACCGTGGTACGAAATAGGCGGATTATGATTTTCGCTAAATACTAAGCAATTTTCCCCATCACCGAGGCACACAGACGCGCATCGGCACCCCCAGCGCCTAGATCAGCATAGTCCAAGTAGACCTTCCCATTCCAACCGCCGCACGCGACCCGCCCGTCCTTGACATGTTCGTATTTCGGTTCCCCGCATAGAATATTGTATGTTTTTCCGTTAATCGGTTCCTTTCTTGCAAGCGATCGTGCCATTGCAATTATGTATCCAGCGGCATTCATGCTTTTAACTCCTGCTGGTTTTTGAGCTATTTCAAATGCGGCAATGCGGTCTTCATTTGATACCGATACCGCTCTGTTCCATTCATAGTCATGATCACCTTTTACAGCTCCATGCGCTGCCGTATCTCCTTCGCAGATAACAAAATGATATGAGGTTATTTTATCCTGATTCTCCGGAACGCCGTTCATAGTAGCGACTCCGCTCAAGGCATTTTCGTAGAAATCGTCAATAATTGCATCTGGTTGCGGTTGACCATAAGGGTGTTTTGAAGTTGCAGCTCCTTCCCTAGTCTTAAAACACGGTTTGTTTATTCCGCTAATTAGTCTATCGGCGGTTGTATCTGGCACAATATGTAGTGTTGGCTTTCTCATTCTCTTAAAATAATCAACTTGCTCATTTGTTAGCGTTTTGAGCATTGCTGCCATTAAAGCTGTTTCTGTTGGTACAGCTTCTCCTTTGCTGGCAT
>JAHFJU010000004.1 GCA_023245725.1 Candidatus Peregrinibacteria bacterium
ATTGAAAGTCATATTGATATATTAGTGAATTAGTAGGTCCACCTAATTATACGCTCAATTGAGATTTTTGGTTTCAATCAAAAAAACCGCCCGAAGGCGGCTTTTTTGTCTAGTGCTTTACGCGCTATTATGCGAGTGAAACGCCAGTTGCTTTAGGACCCTTTGGAGAGTCGCTGATTTCAAATGAAACCACATCACCAATCTTGAGATTAGCGAACTGCATACCGATGACTTCTGAAGTGTGGAAAAACACGTCTTTGCCGCCTTCTGCTGGGCTGATGAAACCAAAGCCTTTGTCTGAGAGGATTGACTTAATTGTACCTGTCATAGAAAAATCTTTGTTGTGAGTGAAACCGACCGTTAGTAGTTGCAATAATAGCAGTAAACAGCTTTTCTGTCAATACCGCGATATTTTGAAATTTTAAAACTACCACAATATGGGGTGGTTTTAAAATTTGTTGGTTACGGATTACTTAGTTGTTGTGAGGGAAGTGAGGCTAGCTTTGCGAGCATCTTTTGCTGCTTTTGTTGATGCTTCTTGCTTTGTGTGGGCTGCCTTAACAGCTGAGTTCTTTTCTTTTCCTTTAAGGAGTTTTGCTGCTTTAATATCTGAGGTCAATGTTTCTTTCGCTGCTTTAACGGCTGATTTGTAAGTGTCTTCAATAGATTTGCGAGCAGTAAGCGCTTCTTCGCGGGCCTGTTTTTTTGCTGCCTTTGCCTCTGGTGCTTCTTTCACCTCCTTTTTTGTTTCTTTTGCTTCTTTTTTCTCAAGATGGACCTCAGTTTTCTTTGCGGTCGGTGCTGATGTAATAGGTGTTTCTGCTGCAAATGCTGGAGCTGCTGTCATGAGTAAGGCCGATGCTGCAACTGATACGGCGATGAGTTTTTTCATCATAGGATATTATATTATCTGACCACACTAGGTGGTGGTCTTACAGTGTACTTATACGCACAAAATGTTTACTTGGTTTCAGCCGTTAAGCTTGGCTTTTTTGTGCTATAATCATTCCATGGAATCAGTCGGTTCGTATGCTCGCTTGTATAGAGATCGATTAATCGTATTTTCGTACGTTATTTTTGCCGCCGCCGCGATCATTATTTACCCGGTTCGGACAACAGAGATTGAAACATCGGTTATTAAATTTGAAAACTGTGGAGGCGAATGGGCGAGTGGTGCAACCTCGACTGTCCAGTGCTCTTTAGAGGCATCGTCAACGATTCCGATTAACCCTGTTTCCGCACAAATAAAAGTGATTTATCACGAAGTATCAACTTCGACTGTGCAGGCTGCGGGTATAATCGAAAGCGAGGAAGTTTTGGTAGAACCTTTGGTTGTCGTATCCCAAAAAGCGGCAGAAAATGAGCCTGTTTTAATTGAAAACAATCTCCCAGAAACGCTGAGCGCTGCACCAGAGCTTCTAAGCACATCAACCATAGATATTGTTCCTAATGCTGCGACGTCGTCATCAGACATCTCTTTGATATTAGGAAATACACCAGAAATTACAACTACTGTTATTCAGGCTACGACAACGACCTCAACGAGTGAAAATTTTGCTACTATAGAGTATTCTTTTAATAATACTGACTGGATTTTGGTTGAGAGTCTTAGTGATTTATCGGTAGGTGAGGCGTATATTCCGATTCCATCTGAGCACGTTTTGTCAGAAAAACTTGCTGCAATTAAGATTCGATTAGTAGGAGCGGGTATGCAGACACATAATTTTGTTATAGATGAGGTTCTATTATTTATTGGCCATCGAAATAATGAGGTCTTAGATGGTTTTTCGGAAGTTATTCCCGAAATTACTATTCCTAAAAAAGCTGAAGAGGTTATAGAAAAACCACCACAATTTTTATTCGAGAGCTCATCGATTGAAATTGTGCCAGTAGTAGCTCCGCCACAAGAGGAAGTTCAGATTGATCTTACGGCGATGCAAACATGTGAAGTTGTACCGTATCAATTGCGTGTGAGCTCGGCCGCAGCACATCACGAAGACATACAGGTTATGTTAAGCGGAATGAACGCAGCAACAAGCTCCTTGAGGGTTGTAAATGTTCCCGATGGTTTAACACTTACTTTTGACAATACATCAAAAGAGGTTGAACTTAGTCCAACACAAATTTCAGCAAAACTACATATTGATATTCCTGAAAAAATTGATGGGCGCTCTTTTAATATTCCTATTATATATTCGGGCAAAAATTTGGATGGTCTTGTTTCAAATGCAGCGTGTCAGTTTAACGTTGTTGTTGAATAGGTATGCGTCGCTTGATAGTAAAACTTCTCCTATTCGTTATTTTCTTCAGCGGATTTTTTGATCCAAGTTTAATTCCAACAGCGCACGCATTGTCAGGTGGCCCCGATAGTGGATCCTACGTATGGAGAGATTCAGCGAGTGGTATTTCATATAGCTGGGACGATATTTCAGCTTCAGGAACGTCGCTAGGTGTTCGCTCGGATGACTCCATGAGTGGACTACTTAATATTGGTTTTACATTTACCTATTACGGCAATGCATATACGCAACTTTATATTTGTAATAATGGGTATATTACTTTTACAAGTGCTGCCTGTGCTTACAATAATATTGGCATACCAAATGCCGCTGTCCCTCAAAATTTTATTGCGCCATATTGGGATGATTTGTTTACAGCGGGCGATATTCGGTATCAAACGCTGGGAACATCACCGTCGCGCCGTTTCGTTGTTTCGTGGCTAAATGTTGATCACATAAATTTTAAAGGAGCAAATGGTGTTACATTTCAAGTTGTCTTATACGAAACAAATAATCGAATCGCCTTTGAGTATCAAGATGTAACATTTAGTGATGCTGCTACGAGTTCTGGCGGCTCGGCTACGGTTGGTATTGAAAATTCCGCAGGTGCTAGTGGAACTCAAATATCTTTTAATACGCAAAGCTTGAGTGCTTCTTATGCTGTTCAAATCGAAATCACACCTGTTTTAACGCAGGCGGCGTATCGTATTTTTACGAATGCTAACAGCACCGATGTAGGTGCCGCGTTGGCGGCGTCAAATAGTGGGGCAACGCTTACGAGCACAGGTCAAGCGTTTCGTGTACGTATGCTTTTGGCTGTGGCATCGTCAGGCATAATTGCAAGTGGTACGACATTAAAATTGCAATATGCTGGAAAAGGCGCGGGAACATGTGCGAGTCCTTCGGGCACCCCTGCTGCATATACAGACGTAACAACGGGTACGGCGATTGCGTATAAGGATAATGCGACGCCGACAACGGGCACAACACTAACGTCGAACGCAAATGATCCTATCGATGGGGCGCGCGTAGTTATAAATGAAACCTATGTTGAGTCAAATAATTTTTCTAACACTGCGGGCGCAATTCAGGTTGGACAAGACGG
>JAHFJU010000044.1 GCA_023245725.1 Candidatus Peregrinibacteria bacterium
TGGCGAAGACTCACAACCCATATTACCTAGCTCCACTCTGCAAGTCACACCACCAACTTGCGCACAACGCCGACGTGAGGACCGTAGAAGTGCGAAAATTCGCGATGAGGTCTGGCTAATATTGCTTGTTTTTGCCAAACCTCTGAAATTAGCGAAAAATTAGGTTTATTAATATTCACAATTCACATTTATCTCACTTTCCAGCCATTTTTTTCAATGGCATCGAATATCGCCTGTTGAACAGCCTTCATATCGTCGTCGGTGAGAGTGCGGTGAGGGGATTGAAGTAAAACGCGCATTGTAAGGGACTTTTTGCCGACTCCGACAACGCTTTCATCATTAAAAGACTCTACAAATGAGACATTTTGAATTAGCTTTTCGGCATTTTGCGGAGCAGATTCGGCAGAGTGAGGGGCAAGAAGTTCGTCTCCAATTTTAGAAACTGAGCCGATCGTCTGTTCAGTAATCGGTTTTATCGCTTGTGCTGCAAAAAGAACGTCGCCAACTTCTCCGATCTTAGTCTTGGAATCAACCAAAACAGCAACGTCGATTTCAATTCCGGGGAATTTTGGCATCGGTTTATATACAAAAGGTTCTTCTCCTATTGCTATGAGTTTTGAAAAGTTGAGTTCGAAGGCAGCGGCACTAGCGTCGCGCGGAAGGTCGAGGTTTTTTGCAACGAGAGGATTGAGATCGTAAATTTGACCTATGCAGTCATCTCCACTGAATATCCACGAGTAAGCATTTGGATGAGCGAAGCTATAAGGCAAATGGTCGTGGCCGTTTGGCTCGGTTGTTTGTCTACTGTCTGCGATATTTAGATCTTGCTCACTCATAAAAACTACATTCGGCAATTTCATCTCTTCTAAAAATGTTTTAACCGCGCCAAGCATCTCATCGAAAGCATCGCTCGATTTTGTAATTGCAATCGCTGCGCAGTATCGGTCTTCTTTCGGCATGAATGATTTTTCGATGACCGGCGAGTTTTTTATATACGTTCGGCCAATTTCAAAGAGTTTAACAATGTCGTTGTTCACAGAATTTCGCGCTGCTGCTTTTGCCAAATTTGGAATCAAGCTTATTCGTAAATGCGTCTGATCCAATGAAAGAGGATTTTGAACTTGATAATGAGTAGATTCGAGCGGCGAATTTTTTATAAGAAACTCTTCAAGCTCACGTTCGCCATAAAACGAATAGGTAAGAGTTTCATTGAAACCCAGGGCGAGCGCGAGAATCGCGCGAGCCCGCTGCATTGCCTGTCTTTCTTTGTCTACGATAGGTGCTTTTATTGGTAATGAAACCGCATGCGGCTCAAGATTTTCATAGCCATGTGCACGGGCAATTTCTTCAACCAAATCCTCTTCGATTGAAATATCTTTTGTCGCGCGCCAACTTGGAACTGTCACTCGCAGAACTCCTTTTGATTCTTTTTGAACTCCAAATTGAAGTGCTTTTAAGTAGCCGGAAATTTCTTTTTCGCTCAAATTTGTGCCGATCATTCGATTTGCTTTTTCTGTGTTTAGAAGAATCGATGGCAGTTGCGGACGCATTGAATAAATGTCTGTAGCTGGGCCGGATAGCGTACTGCCACGGCAGTACTTCAAAATCAACTGTACTGCACGGTCAAATGCAAAGCCGGTATATTCAGGGTCTAAGCTTTTTTCAAAGCGTGACGCAGCCTCGCTCCGTAAATTTTGGCGTTGAGAAGTTTTGCGAACCATTACAGGATTCCAGCATGCAACTTCAAGTACGATTTCGGTTGTGTCTGCGGTTATTTCTGAGTTCAATCCTCCCATTATTCCAGCAAGTGCGAGAGCGGTTTGTCCATTCGTGACAAGTGCGTCTGCGCTAGTTAATGTGCGTTTTTTATGGTCAAGAGTTTCAATCACTTCGCCGTCTTTTGCGAAACGAATTACAAATGAATCGTTGCCGATGACACGACGATCGAACGCATGAAGAGGGTGGCCAAGTTCAAGCATTACATAATTTGTAATATCAACGATGTTATTAACCGGTCGCATTCCGCATGCGGTAAGGCGTTGTTGAATCCAGAGTGGGGAAGGGCCGACTTTGATTCCTGTAATTATTGCAGACATGAATCGCGCGGAAATTTCGCTTTGTGCGAGCTCAACTTTTACGCTTTCTCCGGACTGCGGAAAAATATTATTAAATTTTAGTGGTTTAAGTTTTTTGCCTAAGAATGCAGAAAATTCGCGTGCCATTCCGTAGTGCCCCCACAGATCAGGGCGGTGTGTGATCGACTTATTGTCCACTTCAAAAATTACGTCATCTTTATTTATGGCAGAGGCAAGAGGTGTTCCGGCAGTTGGTTCAGGCAGTTTTAGTTTTTTACAAATATAACCAATGTCAGCGATGGTGATTCCTTTTTGAGGAGTCATGACGGGCAGCCCGATTTCTTCTTCAGCACAGATCATTCCAAAGCTAGCAACTCCGCGAATTTCAGCATCTTTTAATTCGATCAAATCGCCTTGGCCATGCCAGCGAACCATTGATCCGGGCATTGCAACAGCAACAAGTAAATTTGGTTTTACGTTTTCTCCTCCACATACGATTGTCGCATTTTTCCCGCCGACATCAACCGTGCAAACGCGAAGTTTATCGGCATTTGGATGAGAATTTACCTCGACAATTTTTCCAACAACCATATTTTTGAAAGCATTTGCTTCGCACTCGAATTTTTCAACTTCACACATACGAACTGTTAATAATTCGCCTAGTCGTTGCGGTGAAATGTCTGTTGGAATATCTACGAATTCTTTTAGCCAGTTTAGAGAGAGACGCATGTTAGGAGTTATTGTTGTTTGATAGACAGATAGAATTTTGATCAGGAAGAAATCGCGCGCTGATTTGCGCTAAAACTGTTTTATAAATCGTAAATCGCCGCTTGAGAGTAAGCGAATGTCGTCAATGTTGTAGCGCATCATCACTAATCTAGTAAGGCCGAAACCGAATGCCCAACCTTGATATTTATTGCTATCGATTCCGCCAGCGGCTAGAACGTTTGGGTGAACCATTCCGGCTCCCATGAATTCTAACCAGCCAGTGCCTTTGCACACACGGCAGCCTTTTTCGTTGCAGAGAGTACAAGACATATCCAGTTCGATTCCCGGCTCTACAAAAGGAAAATAGCCGGGTCTAAATCTAACTTTCATTACGCGACCAAATAACTGTGTGAGAAATTCCTGCATAACTCCTTTTAAATCCGCGAGCGAAATATTTTCGTCGATTAATAATCCTTCAACTTGGTCGAAAGTATGTTCGTGACGTGCATCGGTTGCCTCGTTTCTAAAAACTCTTCCGGGGGCAATTATTCGCAGCGGCGCGCCATATTTTTTCATTGAGCGAATTTGAACAGGAGATGTTTGAGTGCGTAAAACGAGTCGACCTTCGTTGCTTATAGTCGCGCTTCTATTAAAATTTTCAGAGCCGAATTCTTCGCTTGCTTCGCCATCGTCTCCTTTTATAAAAAATGTATCTTGCATGTCGCGTGCAGGATGCCAACTTGGAACATTCAGCGCCTCAAAATTGTAGTATTCGCTTTCGACTTCAGGGCCATCCATAATTGCAAATCCCATTGAGCTGAAAATTCGTTCGACGTCGTTTTGTACTTGGGAAAGTGGGTGAAGGTGTCCTACATCAAATTTTTTCCCCGGAGCAGTTGGGTCAACCCAACGATCGTTGAGTGCTCGTTTCAAATCGGCTTCTTCCAAGTCTTTTTTTCGTGCTTCATAAACTGCTTCGAGCTCCTTTTTCACAACATTGCACGCTTGCCCAAACGCAGCTTTTTGTGATTTTTCAATCGTGGCAATCGACTGCATAACAACTGTCATGGCTCCTTTTCGGCCTAAAACCTGTACGTGAGCTTCGTATAGCTCGTCGACGGATTTGGCTTCGCTAAAGGCTTTTAAAGCTGCTTGTTTGATTTGTTCTAATTCCATAATGCGTGTGTACTTTACTATAAAACAAAGCTAAGACAAAGAGCCCAAAAAATGATATAATGGTTAGATAGTTTTAATCTAAAAAGATGACGGTAGAAAACCAAAATAAAGGGGTGTATGGAGAGGATTTTGACCCGATGTCAGAAGTGCAGATGAAGGGGTTTAAGGATTTGTTGAATTCGAGTGATATTTCAAAAGATGCGAAGGCAAAATTGGATGCTGATCTTGAAGATTTTGCGAAGCAGGAAGGATTAGCACAAAGCCAACCGCGTGAGCATGAAGTTGCGGCGAAAGATACCGTGGAAGTTTCAATGAATCAGCTTGAGAAAAGCAACAAACTGAGCGACAAAATACAAAAACTAACGAAGGAGATTGAGAAGATAAAAGAACAGGAGGCATTGAGACTTCTTGACCTAAATTCATCAATCAAAAAAGCGATAGAGCTCGAACATGGCCGCAAATTTGACGATGCAATCGCTGAACTAGAAAAAGTGACGGATTTTTTTAACAAGCCTGAAACACAAAAGAGCTTTAACAGCGAATACGGAGTACGGCTTGACCAAGCGCGTGGCGTGCTCGCCACGCTATACGTACTGTCGAAAGAGTACAATGAAAAGAAGAAAGAACTCGATGAGAAACGAGCGCAAATAGTTATGCAGCTTGAACGCAACGAAGTTTTGCGCCAACTGTGTACAAACATAGCAACCGAGAGCGCGGCAAAGCCAAAAGCGTTTGGTGAAATCAAAAACTTTGACGAATGGTTTGACCCGAAAGAGATAGGATTCAAGCCGGCATTTTTCGAACTGCCGCTAGAGGTACAGCAACCATTTGTTGCCGAACTTTCGGCAAAAGTTAATGAATTGCAAATCAATTCTGCGGTTGAAAAATCACCTCGGCCAGAGAAGATATTTTTCGAGGCGCAACAGAAAATGAATGGTGGCGATATTTTGGCGACAACAGAACTGTTGCTCGAATACAGAAGAGCAGCCGGCGGTTCGCAGGAATACAAAGAATCAGCCGCTCCGGCAATTGGACTCGCCAGCGACAAATCAAATCCATTTGTTTCAAAACGAACTGAATTTTTAGAAAAAACAGATGTGCTGCTTCGCGAAATAGCGAAACGGCACTGCGACACACTCGAAGTCGATCTGCAAAAACTTTTGGAAGAACATGACGCAGATCAATTTAAAACAAACGAGAACATAGATTATGGAGTTGCCTTATCGAATCTTGTAAAAATCCGCGAACTTCTTAGTACTCACAAGGTGCTTACGTTTTCGCAGGCAGTTAAGCAATTGCCACTCTCATACCAAAGTTCCGACAAATACGATTTATTGTTTTTTGTCGAAGCAGCGGAATCAAAACTCGAACTTAATGATTTAACAATTAGAGCCGTCGAAAGTTTGAACGAACTCGGTGGCTCAACGAAGTTGTCACGCGACAAACTTGATCGCGCTCTTTCAAAACAATTGTCATCGGTAGATGTCACTGAGCAGAGAAAGAAAAATTTACGAGCATTATCAAACGAAGAAGCTGTTAAACATAAAGAAGAAGCGGTCTCTATCTTCGAAGGGCAACGCGACTCAATAAAATCACGACTAGATAAACTCGATAAAGAAATTAAAGAATTACCAGATGAACAAGACGCGAAAAAACGAGATGAGAAGTGGCAAGAATATAATCAACTCATTGGGCAGATGAAGACATTAACGGTTGATGGGAGTGCTGAAGGCGAAATCAAGCCAACGCTGATCAGTCAATCGGTCGAGAAAGCATGCGATGAAACGTATCGAATGATGCTTCGCAAAGACCGATACCTCGCACTTGCGCAGTCGGGAAAAGTCACCGAGCCGAGTCAGCAAAAACTCCTCGAGCAAAGTATATCGATGGATAACATGATAGATAAGGACTTTACGTCATCAAATGCTTATATTGAGATATTGCAAACATACGGTGGTAGCTTGTTCCCCACCGACACATGGCACCAGATATTTCAAACAAGTTGCATGACGGTATTCGAAATCGCGCAAATGTCAGTGGGTGCCGGATTCGGCTCGTTCGTTGAACACGGTTTAACAAAATTAGCAGCGAAACAATTAGCGAAAGGAGGTTTGAGAAAATTCGGATTGAAGCTTGCTATTGGAGGAGCGAAAGCAGCTGGCGAAGGATTTGGAATGACAGCGGCAACAAAAACGATTGGAGCAATGGCAATGCTAGCCGAAGGCAAAGATCCGACAGAAGCATATGATGGATTTGCGAAAGAGTGGGCGCAATCGACACTAATGTTTGCATCGATCAACGTTGGCAATGCACTCATATCGAACACACTTGGGCGACTTGCAGTATCTACCGAGAAAGGAGCGGTGCGCGCGTCTGAACTTACGTTTAAGCAAAATCCTAAAATGTGGTTGGCGTATCATTCTGGACAGCTTGGTACCGAGGTTGAAACCCTTTACGAAGTTGACCATATGGGAGCGGCGCTTGGCCTTTCGCCTAATGCAACCGACGATGAATTGCAGGCAAAACTGAGCCATCTTACAAATGTTCTTAAATTCCGTGCAGGCGGAAAAGTTTGGAACTCTACAGCCATCGGCCACGATATTCACATGGCACAGCAGGAGCTTGAAATGAAAACTCATTCGATTGAGAGGGAGGCGGGGAATGAGAGAGTTGATAATCTATATCATTATAGGAATAAGGATATTGGAGAAGTAGGAGTAGCTTCCCCAAATATAGCGTCTGCAGAAGTAGAAAGGAGAACAAGAAAGTTTGGCTCAGGCGGTCATTGGAATCGCGAAATGGCTGAGCAGATTCGGTACGAAAAACTCCATGATTTGAAGGAAAAAGCAGATAATAATGAGTTAACGCATGAACAATATAAGCTTGAATGTATGCGAGTGAAGGAGCAATTTGAAAAAGAAAAAATGGGAGCAATTATTATTGAAGCTGAGGATTTTATCGCACTTAATCCAAATTCAACAGCAGAAGAAATATATGCACATTTAACGTCATTAAGTTGGTATTCTGATATTCATGGAGGAGGTTATGTTGATGTTTTTACGCCTGCCCAAGATTCTCATATACAAGAAGTATTACGTAAATTCACTTCACATGTTAAGAAGATTGATAAGTTGGAAAAACAGTTGTCTACAAAGGGTGGTTTTGAAAAGTGGCGAGAAAAAGCAGCTAAATCAAAGGGAAAACTTGCATCTGGACTAAGAAATATTAAATTTGAAGATTTGGAGATAGTTCGTAATGAAGCTGATTGTTTAACAATTTATTTAAGTCCGGAAAAATATAAGATTTTATATCCAGGGAATACTTCAGGTGTTCATTCCGTGGAATTTCACGGTGTCTTATTTATAAAAAAACGTTTTGCAAGCGATGAAACAAGAGAGCACGAGCGATCTCATTCGCGTTTTTCAATGGCTTTTGCTGGAAATTTGTATAATAGAAATTCTACGTATGACTCGATATATGGAGATAGAGTTTCATCGAATCCTGATCCTAAAATGCAAAGACAGCATGCCGCGGTTCAGTCACTGGCTCTCAATGAATTATTCGCGCGATTGAATGCGGGACAAGGTATTAAGGCTCACGACGATCCTTCTCACGCTTTTCTTTATCCTTCAGGCGACCCAGCTTCTGATAGGAGCAAGTATTTTGACACTCAAGAGGGCAATAAAACTCAATCTGATTTCGATAACATTCAAGGAGAACTTGAATATCTGATCGAGGCAGGAACTTCATTAGAAAAATTAGGCACTTTGGCGGCAACATCTACTTCATTACAGGAGTATTTATGGAACCTAAAACAAATTAAAGTGGCCGCCCCAGCTCCACAAGACTCACAGCCCCAAACCACAGACGCCTACGCAGAAACAATTTTGCCAGCCACAGAGCCAAAAGAAGATATTAAAACAACACTCAAGGGAATGCCTGCTTTGCGTTTTGAAAAAGACTTGGCCACAGCAGAAACAGTAATTGCACCACGTGACGCAGAACCCAAAGCGGCTCAAGCCATCACTGCTGAACTGCCAGTTCTGATCGTAAGCGACACAGAAATTAGCACGCCAGAAAGTTTGTCGCAACCTCCTGCTCAACCGCTTGCTCCTCGTATAGACGTTACGAACCCAGGAATGCCGAGAGTAAATCCTCGAGAGCGTTTTTATGAAAAAGCGCGCGAAACGTTCGCAAACATTTTGAAAAATAAATTTGAAATGTCGAATTATCACGTTGATGAAGTTGTGAAAGAAGTCGAAAAAATGTCGCAAGATCAAGTTCGTCAGTTCCTTGATAATCCGCAATCTTTAAAGGAATTTGCCGTAAAACTTGTCGAGCGCAAAGAAGCAATAGCTCGTGATGTAGATGGTTTTGCGCGGTTATCAAACCAGAATCCGGTTCATATTTTGGTTGATAATGTGCGTTCGCAGTTGCAATTACTTGCAAGAAATGAATCTCCGAATGGAAAACTTGGCGAAATAATTGGAAGATTGAAAGAGCACGACCCGCTTGCGTATAACGTAATATTGAAAAGTGATGCAGAGCAGTTGGTAGTCTCTGGTGTTTTGTCGGCGATGATTCGTGGTGGAGAATACAAGAAAACTATCACTAATGAAAAGGGGCAGGTGGTTACGGTTTACATGGGCTCTCCAATTAAAAAAGGCGGTATGGGTTCGCTAGATCGAGTTGGTTTTGTAAGAGAGGGTTCAGATAAATTGGAGTTTGGAGCAATGAAACAGGCACGAGAGATTTCTTTGAAAGAAGCGCAGATTATTGCTGATATACAGAAAAATGCGGCTACTATGAAGAGGGTGGAAAGTGCGAATACGGTTGATCCAAATGAGGGAACTCCAATAGAAGAACAGGCGGCCACGATAGATACTGCGGCATTAAGAGATCAGCGTAATCGAATAATATTTCAGAATTTTAAGAGGGA
Organism: Candidatus Peregrinibacteria bacterium; assembly: GCA_023245725.1. GTDB lineage: Bacteria > Patescibacteriota > Gracilibacteria > UBA1369 > UM-FILTER-53-11 > JAHFJU01. The sequence goes on from JAHFJU010000044.1 coordinate 8,899, forward strand.
ACTTGATGCGCAGCGAAAAATTGAAAGGCTGAAAGATTCTCGTTTTTTAAGGCCACTAGAGATATTTGATGACAAAGTAATATATGAATCTTCATTAAACTCTTACGATTTTGAAGACGCTCGAGACAGAATGTCCACTCCTGAATTAGCGCTTTCCCTCGTAGATGTGATTGGAGCAATACAAAAACTCCACAAAAATGGGCTTTTTCACGGAGATATTAAGCCTCAAAACTTGATGAAAATTGCAGATGAAAATGGGGTAATGAGAACTAAGGTGATCGATAACACTCCTTCAGAAATGAGTAAGCTCATCGGGAATTCTCTATTAGACCCTGAGTCGTTTTTGGCAGATGTTCCGTATACGCCTGGGTATCAGCAATATTCACCAGAAACGCTATCTAATTCGTATAGGGCATTGCTCGATGAGGGAAAGTCATCTCAGGAGTGTTCGCAGCGTAGTGCGCGCGCAATCGACACGGTAGAAATTGCCACAACGATTACTCAATTATTCGGGGGTACCGATGGCTCTATCCTCCAAAATAACCCTCAATTGCGAGAGGTTCTTGAAAAAATCATTGGGAGTCCCGAAAATGTAAAACAGGGCGATGTTCTATTTGCAGGACGAGAAAGCACTCTTCAACTTATGAGTAATTATCTTCTAAAAATCGCCGATCTAACTCACACTGCTTCAAATCCTCAAACGCCACTTGCACCTAGCACCCCACAAATAAGCATGCCATATGAAGATACAGCTAACATGCTATAATTTTTATAAATATGATCGACCAAAACCCACAACAAAACAGCGTGTTTGAAATCATAATGCAAACGCTGCCGTCGCAGGCTAATGGTGGTGATGCCTCTTTTGTCTCACAAGTAACCGATGACGAATATCGTGAGTACGTCGAAGAATATTGGGCTAACAAGGCGCCTTTCACAGATGCCCAAATAAATAAAATTGTAGGTGCAATTACAAATTTGAACGGAGCGGAATTTTCTGGTCAACTTCCTGAGGGCCATATGTGTATTCCGGTTGTTATTCCTTTTACAGACTCTGGTCTTGCGCTAGATGCAAATCAATTAAATGCTGGCGAACATGTCGTTTTGCTTATCGAGTCGCCAGACGGCGTTACTCTTCGTGGTGGTTTTACTTCAGTACCTTCTTTGGTTGCCCAAAAAATGCCACCGATGATACGAAATAATGGGTTTGTGATTGGGGCTGACAGAGATGAATTTATGAGGGATTTGAGAGGGGCGTTAGTTTCGTTAAGTGGAATACTGAGTGGAGAATGATGTTTTTCAGGCTTATAACGACTGAGATTTTTTCTCGGTATCGGCATAATGTACATTCAACTTTGCCGCGTCTGGCAAAAAATCACATGGCTTTAGTAAGCCATAAACCCCTCATCTGAGTTGCACGTGCAACTCGCGTTGAAAAGCTTGGTGACGAGTGCGGCTGTTTCTTGTAGGGCTGAAACAACTGATTGTAAACAAAAAACCCCGCGTATTTCTACGACGGGGGTTTTACTATTTGCATATCTATAATCTTTTTACAATGCGTCTGGTGCGAGGAGCCTAGCTATTTTTCGACCGATGAAGGAGGAAAATCGCGTAGCTACGCCGCAGCGGGCAATTTATTAAAAAGATTTAGCGGACTGCGTCTTTCAATGATTTTCCTGCCTTAAAAGCTGGAAGCTTCATAGCTGGAATCTTGATTTTTTCACCAGGCTTGCGTGGGTTAACACCCATACGAGCTGCACGCTTTGAAACACGGAATGTTCCAAAACCTGTAACAGTTACGTTTTCACCCTTTTTGAGTGATTTTGTGATAGAAGCTAGAATTGCTTCCATAACTTCAGAAGCCTGACGTTTTGTAACGCCTGTAGCTGTAGCAGCTGCATTGACTAAGTCTTGCTTTGTCATAAGAAAGATAATTAAAAAATAAATACGTGCCAATTATATGAAGTAGAGGATTCTTTGCAAGCAGAAATGTTCGATTATGGTCTATAGCTAGCCATTATTTGGTCTGTGTACCAGTAAAGAGCGAAGTAGGAGCATACGGCAACATATATAAACATGCAAGAAAAATCGCAGCACAAAAACAAAAACAAGATGTCGGGTTTTGAACATCAACCAGATAATGGCCACAAATGCGTGGTCAATCAAGTAAATTTAATTGACGGTTTTTGGCTCTAAAAAGCCAAAAAATTACTTCGATATAAAACCGAATATGTTGCAACTAGAAATAGAAATGCTGTACCTTGTGCGCACTGTCCTTAATAGCAAATTTGCAAAATCCTTTATTGTAAGTATCCTAAGTGTCGCATTCTTAATAATAGAAGGGAGTACATGCTCCGCTTCGCTCCGCACTATATGTCTAAATCAAATCTTGTTATCGTTGAGTCTCCAGCAAAAGCTAAGACTATTTCAAAGTTTCTAGGTCGGGATTATGTCGTGAAAGCCTCAATGGGTCATGTGCGTGATTTGCCGAAATCAAAGATGGGTATCGATGTAGAAAAGGGCAGCTTCGAGCCGATGTATCAAATATCTCCAGATAAAAAGAAAGTCATTACCGAATTAAAAAAACACGCAGGCGAAGATGTAACGGTGTGGATCGCAACTGATGAGGATCGCGAAGGAGAAGCGATTGGTTGGCATTTGGTAAACGCGCTAAATCTCGATAAAAAAGATGGTAGCGAAAAAGATAATGTACACCGCATTGTGTTCCACGAAATTACAAAGCCGGCGATTTTGGCTGCTTTGGCTAATCCCAGACATATTGATCGCAATTTGGTCGATGCCCAGCAAGCACGTCGAGTTCTCGATCGTTTGGTGGGTTATGAACTCTCTCCTCTATTATGGAAAAAAGTTCGATACGGACTTTCAGCTGGTCGCGTACAAAGCGTTGCGGTTCGCTTAATTGTTGAGCGTGAACGCGAAATTCGTGCATTCAAACCCGAGGAATATTGGAGCATGGTCGCCGACTATATTAAAGACGGCAAAAAATTTACTGGCGCACTTTCAAAGATCGATGGCAAGAAAGCGATAATTTCTAATAAAGAGACAGCCGATAAAATTTTTGATGATTTGAAAGGAGCTGCTCACACTGTTTCTACAGTAGAGCGAAAAGAGGTTAAACGAGCGCCTGCGGCTCCATTCACAACGTCTACACTCCAACAAGAGGCAGCTCGCAAACTTGGATTTTCAGTTAAAAAAACTATGACGGTTGCACAGCATTTATATGAAGGTAAAGAAATTAACGGAGAGACAAAAGGTATTATCACCTACATGCGTACCGATTCCGTGAATTTGTCGCAAATCGCTTTGGCGCAAGCAAAAGAAGTAATTTCTGCCGAGTTCGGAAAAGAGTTTGCGCTCGAAGTTCCTCGTTTATATAAAGGTAAAAAAGGTGCACAAGAAGCTCACGAGGCGATTCGTCCTGTAGACCTTTCAATTAAGCCTGAATCAATTAGCAACCAGCTTGAAAAAGATGAACTTCGTTTGTATGAACTTATTTGGAAACGTACGATTGCTTGCCAGATGAAAGAGGCATTGTTAGAACAAGTCGGCGTTGATATTGCTACATCGATTGCTGGTTCTCCTTTGCCATACACATTCCGCGCGACTGGACAGACTGTTCTGTTTTCGGGCTTCATGAAAGCATATACAGAAGATAAAGACGAAGACGATCAGGTCGAAGAAGAT
>JAHFJU010000045.1 GCA_023245725.1 Candidatus Peregrinibacteria bacterium
CGACAACAGTAGACAAAACGATACCGAGAGTTCCTCTTACAAAAAAATCCAAGTCTTCGTTCTTGTATCGAAATCCCGAAAAAACAAACATCAACACTCCCCCATCAATATATAAAAGCAACTCAGAAAGTCCGTACTGTGGAGTCTGTCCGAAAATAATCGCGAGCAAAACCATTAAGCAAAAAAGCGCATACACTAAATGTAACCACCAAAAACGCGGAGCAAAATGAACATCCTTTAAAAACTTAATCCTCTTTCTCAAAAACACCATGATCGCGCAAAGCGTTGTAGCAAAAGTCAAAATCGCATGTGACGCGAACGGCCCTCCTCCACCATTTAATAAAGCGAAAATAAGTACGCACCACATCACTATAAAAAGTGAACGATGCATATCAAAATTCGTGACAAATTTAATTAACTTATCCATCGATTTCCTCGATCATATTAATAAGTAGAACAGAATCAATTCCATCTTTAAATGATATTCCGATCATGTCTTCATCTTCGTGAAAAATTACGCCATCGTCTTTCATAATCATAAATTACTTTATTCTATTCTTGTTATTTGTAAAGATCCCGTTACAATGAGATCCATGCCAAAAAATCCTATAAAAAAAGCCGCGAAAGACCCAAATGCCGAACTTTTTGAAAAGGTGAAGGTTTGCATTGAGGAACGAATAAAACCCTTTATTCAAATGGACGGCGGCGATATTGAGGTGATTGAGCTGGTAAACGGCCCACTCGACGAAAAAGGCAATCCTTTGCACAAAGTTCTGCGTATTCAATTACATGGAGCGTGCGTTGGTTGTTCAGCATCGAGTTTTACACTGCAATTTGGCGTTCAGAATGCGATTAATGAAGAGTTTCCCGACGAAGATATTATGCTCGAACAAATTGGAGTTGAGGAATGAAAAATATAGCGTTATTTGAATTCCGCCTATTACCGTATTTACGATTTGCATTCTTATTTCTTCCCGGGAAAATATTTTTGCAATGATTTTTGAGGATTGTAAACAACGGTGTGCTGCCCAAAAAAACAGGAAAACTAGGCCTAAAGCGAATCCATATATTTCTGAATAGCCTTTGCGTAAATCTGAAAATCCTTATTGGCTATTTTAAGAGAAGTGTAGTATTTTTTGTAATCGATTTTCATGTACTCGTGAATTATCAAATTTCGCAAACCAGCCGATGGAGCAATACGATTCGCAACTGGCACCGATAATATTTTATTTGTACCGAGTTCAATGAACGACGAATAATAATCATCGGGAACCATGCCAGTAATATCGGTTAGAATATGATAGTTGATGTCGACTGCGGCGGTAATCAATCGCTCAATGACACGCTCTGAGAAATAAAGCATTGGCACATCTGACAAAAGTTGCTTTTGCGATAACTTAACCAGGGAATTGAGGTGTTTTATCTCTGTAATAACTTCTGCTAGTTTGCGTGAAATAATAATTTTATCCGGCATGTGATAAAAAGCGTTTGTTAAGACGCTCCTGCATTAAAAAATAAGGAGCATAATCATTTTTTCGATGAAATGAATTTAGTTTAAATGAGTTAAAATCACTTTGACTGCCAAAAATGAGAGTCCCGTATTTTGAAATCTGAGTCATAAGCAATACCGAAGCATGAGGAATATAAACAAGGTCTGCCTCTCGCAAAAAGATCTTGAATAATTCTTTTCTTAAAACAAGTTCACTCGTAAGTTTTAAAGGATTTGGCGCACTGTATGCGATGTCAATATCGCTCCCCTGTTGCTCTTTCCCCTTTGCCACTGATCCAAAAACGATCATCATTGAAATGCCGTATTTTTTTGCTAACCTCGCAATTTCTACTTCAACTTTCATGATCAAATAATAGCATTAGATATTATGCTCGAACAAATTGGTGTTGAGGAATAAGCGGCGTGATCCTGTAACATGGATTTAACACCAGTGCGAAAAAGTGAGGCAAATAATGGCCGCTGCACGGCAAATATGCTATAATAGCAGTGATGAAAAAGGATGATAAATCAAAGGAAAAACCTCGAAAAATCCCCAATAAAATGATACTTAGACAGTCGCTCTTTTGGGATGTTGATGCAAAGGATATTGATTTAGAAAAAGATGCACGATATGTGATTGAAAGGATTATGGATCTCGGAATGGACGACGAAGTTAAGTGGATGCGCAGGCAATATTCAAAAGAAAAATTGCGCGATGTGGCAGAAAAGTCACGGGCGCTTTCGCCACAATCGAAAAACCTATGGTTACTTCTGACAAAAAAATAGATTTAAGTATTTTACCGAAAAATACAGCCAGCGCTTTTGATTATTTTTCATCGCAGAAATGGCTTAAGGAAGACGAAGCCGACTAGTACCTAGCTGGTGGAACGGCCTTAGCTTTACAGTTGGGACACCGAGAATCTGTTGATCTCGATTTTTTCAGCCCACGATCCACTTTCAATCTTTCAACTTTTTTAGGCAATGTTACGAACCCAGATTGGCATATTGATATTGCGCAGGAGAAAACTGTATATGGGCGCCAATTTGATGCAAAAATAAGTTTTATTTCGTATCCTTTTTTCAAGCCGTCATGCGCACCTATCAAATATGGCTCAATTAGAATTCTAGATATCGATGATATAGCCGTAATGAAAATCATTGCTATCAGCCAACGCGGTAAAAAAAGAGATTTTATAGATCTTTATGAGTACATTCAAAAACGTTCAAGTCTATACAACGTATTATTAAAAGTTCCTGTTCAATACTCTGGAGTTACTCACGATTTTCATCATTTGTTAAAGACCCTGATTTATTTTAGTGACGCCGATGACGATACAATGCCAAAAATGAAAAAAACTATCGTTTGGGATACTGTAAAAAAATATTTTGTTACCGAGGTAAGTAAATTGAGCCGCAAAATTCTATAAACAAGCCCAACATAGCTAAATGAGCGCGTTTTTGGTATAATTACCAGATGGCATTTATTCAAAATAACGATTCAAGAGGAGTTGGAACTGAACACGGCAGGGAAAGTTTACCGAATGCCGCGTGCGCGCTCGATGGAAAATTAGAAAAACTTGAGTGCGCAATTGGAGTTCGGTCTCAATTGAAGCAGCTGGCCAAAGAAAATCCTATCACAAATAATGCGGCGGTTTATACGGCTGACAGAAGCGCAAAAAAGGCCGATAGCCGAAATGGTGCAAATGAGACGAGCATCGCCGTTGCAAAGAAAAATCCAAATAATATTTCATATGCCGGCAATTTAGCCACGCAAAGAGGGCAAACCGGTTTTGAAAGCACTGACTTAGAAAGAAATGAAAAGACTTTCACAAGTGGATATAAAATCTCTCAGTATTTTGACAGAAATAAAAGAGAAATTCTGAAAAAAATAGCTGCCTCAAATGACTCTAAAACAGCGAAAGAAAATGCGAATAAAGCGGTAGAGATTATTGCGACCAATAACGAAACGCACACTGTAAATATTACCGATACAAACATAGGGCACGATGTTTCTGGAGAATTTGACGCACTCAAAAACACTATATACATTTCGAAAAACTTCAATGCAGGGGATCCTCTTTCTCAGGCCACTTTGATTCACGAGGTTGTTCATAAATTACAGGATATTAATACCCAAACGAGGGCGAAGTCAGACTCCTCACTTGATCAAAGACGAAGAGATTTTTTGACCACCGACTCGGCAATAGCAGTACCTGAATGGGAGCAGTCATCGATAGAAGCAGAGTTAGCCTATGTGAATTCGTTAAGCAACGGCTCACTTAAAAAAGCGGTATTGGAGAATGCAGACTTTGACGAATATATGACGAAGGCAAAATCGATATTGCTGTCTTTGGGCTCATCACAAGGTACCAGACTCGACACCGTCGCCTCGCGTGCATTCTATTACTATGGCAAACCAAACGAATGGCCATATTTTGTACGGCATTTATACGGATGCAGACTTGGCGGTGGCACTGGTGCAGTTCTGTTTACCCCCTCATTGTCAAAAATAGGAAAACCAAAAGCAGATGAATGTGAAAAGCTAAAGACCCGTGGCGGAATGTGACTTAAAATGGTATAATTAACAGAACAAAATAAACAAATAAAAAATTAATATATGCGAAATTTATACTGTGCCTTTAGAAATTTTGAGGGAGGAAATGGAAGGGTTGTGTATCTCGAAAATATATCGCACGCGCCGTCAGCAGATAGAGAAGCCACCTCCGAAAATACAACAAAAGAGAATAATTATAAATTGCTCGAGGCACTATATAAAGCACTCAAAGAAGAAGCGACAAAAGATGGACAAAATGATGATGCATATATTACCCGTATAATAAATACAGCGTTCGATATTAATATCATGCAGATACATACCCCAGATGCGGGTAACATATCTGAAAATTTTAATGATGAAAAGTTCAGAAATAAACTTCAGTACTTAATTGATAGTAGTTACAACTATTTCGGCAATGTACTTGAACCAGTCATTGCTCAAAATGAATTTAGAGGAATTCTGGACCCGCTTGCTGTCAATGCAAGAAATACCAAGGAGAAAGAGGGGGCTCTGGATTCAAATCGGGATGATGCAGCAAAAAAACTATTAGGTTTGCTAAGTAATATACTTATGCAAAAATTATCTGATGATTATGCGGAAAACTACAACGCCCGTAAGGCTTTAAAAGATACATTTAACATCGACGCCCCAGAACATGATGGAGGCATTGATGAGAGCAGCGAAAATATAGATAAAATAAAAAAACAATTTTTCGATAATTTTAAGGATGAATCTGATATTGCTAATGCCGGACGACACTACGAAGTAATGATGGCAGACATTATTAAAACGAATTTAACTGGAACATCGCTTGCGGCTATTAGCAATAGATTGCCAACTGAGATTGCTAATCTCATAGAGCATGACAAACAGAAAGAAAAGAGTAACGATAGTAATGATGTAAAAAGACTTAAAAGCATTATCGGATCTACGAATATCAATAATATCGATAATTTATTTATCGACCTAAATGATGATGAAAAAAGAGCTACAGCTTTGGGAACGATAATTAAGTTATACGGTGAATCTAATAGAAATAGTGATATTTGTAAACTTAGCAATGAGGTTTTGAATCTCGTTGGCCAATCAGCCAACTTAGAAGAATACATTCAGAAATTTAAGTCATTAGTACAAGCAAGTGGGGCAAAACAGGCAGCCATGAACGAGGGATCGACTACACCTAAGGAGAAAGGGAATATGAAAGAAAAAGCGGCAACTCCACAGCCGCTGGCTGCACAAAAAAACGCAAATAGACCTTATGCTGCGCCCGCTCCAGCCGAAGACACCACCGCTGCACCAGCAGAAAACGAAACCGCAGACAGCAGAAAAGCGGATTTTTCACGCACAAAAATCAATGGCATTCCAGATGAAAGCCTAAAAACAGCGGTAATAAAGGCGCTATTTAACGATAATCCACCTTTGGATTTAGCAAAAAAATCTGACGCCGAATTAAACAGCGCAGTACTTGCGCTTCAAGCAAAACTTGTTGCGGCATCGGCCGACTCAACGCCCCCGCCTTCCGCTGAAGCAAAAAACAAAATTAATGACATGATTAAAATCGAAGGTGGCGAATCAGGATTCCAAGACGGCGCATTCGGGGATCATACGTTAGAAGCGCTTAAGGCTACTATTGTGCCAGCGGCAGCAACGGCGGGAGATGCACCAGCAGACGCCCCAGCAGCAGCTCTAAGCGGCGTGCCATCATCGGCGCCCTCAGCACCAGCCGCTACCCCAGAGACAACAGCCAAATCCGACGAAATTCCTGTAACAGAAACATTTAGTGAAAAACCTCGTATTCTCGACCTTATCGATCCGAAAAATTTAACTTATCAACAGCTCGAAATTGAGATTAAAGGATTATTTAATAAAATCGGTGACGGTAGATATACGAATAGTGAAAAAGACATACAAGCTATTTCAGGAAAGTCTGTAAATATTAGAACTGCTCGCGATTCAAATGGAGCGCTTAAAACTATTCTAGTAATTGGCGATAAGAATACCGACGGTACATATAATACAATGAGTACCAATGGCGTTATAACTAAAGATTTTAAAACTGAATGGGTCAATGTTGATAAACTATCCCAACCACAAAAAGTCGTAACAAAAGAAGATGAAAAATTAATGAAGGATTTCTTAACGGAACTTTATAAAACGCTCACAAATCCTATTACTACCGCGAAAGAGAAAAACGAAAAAGAATATAAGGATTCAAAACATATTCTTGATCTGCAAAGCGATAGGGAATCTCTATCAACACTCAAAATGTATGGAGTAGAATCGGAACATGATACGGTAAACAAATACAATAAAGGCGAAAAACTAGCCGCTGTTTCAATGACATTTGTAAATGGCGAAACATTCTACGAAGTTCTTGATAAAAAAGGGTTCAGGTCATACATTGAACTGACCGATGCCGAAGCTGCAGTAATAAATGGGACAGCTACTGATACGACTACTGCTGTGGCTGCCCCCCCCCTCGAAGTGGCGACAACCGAACCTTCACCTCTTAAAGAAATTGCAAAATTTCACACGATTGCATATTTGCCAGAATCACTCGACACAACTAACGCGAGCGCTGATCAGCTTGTGAAGGCGATTAATGAACTGACTGCAAAAAAAACATCAGGAGAGTATCCGTTTATAACACTGCAGTTAGATCAAATTGAAAAAAATAAAATCGTAAAAATACCTTCAGCGGTAAAAGGCGGTGACCCGACGGTAGGATTGCTTGTTTCAAAAAACTCCAACGAGATTACATACATAAACGAGGCTGGCACAAAATCATCTAGACCGATCAATGGGCAAGCAGAAGCTACAACGACCGATGCAGAACAAAAGGAATTTCTTGCTACGTTGTACAAAGAAATGATGAAGGGGCGTGGACAAGAATTGCAGAAAAATTTGGAGGATGCGAAAAATGGCAGACAAATAAAATTGCTTGGGACTGCGACGGGGCATGTGATGTACTTGGAAGAAAATGCAAATCAGAATGCTAACGCGCAAAAATATAATTACAAGGCAGGCACCGAGCTTTCAATAATTGGAAAGGTTGAAAGACCATCGACATATGCTAAACGCGATTTTTATGAGGTGGTAGATGCAAGCGGCCGCAGATCATACGTTGAGTTGCCGAAAGAGAATGTAGCTGTTTTTGAATTTGAGAAAAAATTCACGCTAGATAAAGTTCACCTAGCAACAAGCGTCGATAATTTGCAGGAAAGAACTTTAGTAAAAATAAATAAAGATATTCAAGAGTTGAGCATAGGCTCATCTGAAACTGTAAAAAATGGAACTCTCGCATTCGTAGATAAAATCACTAGCGACCAGATCACTATATTAACTTCCGACGGAAAAACGGCTATCATTGCGAAAAACGCAATAGGCATGGCTGCTGAACCTGATCGCGCAATTGCGCTCAATCAACTTAGAAATGCGTATTCGAGCGATGAGACAACTCAACTTTTGTTGGCTAGCAAAATTGGTAAGTTGACTGAAGCAACGACCGCATAATTCCCCATTGCCAACCTCCCTACATGAATATGCACTGGAAATAAGAAAAAACCTTATTTCAGTATCACAAATACCTACAACATCTATAAATACACTCAAGTCTGCAAAAACGGTCTTTTCACGAACTGACCATTCTCTTGCTTGGCAGACAATAGCGCGATTTAGAATACATTTCCGTGCCCATAACTTTATAAAGTTCCGCCATTTTGACTTAACTTTATAAAGTTAGTATACTGTGAGTGCTATGACAATACGTCAAAAACTTGAAGTTATTCAAAAAATGCTTGGCGAAACACAGACGCAAATTGCCGCACGTCTTGGCGTTTCGTTCGCGACGGTGAATTCTTGGTGGCTTGAAAAATCCACTCCACGAGCCAAAATGACGACCATTATCGATGATTTATATCTGACGATAACTGGGAAAAAGACAATCAGCACATATATTCTCGATGAAAAAATCCAGACGCTAAAACAGAAGGCAAAACAATATCCAAACATTCTGTCTTTTATATTAAAAAACCGAGATGTTTACGATGAACTAATTTTAAAATTGACGTATCACAGTAACAGCATCGAAGGGAGCACACTATCAGAAGCTGATACACAAGCGATATTGTTCGATAATGTAGCCTTACCAAATAAAACACTAACTGAACAAATCGAGGCAAAAAATCACCAAACTGCAATTCATTATTTGTTCGACCACATAATCACGAAAAAGAAAATTTCAGAGGAGTTAATACTGAAACTTCATAGCATCCTTATGAACGGAATACTGCCCGACGCGGGATTTTATCGCAGACATGCCGTTAGAATTACAGGATTGAATCTTGCAACTTCAAATTACCTAAAAATTCCAGACTTAATACCAGCTCTAATAAAAAAAGTAATACAAAAAAATACAGATCCTATTGGGCACGCAGCTCTTGTTCATGCAAAATTCGAGCACATTCACCCGTTCGCAGACGGCAACGGACGAATAGGCAGATTGCTCATGAATGCGATGCTGCTTTCTAACAATTTTGCCCCGGCAATAATCCGAAGCGATAAGAAAAGACTCTATTATACCTATCTGTATAAAGCCCAGAGAGACGGTGAAATAAGCCAAATTGAAGATTTTGTATGTGACGCGATTTTTGATGGATTTTTGATTTTGGGTAGAAAAGAGTTGAAGTAGAAGAGCCCACGAATTTCATAAACCCTCCACCCTCCTCAATCATCTCTATTTTAGCGGAATACTAGTGAATGCACCTACTAGATGAAAACTTGTGTATTTTTAGCAAACAGCCATTGCGGTATTCGCCATGCATATCGTAATTCTTTCCCGGGAAGACATTTTTACAATCATTTTTCAGGCTTGTAAATGGCTAGGAGCCTGGGAATTCCCCTATTGTTCCATACAATAAATAATTACCAACGCAACACTGAAACAACAAAATATAAACGGAGCAAATTCTAAAAATGCCCCACCAACATTCGAGCGACTTCGCAACACAAAGTTGGCTCATTCTAGCCATAATGGTTCGCACCGGTACATTTTTTTGCTAAAATTGGAAACTGTTCACCTCTCACCTCATGAAAAATTTCTCTACAGAATTCGCACAAGCACAATCACTAATTGAAGGAGCGAAACATATTGTTATTATTTCACATCGTGGCCCCGACGGCGACGCCGTCGGGGCCAATCTAGGCCTTAAACTAGCCATAATCGCCCACTTCAAAAAAGACACAACGCATGTGGTTAGCGCGTGCGTCGACACTCCTCCTACCTCTAGTCACTTTTTAAAAACCGTAAAAGACTATGTTCGCGATTTCAATTTAGATGGGTCGCAACCAGCTCTCGGCACCGCTCCCGACCTGCTTATTTCAGTCGACTGCGGCGCTTCGAATATGGTGAAGTTTGGCGAAACAAAACCAACTATTTTTTCCGGAAAAATCCCATTTATAAATATCGACCACCACTCTACAAATGACAATTTTGGAACTGTAAATATTGTCGATCCAAACGCTGCGGCGGCATCGAAAATAGTCTATGATTTTTTAGTTTTTTGCGGAGTTTCGATCGATAGACACATGGCGACAGCGCTGCTTCACGGCTTGTACTTCGACACCGGCTCATTCATGCACTCAAACACAACACCCGAAGTTTTGCGTATTGCATCGCAGTTAATGTGGAAAGGAGCCGACTATAAAACAATCGTCAAAAATCAATTTCACACCATGCCAGTTCGACAATTAAAACTTTTCGGAAGAGCTTTTGAACGCACTCGCGTGAACTCAAAAGGAGTCACAGTCTCGACCCTCACCGAAAAAGATTTTGAAGAAACCGGCGCATTAAATGAAGACACAAACGGCGCTATAGACTACTTGAATTCGGTACCAGAAGGCAAACTTGCCTGCTTGTTATACGAAGACCGAAAAGGGCTTCTGAAAGGCTCATTACGCACACTTAGTGACGACGTAAACGTATCAAAATTAGCTGGAATTTTCGGCGGCGGCGGACACAAACGCGCATCGGGCTTTGCCGTTCCTGGGAAAGTTGAACTCACCGATGAAGGAGTTAAGATTGAATCAAAATGACCTACATCCCATACACGTGAGAGTGTGTTCCAACATCTAGCAAAAGCACAATAAAATAATTATCATATTCTTCAAATAATATTCGCAGGTCACCAGTCACAGAAATTGACCTCTTCTCAAGAAGGAGCCCCTTCAGCGCATGGTTTTTTAAACTCTTATCAAATGGATTACACAGAAAAATATCAATAGCCGCATCCACTTTTAGCATCAATTTCTTTGGCAGTTTGGCGTACGCCTTATTAAAGTTTTTGTGATAAATAATTTCCATCTTACTTTTTCTTTAAACGCTTTTTTCAGCATTTAACCTTATATTTCGAAGATATGCCAAGGCTTCTTTCGGCTTCATGGGTTTTGTTACATTAATTCCCGATTTCGCTTCTGCAGATGCTTTCAGAATCTGAAGTTCATGCTCGAGAGTGAGCCCATTTTCTGTAATAATTTTAAAAGGGATTCCCTTAACAAGAGCAATTTGCTTTAGATAAAGCTTTATTGCAGTACTCATGTCTAATCCGACTTCGTCTAAAATCGCTTTCGCACGAGATTTTGTATCTTCATCTATTCTAAGTTGGAGCGTAGTCATAAATAAATTATATCAATGAAAGAGGATTTTAACAATGAGAATGTAATGACATCGTAAGTACAGAGAATTTTCGGTGGCGGCGGACACAAACGCGCTTCTGGATTCGCCGTTCCCGGAAAAGTTGAACTCACAGATGGAGAGGTAAAAATCAGCGGCGCACGATGAGGTATAATTGTACTATGAAAAATACACACACAGAACCTCATGCTAAAAATCTCGGGGGACTTTTGAAAGAAACTGTTTTTGGATTTAACGACGGCGTGGTCTCGACCTTCGCTGTAATTGCAGGGCTCAGCGGCGCGGCGACAGACCAGCGAACGATATTACTAGCCGCACTTTCAACTCTTTTAGCTGGCGCATTTTCAATGGGGCTCGGCACATATTTGGGATCAAAATCCGAAAAAGATTTATACGAAACCGAATTGGCTCGTGAAAAATACGAGATGAAACATATGCCAGAAATTGAACGCCAAGAAATTGTCGACATATATTCTGCAAAAGGATTCAAGGGCAAACTTCTCGACGATGTCGTTAATCACATCGTGAGTGATGACGCAATATGGCTCGACACCATGATGCGCGAAGAGCTTGGCTTCGCCGAAAAACCGCCAGCCCCCGGACTCAACGGAATCTTTATGTCGACCGCTTTTGTGATCGGCTCACTCATTGCAACAGCTCCATATTTTTTCCATGCAGCGAATCCTATTTCCGGTGGGATTTCTAATGGGACGAGTTATTCATTCATTTATTCGGTGGGAGCATCGATACTTGCACTCCTCATAATTGGCTCCCTTAAAACATATTTCACACGCAAAAATGTTTTTGTAAGCGCGCTAGAAACATTGGCTATCGGCGTTTTGTCAGCGGTAGCAACGTATGCGACCGGGCTACTGTTTACATGATAATGGCTTTTCGCTGCGATTTTTGGTATAATATACAGGCAATAAACATAAAAATAGCCTTGTATGCCAGAGACTCCAAAAAATCAGGAAAATATAAAAAATAACCCACCAAGCGGGATCGCGCGTGATGTTGATATTTGGGTATTGAATCCTGAAACTCAAGCACAGCTTAAAAAAGA
>JAHFJU010000046.1 GCA_023245725.1 Candidatus Peregrinibacteria bacterium
TATAATCTGCGGATCCAGAAATTACTTTTAGGTCGCCAGCTGGTCCTGCTTGTGCCGCTACTGGGGTGACGGCCGCAACTGCTGTTGCGTCGCTTTCTCCATTCTCTGCCACACGGTTCTCGGCTTTAACTCCTTTAAATGAACCTGTGTCTGAGGTGCCGCTTACAATTGGATTGTCATAAAAATCTTTCACTTCTATGCCAACAGTTACGACGTAATCTGTATTCTCTGTTTGAGGTGCGGTTGTTAAAAGTACAGTTGCGCCCGTAGTGTCTGTGCTGTCTAATGTCGCATTTTGTACTGCAAGTCGCTCTTTCGTTGATGAGGTAAGAATTGTGAATGCGCTTGTAGCTTGCTCGTTAGGTAATTTAACCGGTTCTGAAAACTGAACTTTTACCGTTACGTTTGTGTCTGCCGTAACCGCTGAAACTTTTGGAGCCTGTCCGTTGTCTTCTACAGACGAGCCGTGAGTGCCTGTAGCTGTGGCCGTTTCTGGAGTTCCGGTGCTCTTTGCAAGACCGGCTTTTGGAGTTGCAGTAGCCTCGGGGCTATAGTTAATGCTTTCGTTTCCTGCTGCATCGAGAGCGGTTATTGAGAAAAAGTATGGCTGGTCGTTTTTCAATCCTTTTACTGTATATTCTGTGACATTTTCTGTGGAGATATTTGGGAGGTTATAAACGTCTCCATCTGAGCCGACTGCCTTGTCTCCTTCATAAATTTTGTAGCCTTTTACGCCTGTGTCATCTGTGGCCGCATTCCATGTTAATTTTATTTCGCCGTCACCTGCTGTTGCTGTGAGTTTGTCGATGTCCGTTGGTTCTTTTGTATCAGAAGCACCTTGTGCGCTTACGAAAAGTAGCTGACTTGCGCCTGCTGCAAGCAATAAAACGACTGCGGCAGAGGCAAAAATAAGCCTGAATGAACTGCTTCCTGAATGATTATTAACAATTTTCTTTGTAACAGGTTTAGATTTGATTGATTTATGAGTTTTCATGCAGAGTCTAAAATCACACAATTCAACCTGTTTTGTCTATGCTGCGGGGAGTATAAACGGTGGCGTAGTATATGGTTTGTGTTCTAATTTTTTGTTCTCACGCTTGGTGGGGCGAGGCTGATAAACATAATTCTGTGGTTATTGGGTCGCATTTCGGGTATAATCAACAGATGGCATTACGACAAAAACTTGAGCTTAAAAGTAACCCAAGCGATGTTATTGCAGCGAGGATTTTTGCGGACGTGTTTGGTGAAAAAAAGTGGAAGGTCGCGGTTTTGAGAAGTCGAAATGTAGTGCGTCTTATGGAGGATTATTCTGAAGAGGACGACGAAACTAAAAAAGAGTGTGAAGGAGTTATCGCAAAGGCAATGATTGAAGATAGAATTTCAAGCCTGTTTGACGACGATTTAAGGGTTCACAAAACCGAGGAAAATGATGTTGAAAGAATCAAAAGAGTTAGGGCTTCGATTAAAGAAGAGATTCAGCGTTCCAAAATCCAAATAAATAATGAATTTATTTCAACGGCGTTGACCACATTGTTAGAAAAAAAATTGAGCGAGAAAATGGCTACGGCTGCTGAACTAGGTGGCATAATAAGTGAGAGGATTGCGACTAGGCAAAATAGTAATCCAAGTATTGTTATTGAAGTAGATAAGCCTGTTTCGGCATCGAGCGGTAAAGTGCGAAGAACGGTAATGAATGTGCTTTTTCCTACATTAATTGTTGGTGGGGTAATTGGCGGAGTTTCTTTAGCCTCGAAACTATTTGATGAAAAAGCTGTCTCTGATTCTGTTCTTATGGAAGGGAAAATTGATGACGTCGGCACTTCTAATGATAGTAAAGACGCGCAAATTCCTCCTGCTAATTCTTCGCATTCTTCTGCGCTTTCAGGAGTGTCGTTACACCCGTCAGCTGTCGATACTGAAATTGTCGCCGATGATTCAGATAAAGACGACGCTGAAGTTGACGATGAAAATGCAGTTAAGGTTGTCATCGAAGGCGTGCCTGCAGACGACGATGATGCCGAACCACACTCTCACGCTAAAGTTGGGAATTATCGAATAAAATTATCGCGTGGAGATGATGGAATAATGCAGCTTGATAGAATTAAATGGATAGGCAAAACAATTCCGCCGATTCTGGTTGGAAAATGTGAGGCGGTGAATGCGGTACAGGTTGATTCTGAGGTTGTTGGGCTTGAGTGCCCTTATGCGGGGCCTGCGCAAATCAATAAACCGTGGATGTCTAAAGGGCGAATTGTCACTCTCTCGATCTTAAAAAATGATGTCGATTTAGATTCAACAGATTGGCAAAATATTCCGACTCGAATTAATCCTGAACGAAAAAAGGGTGGGAAAGTTGTCGGTCCGTAGTTATACTGGCGCCGATGTTTATTCGTGATCAAATTCAGGAACTTGTTCGGGGTGCTGCGATGGTTGCTTTTTCGCAAGCAGATCTTTCTGAAATAAATGTTGAGTATCCGGCTGAACTGACGCACGGCGATTACTCAACCAATGTCGCGTTGATTTTGGCGAAACAGGTTTCGTTGAAGCCGCGTGAAGTTGCTGAAAAGATTGTTGAAGAGTTGAAGAAGGGCGGAACAAAAATCCTATCAAAAATTGAAATTGCTGGTCCTGGATTTATTAATTTCTTTCTCTCACCTGAATATTTGATTGGCGAATGTCAGGGGATTTTGGTTCATTCATCGAGTTTTGGTAATAGCGATTATAAGAATGGCAAAACGATTGTGACCGATACCTCTCACCCGAATGTTGCAAAGCCGATGGGTGTTCATCACCTGCTTTCGACGATTATCGGAAATTCAATTAACAGGATTTTAGCTGCGGTTGGTTATAAGGTAATTCGTGATAATTATTTGGGAGATTGGGGCACGCAATTTGGAAAACTTATTTGGGCGTATAAAAATTGGGGAGACGAGGTTGTCGTTAAGAGCGACCCGATTCCAGAGTTGCAAAAACTTTATGTTAGATTTCATAACGAGGTTGAGACACGCCCCGAACTTGACGATTTGGGTCGAGCAGAATTTAAAAAACTTGAAGATGGTGACGGCGAGAATCGCAAACTGTGGAAGTGGATAGTCGATTTAAGCATTGAGCAGTTTACTGAAATTTGGTCGCGGCTTGGTGTGTCGTTCGACTACATTCATGGTGAGTCGTTTTATGAGGATAAAATGCAGGAAATCATCGACATGGGTATTCAAAAAGGGCTGTTTGTTGAGGGCGAAAAAAAGGCTGGTACGACTGGAGCTGGCGCTCTGATTTTTAAATTTGAGCATGAGAAATATCCTCCTTGTATTATTCGAAAGTCAGACGGGGCGACTATTTACGCGACGCGTGATTTGGCGCGAACGAAATATTGGCAAGACACTTGGCACCCTGATTTGATGGTGATTGTTGCTGACACCGCGCAAGAACTTCACTTTAAACAGTTTTTTGAGGTCGCGCACGCGCTCGGAATTACAAACGCGCCGAACATTCACGCTTGGTTTGGGCGTATGAGTTTTCCTGAAAAACGAATGAGTACCCGAAAGGGGAATATTATTTTGATGGAGGAATTGCTCGACGAGGCTGAAGAAATGGCTGGCGAAGTTGTTAATGAGAAAAATCCTAATTTGGGTGAGGCGCAGCGAAAAGAAGTCGCACGAGTAGTCGGAATAGGAGCTGTGAAATATGCTGTGCTTGCTCAAAATCGCCAGACAAACGTGATCTTCACTTGGGATAAAATGCTCTCGCTAGATGGCAACAGCGCGCCATATTTGCAGTATGTTTTTGCGCGCGCGTGGTCAATTTTACGAAAGTCGGGGGTGACCGATCTCGAACAGTTGATCGATGAAAAAATGAATCCTCTTTTGGTAGAGCAGACCGAGGTTACTCTCTCACGACTAGTCATTCGTTTACCTGAAATTATTTCTTTTGCCGCCGACGAATTAAAGCCGAATTTACTGACAAATTATTTGTTCCAAGTAGCTTCACAGTTTAACTCCTTTTACTCTGCTGTTAATGTAATGAAGACTGAAGGGGCTTTGAAGCAGGCGCGTCTCGCCCTTGTGGGCTCGACGATTGTTGTACTCAAAAATGGCTTGGCACTATTGGGTATTGAGGCGCCGATGGAGATGTAAGGGCTGAGCGCCCTATCGAAGTGTACTTGAATCTATTTGCCCTTGTGATGGCGCATCTGGGTATAATTCTTGTAGGGCTTTTAAGTCGGCTGCGCCAGTTGGTGGTGTTGTATCTTTTTTCGGTGGATTTTGTTCTGGAGCTGCGCCGTGAGTTGCAGCATTTGTAGGTGTGTTACCGGTTTGAGTTGCGTTTTGAGTAGCACTATTTTGCTGTGAATTCACCGATGAATTAGTGTTCGTATTTGGTGTTCGTCTTCGAGGGGTATTTGTTTGTTGTGAATTTGAAGCATCATTTTGCGAAGCAGCCGATGTTGCCGTTGGTAAAAGTGCAGAACACAATTTTGCATGATTATCACATGGAACTCCTTTGCCTCCCGCATCTGTACATGCTTTTTGAAGCTCAGCGCAAAGTTGTGGATTTGCCTGCGGTATTAATATTGAGGTTAGATCTCCTGAAAAAGTATGCCCACTCAAAGAGAGTAGTCCAAAAATAATCAGCATGAATGCACCGAGTCCTACCAATAATTTTGTTTTTGGGGCGAGTGTCATAATGGTTATTTTCTTCTGTTAATTATACCAAATTAGACCTGTAAAAGCTATATTAATTAGCATTCCCTGAAGCTACATCGCTGCTTTTAAGGTATGTATTCACCTTTTCGATTAAAGCTTTCATGTGAGGTGCCCTTATTAATTTAGGTTCAGCAGCGTTGTTGTCTTTGCTTACTATTGCATAGAATCCACCTTTCAAGGTTTTTGACCCCTCCAGATTTAATTGAGGGATTAAAATTACATCGATTGTTGCCTTATGTATTGCGTCGTACAGCCGAGTTGATGATTCAAATTGTGGATATTGAATAGTCCATTTGAGTGCTTCGGCTTCGCCATTTGCAACAATTTTATTCAATTCTGCGGCCTCTAGATATTCTTTGTTCGGTTTAACAACTATGTGTTTTAATTTGTTGCCTAAATCTTGTGGTGAATTAAATGTTACCTCTTCTTGAGGCCGATATTTCATTGTTCCGTTTTTACCTTTTGTCGGCGGAGCCGGTTGTAGATTATTGAATAGTGGATTTTCGATAAATAATTTTCCGCTCTTGCCGTTTGCATCGAATGTAACCGAGCAGCCGTTTGTTAGTTCATGCCCATCTAAAGTTTTTGCACTTATGCTGTAAGTATCGCCTTCTTTTTTAGTAAGCGAGAAATTAATTTGTTTATCATTTAATCCTTCTAAAATGTTTTTTTCAATTTTATTAATATCAATATTGCCGCTTTCTTTACCGTTAATTGGTGCTGTTTCGGAATTCTCAGCATCTTTGACTTTTACAGCTCCTGGGAAAGGAGGATTAAGGTCGCCTTGTAAATCGTTTAAAGTCTTTTTTATATAGCTAACCAGTTTTTCTGGGTTTGGTGTTGGCGAATAATACTGAAGACTCTCTGGAATATTTGTGTCATCTGTAAGTTTTACGGTGTAACCTTCTCCCGGAATTAGAAGGATTGGAATGTCATAAGTTTCTTTTTTATCGTCGAACTTATCATTCTGAATACGAATAATTGTGTGAAGGCGGTCTTTGTTATCTTTTGTATAATCTAGCGTTTTGTTTAGTACGCCAGCTGTTTTTGAAAGTTTATCTTTAAGCCCATCGACAGTTGTATTTGGGTGTGCCATTTCTTCGTCAATTTTTGCCATCTCTTCGACAGGAATTGCTCCTGCTTCTTTCATGAATTTAGCTTTTTGGGCTTCTGATTCTGCTTCACTTTTTTTAATTATTTCTTGGCGTTTAGCCTCTTCAGTATTTGCTTCATCTATTATCTTTTGATTTGCCGCAGCAATTTTTGCATCGCGCGCTTCTCTAATTTTATTTACTACAGCAATCACCGCAGCAATTTTTGCCTCCGGTTTATTCGAGGCGCTTTTTTCATTGAATTTTTGTTTCTCTGTTCCTTCATCGACGTCATCAAAACTGCCTGTAACCGTCATAGCTGAATCATGGTTCGTATCGATTGATCCAACTTTAATTGTTTCATTTTTGCCTTCGGCAAAATATTCTTCTCGCTTAAATGTAATTGAGTAATTTTGAGGTTCATGCGCCAATCCTTTTGATTTATTTACTTCTTCTTTGGTTCCTTCTAATCGTGCTTTTTGAAGTAGATTATTAAATATTTCGGTCTCATTATCGCGTTTTTTATCAAATGCCGCCTTAATTTTTTCGAGAGCCTTTATGCTTGAGAAATCTGTTTCTAGACGGCCATCTTTACTCTCATCTGGTATTAAAAATTCATAACGGGCGTTATTATCTTTCATGCGAATCGCTACAGTTTTCTCTTCGTCTATTTCGACTAATGTCCATCGGTCATTGTTTTCTGCGTTGCCGCGCAAGTATTCCTCTTTGAGAACAGTTCCGATTTCTTCGAGCCTGAGCTGTTTATTTTCTTCTGGAGATTTCTCTCTCTGTTTATATGATTCAACATATGCAGCAACTTTATCGACTAAGGTTTTATAATCGGGGTCATTTTCTGTGTGTGAATACTCATTTGTATTATTTGGATTTGTTAGTTCCGTATCATCTTTTTTTGATTCGCTCACGGGGTATTTTATACTTAATCTAGCTTCATAACTACCATCGGGTTGTTTATTTGTTGTTATATCAATTTGTACTGGATCTTTATTTCGCTTAAATGATGCGCCTAGTGTTCCCATAGCTCCTTTTTGTATGCTTGATTTGTCTAATGCATAACCTAGCCTTCTAAATTTCGCGTTTGCTTCTTCGATTCTGTCATCAGCCTTTTCTGAATCTTCAAGTTTCTGTTTCGCCATATAGGCGCCTAATTGTACTGGTCCACCAAGTAGGCTTGAAATTATTTTGTCGATGAATTTGTTAAATGCCGAATCGACGTCGCCATTTGCGTTTGTTGATATGTCGACCAATTTGTTGTCTTTATCAGATATGCTTGCATGAAAATTCATGTCAGATCGTGGAAAAGTTTCAAGGTAATCGAAATTCTTACCTGTACCGTAAACTCTCAAAAAATCATTCTGAGGATTTCGTACTTCATTATCGAATGATACCAAGTTGAGAAGTCTCGATTTAGCTATTTCATAGCGTTTTTTTGCTTTTTCAAGAATTTCCTTTAATTTCGAATCAAGGTTCGCCACTGCATTTTCTGGATTTTCGCCAGTCACGTTTATAATCTTTTCTTCATTTGCCGAATCTGCGGTTATCTCAAATTTGTTTTCATTCGTTTTGGCTAGTGTAACCGTGGCTGCAATGTAACTATCAGTTTTTTTGAATACATATTTTGGAGGATTCTCGCCTAATTTGCTAGTAGCCTTTTTATCATGAGGCTCAAAATTTATGGCTTTCATAAGCCTAATAAAGTGTTTGATGAGGTCGTCTAAAGACTCTTTAGCTTCTATATTTTCTGAGGCAGGTTTTTTGATTTTTTCGTCAGGCTTATTTGCCGCTTCTACAGTAGGATTCTTTGTTTTTTCTTCTTCTGGTTTTGCGACTTTAGTTTCAACTTTATTGATTTCTTCGGTTTTTGGCTCTTTCTCCTCTGGGCCATTTTTCTCTGGTCCTTTTTGTTTTCTGCCGTGATCTAAAGTGCTTTCTGCTCCTTTTATTCCGCCAAGTATGTCTGGCAGTTTTTCTATTTTTGGTTTTACATCTTCTTCATCTTTTTTCTTCTCATCATTTTTTTCTGAAGGAGTTTTTTTTGCCTTTTTTTCATCAACTTTATTTGGCGCTTCTGATTTATCGTCAGTTTTAGAAGGTGGAGGAGTCGGTGCTGCAGAATTTATTGTCGGTGCAGTTTGCGGTTTTTTCGGCTCATCTGTTGAAGTTTGCGGCTTTGCTGTAGTTTCTGTTTCAAGCGGCATAGCTGGAGCCGTTGGAGGCATTGGCGCTTCAGACGCAGGTTTAGGTGGTGCCGATGAAATCGGTTGCTCTTGTTCAGGTATCGGTCGTTGTGCTGGCGTTTTCGGTTCAGTAGATAGAGTAGTCTGAGGTGCTGGCGCTGTTGGTTCTGTCGCTGGAGCAGATGGTTCAGGTAGCGGTGTTGGTGTCGGCGGCGCAACTTGTGATTTTGTCCGCGGCGTTTGTTCGACAACCGGTTCTATTGCCACTGCGTTTGTTGGTTTCTCTTTATTATCAAATGGATTTGGTCCACGAGGTGGAGCTTTTGGAAACGGCAGTACTATTTTGTCAGGTAATCTGCCTGCTTTTGGGTATTTTTTTTCGTCTTCAGTTTTTTTAGATTGTTTAGATTGTTCACCAGTTTTTGCTTGTTCTGAACCTTTAGATTGTGGACTTGCATCGGCTTGTCTTACATCTCGCGCTGGATCAATAATTGCCTTTTGTGATACGGCTAGTTTCTTGTTTTTTTCTTTTCTGGCCTTAATTTCTTCAGACGCTGCAACATTTTTCGCCAATAATTTTTCGAAATGAGACCCCATTGCTGCTCCATCGGTATGTGGTTTTTTAGTTTTTGCATCTAGCTCGCCATTTCTCGCAGTCACGGTTGGTTTTCCAGCAGTAGATCTCGTGTCATCATCTCCACCGCCAGCATCATTATCATTATTGTTTGCGGTAACAGCCTTATCTGCCACCCCAACTTTTTTTGCTGCAACAGTTTCAGCTCTATCCCTAGTATGAACTCCCGTCTTATCTTCAGCTTTTGTAGCCACGCCTCTGGCCGTCACACCTCCATCTTCACTTTCATTAGCCAATCGCAGAGGAATATTCTGATACTGATATCCATCATCATTTTTCACGCTCAATAATCCGCCTTTTATTTCAACCGTTGAACCTTGTCGAATCAGGTCGACGTTAATTTTTTTACCAACCGCGTATAGAGAGGCAAAAACCTCTTTTTTTCTCGCAGCTTCATCGCTTACATTTACATTATTTTCAAAAAAGGAGTCTAGCGCTCCATATAGCCATTTGTCTGTGATTTTCTCCTCAAAATTCGCCGCTTTTTTTATGTCGCTATATGGCACAAGTCGCTTCTCTTTTTTAATAGCAGCATTCAGGGCAACCTCGGTGTCTACGCTCAATTTTAACTGTGCTTTTTTGCTATAAAAACGTGCGCGATCTTTTTGTCGCTCATCACTTACATTGCCGACATCTTTATACCAGTCGCCAGTGTATTGGTTTTCGCCTGGTTTTTTATCTTCAGCCATCTCTTAATTATACCATATTTTTGATGGATTGAGAATGGCGGAGAGGGGGAGATTCGAACTCCCGCGGGCCCTTGCGGACCCCTAAGGGTTTAGCAAACCCTCCTCTTCAACCACTTGAGTACCTCTCCGCGTGTGTGGTCTCGAAATCAAATAACTGGTTGAAGTGACACGAATATACAGAAAAACGTTTCAGGGGTCTACTTGAAATTTGGTGCAATAATCTTGAGTGGTGCAATTCAAATGCCAGTGCAGCTTGAATTATGGCGGATTACTAGAAATCAGATGAGCGGTCTCTGCTTCCGGTCAAATCGCTCAATTTTCGTGTTTGAGGAACAATGAAATCGAGAATTTCTCTCAATTTGCTCTCTTCTTTCGTTTCTCCTACTGTGCCTTGATACCAAATGCCGTCTTCACGAATAGAAGTATTATCGGAATATGCAAGTACTTCATCTACAACGGCTTCTACTCCTGAACGGGTCAAAAATTCGAGGATTTTTTCTTTTGAAGTTCCATGAATATAATATTTTTCATCGAGGTGTTCGTTTCCAAGTTTTAATTCAAGAGGTAGGAATTTTGAAATGAGTTTTGTTATATCGTCATCTTTAGTAATAGCCATTTTTTCTTTTATTGGCTCGTTTAAGTACGCGACAACGTATGTAAATGTTCGTTTATTTTTTCCATATCCTTGTGATCTTCCGAATATCCTCACTTTTACGCTGTGATAATTGCCAGACATTTCCCAAAGATCAACCAGCCTATTTGTGAAGTCTTGGCCAAATGAAGGTTGTTGGATTGACTCTTTTTCTGCAAACTGCAAGCCAAGTGCAGGCGCAATAGTCCTTAATTTTTCGAGATATTTTTTGTTCAGATAATACGAAATGAAGCCAACAATTGCTATGAAAACTATCGGTAAAAATGCCGGGCCGAGTTCTGATGTAAAGTCTAAGAATTGATTCATGCGTCGATTATAGCGTGTTATTGGTTATTTGTTCTATGGACACAGCACGCCACTTTTTGTATAGTTGGCGAGCTCTGGTAACTAGGGCGACTGAGCGCCAGCGAGTGAGTACAATGCAAATGCAATTTAGGAGCGCACGGCGCGACCACGAGCCAGCAAAGGAGCCCGTAATCAGGGCGACTGAGCGCCAGCGAGTGAGTACAATGCAAATGCAATTTAGGAGCGCACGGCGCGACCACGAGCCAGCAAAGGAGCCCGTAATCAGGGCGACTGAGCGCCAGCGAGTGAGTACAAATGGAGGGATGCGTGAGCGGTTGAAACGGATAGTCTTGAAAACTATTAGGCCCGCAAGGGTCTCCAGGGTTCGAATCCCTGTCCCTCCGCCATCGTAGACGAATGTGCTCAAAAGCGTCGGCCTTTGCGCTTATGCTCATTGTTTTGTCCGTTTCTAAGCTGAGGTATTGTGCTTCAAGGATTTTATACCCTTCATCAATAGGCACTAGCCACCTCTGGGCTTCCATACTTAGTTTCTTGTCCTGCAAGATAAAGTTCGATCCAAAACCTCGCAGTATTTTGCGTTTCTCTTCAAATCCACCCGTACTGAAATGATGAGCTGCGTAGGTAACAAAATCAAAAGTTCGCTCGGTAAGCTCTAGCCAGTCTTCAGCTCGCCTATCGGTATCGCCAACTTCTTCTTTTAGCTTCATGAGTTTGCCCTGTAGCTCCTTTTTGCTCTTTAGATACTCTTCATCGTCAATCAACTCTCGGTAGCGCATCTTGGTAAGATTGTCGATTTCACCCTGTGTCTGCAAAATAGCCCTAGTCTGCATCTCATAAATTTTACTCCGCTGATTTATTTCAACGTCGTTATACTTGTTTAGCATCTCAAGCGCCCACTCCTTGAACTGCGGGAGAATTGTATAGCGTTCCATTTCAGCCTTAATCATCTTTGTAAGTTCAAGCTCTTCGATTGAGCCTTGGTTGCATTTCTTATCTTTGTTATGTGTGCAGTGATAAAAGGTGTACTCCTTGCGCTCGCCCGTTCCCTTGAGCTGTTTGCCTTTAATTTCAGCCGTAACAAAGCCTTTGCACTCACCACAAATCAATAGTGGCTTATAACAAAAGTCATACTGTTTTGCTCGTGGGTTGCCTTTACTGCCAAGCAGTCTTTGTACGCGGTCGTATTCAGCAAGCGTGACCATTGGTTTGTGTGCTCCGACCGTCCATGTGCCATCTTGTTGCTTAATGAGCCCCGCGTAAAACTTGTTAGCAAACATCTTATATATACCACTTCTACTCATTGGTTTGCCGCCTAGTTTTCTACTTTTTAATGTTCTAAAGCCCCACTCGTCATTTAGCTTCGGGAGTATTTGAGGCGGGGTGTAATTGCCCGAGAGCATCAAATCCCAACATTTTCTCAATACAGGGTATCGCTTTTTATCGACTCTAATTACTTTCATGCC
>JAHFJU010000047.1 GCA_023245725.1 Candidatus Peregrinibacteria bacterium
TTTCAGCATCAGCTGTACCAGCAAGATCACCACCAGTGATATCAAGCACAGGATCTGTATTTTGTGCAGTACCATTAGCATTCAAATCGAAGTAGATATTTTCTGTTGTAGAAACATTTCGAGTTGGGACTGTGATCTTGGTTGTGGTATCAGCACCAACCTCTACAGTAACAGCGCCCGCTCCAGAAATTTGAATATCTGTAGCTGCGTCGTATGAGCCATTACCGCTAACATCGAAGAACATAGTATCTCCAGCAGATGCAGAAGTTGCAGTAAGATACAATTCACCATTGATGAATTCATCATCAGATAAGCGTGCTGTAGGATTTGTTACATATGCAGCGGCTAATGATTTATCAGCAGCAGCGGTGTATGTTCCATCACCATTAACATCGAGATAAATTGAATCAGTAGTAGAGTCAGCTCCTGCATTGTATCTCCAAACTACAGCGTTACCTTGTACTGAAGAAGTACCTTCAAATGTATCAACACCAGCAGTAGCAGCCATCTGAACAGTATCGTCAGCCATATTTACGGCGA
Organism: Candidatus Peregrinibacteria bacterium; assembly: GCA_023245725.1. Lineage (GTDB taxonomy): Bacteria > Patescibacteriota > Gracilibacteria > UBA1369 > UM-FILTER-53-11 > JAHFJU01. The sequence goes on from JAHFJU010000047.1 coordinate 541, forward strand.
CGTTATTTCCAGTTGATGCCCCACCAACGTTAGCTTCAAGATAGTAAGTCTTTGTTAATCCAGCAGCAACAGTTTCTTCACGAGAAGAATTGTCATCAAATGTGACAGTTAACAACTCAGAAACAGTTGTGCTTGTACCAGTAATATCAGTTACGCCTTCAGCATCGACACCATATTTAGTGAATATAGATGCTTTAGTTGTAGAAAGATCCTCAGCTCCATTATAGAACTTGAACTGTGAAAGAGTGTCGCCTGCATCGAGGTTAGCATTCAATGTGAATACCAAACGTTTTAGAGATACAGACCCACCGTTTGCAGTTACATTAAGACCGTAAAGTTTCAATGTTCCATTTTGGAGAATACTTGGTAGACCAGTAGTTGCCTTAGCAACGATTGGAGCAGCCTTGCGAACTACCATTGAGTTTATGTTTGATTGATTTGCAGTTGAAACATCAAGTGTCGAAACTGTTGTACCTGATCCAGAACCAACAGCCTCAAATGTATAAGCACCAGCTGTAGGTGAACCAGTTCCGTCAGCCGTATAGATACCAAGACGGATAGCATCAGCAGTAGCAGCGCCAGAGGCAATAGTATTCAAATCAGCCAAAATTTCGAGATTAGCAGTTGAATTTTTACCAACCATCAAATCAAGACCTGTAAACTTAGCAACTCCGTTGCTCATTGTTCCAGTTTTAACCTCTGTAGCACCTACGCTATTTGTGTAGCGAAGTTTCACAGCAGTAATAGAACGAGAAACAGTAGTTACAGCTGCTTGTGAACCATTGTAATCAAATGGATCAGAAGCAACAGTTCCTTCAGCAAGAGCAACATCAAGTTTAGTTACCTTGAATGACTCGTTTGTTGCAGAGAATTGCTCTCGAGCAACTACGTTGTCTGTAGTACCAGCTACCAAAATAGCTGCACTTGGACTGCTCAATTCACGAACAGCCAATGAACCAGAAGTAGCAATTGTCTTAACTGGAGACTTTGTAGTCGAAGCTAAGTTCAAGTTATTTCCAGATGCAGTTACTGTATTCCCATCTTGGTCTTGTGCAGTAATATCTGAATCAGCATCAATACCTGCAGCAAGATATCGAGTAGCAGTAGGAGTACCTGAAAGGTTTACGCGAACAACCCATTTCTGAGTTTCAGATTTAGCAATAGTCTGTGTAAGATTATTGAACTGTGCGCGGTAATAACCGTCTGTACCGATAGTACCAACTAAAGTTAGTCCTACATCACCAGTACCAATACGTGTGTATGTGTTGCCAACTACCGAGTAAAGACCAACAGTCGTTACAATAGTATTTGCGGCAGTATCACCAAGATTATTTACGAATGTAGTATCAGTATCAGCCATCAAGCGAACATTTACGCGAGTTACTTTTACTGATCCACCGTCGCCACCTTGGACAGAGAAACCAGCAAGATCAACCGCTTGTTCACCTTTAACGTGAGTTTCTGAAACTGGAGTTGAAGCAAGGCTCATAGTGAGGCTTGAAGCAACTGCAGTCATAGGCTTACCAAACAAATTACCACCAACGATGTCGCTAGTTGTAAGTGATTGATTAGCATCGTTATCACGAATGAAGTCTGTGCCTGTAAAGTCGAAACCTGCCTTGAATGCATTAGCTGCAACCAAAGAAGTATCAAGATCAGCAACTACAGACAAATGACGTGTCTGACCAGCAGCAATATCGAAATCGTCTGAGAAAGGCATTGCGTAGCTTGAGTTTGTAACAGAAGCAACTGTACCTTTCGAGTCGAGATCAACGAGCTTGATGTTCTTAACACGTGAAGCAAGGTGAGCATCGAAAACCTCAGCATAATTATTTGTACCAGCATCATCTGCCCAAGTAATATTTGAAGATACTGAAGTAGCAGGATAAATCAATGCCGCAGTAACATCTGCAGTAGATGTATTTGCAGGAAGAGCTGTAATACGTGCGTAATATGTACCAGCTGTACCAGCTGTAACAGTATCAAGAGCAAGAGATACAACATCACCCACGGCCATATTAGCTAAATCATCAGCATCAGATTGGAAAGTAACAACACCAGCTGTAGTAATTTGACCAGCATCAAGATCAGTTGCTGCAGTACCAGATTGCTTAGCAGAAGCTGTATCCCAAGCTGTCTGTTGCATCATCAAGAAGAAATCGCGGACAGTCAATGAACGGTCTGCGGTAATTGAGAAGCTAAAGAGAGTCTGGTTTGTAGTGTTCTTAGCAACGTTAGCTGCAAGAGGGCCATTGTCTGCAAAAGTGAGTTTACCACCTTGTAGAGCAACAGCTGTAACTGCACCTGAACCCATGCTATTTGTAACATTTGAACCAAAGTTATACTGCTTGTCTACAACAAGAGCGTCGCTTGTTTCATCCAAGTAGAATTTAACTGTGTCAGTTGTCTTACCTCCTAAAATGTCACATCGAACCTCGAAATTTCGGTTCTGGTTCTTTGAAATGACAAAAGGAGTAGCAAGAGCGAATACCAAACGATCTTTGTCGTTGATAGCAGAAGCAGAAGCAACAACACCATTTACTACACCCTCAGCTGCATAGCCAGGTTGTACCAATGAGAAGTTAGCCATGCTTGAACGAGCAAGAGTACCGCCGTTAGTCAATGTAACCTCGCGGATTTCAATGTCGTTAGCACCAGCAGTAACACGGAAGTTTCCACATTCTGCATTTGTCTGACCCAATGTTGGGCTAGAAATTGTAGAAACAGGAGCCATTGTTACAGTTCCTACAGAAACTGCACCAATAGTAAATGTTGAGCCAGCAACAGGAAGACCTGAAACTGAGCCATTTGAACCAACAGCTACAACGCTGAACATGTGTTGATCGCTTGCAGTTGCAGTGTTAAGAGCAGCTACATCACCGCGAAGTGTCAATACACGAGGAGTACCAGACTTAACAACCATGTTAAGACCAGAGAACTCTACAGTGTTTGTATCTGAAGAAATTGTTTTACCTGATTTTAGGCGAGTTGCACCCTCGTAAACGTAAACGTTTGAAAAGTCAGCAACAACACCTGGGCCACTTCGTGAGAATTTAACTGAATCAACTGCTGTATCAGCAGCAGCTGACAAGCTGAATTGAAGAAGTGAAACGCTCTTAGAACCAAGTGGAAGAGTTGAACCAGCTGGCATGTTAGATGCGCTAGCTACAACTGAACCTCCAACTGGAGGAACATTCTGTTCTGGAGTTCCTGGATTTTCAGGAGTACCAGCAACAGCTGTCAAAGCACCGTCAACTACATTCATACCTTCATCGAGAGCTTTCTGAACAGTCTCAGCATCTACGCCAAGAGCAGTAGCAGCAACTTCGAGAACGTCGATTTCGTTTTCAGCAGCGTAGTTAACTTGAGCATTCATAACTACGATAACCATAGCCTTGTTAGCACCAACCAATGGATCAAACTTTGTAGCACCACCCTGACCCATTAATTTGTTCTCAACCATACAAGCTACAGCGCCCTTTGCATAATCAGGAATCAAAGCCTTGTCAGTGTAAGCGTTCAAAACAGTAGCATCACAGTCTTTTAGGCCAAGTGCTTTAGCAGCAGCTGTAGCCAATTGAGCGCGAGTCATTGTTTGTGCACCACCGAACATATTATCACCTACACCTGCGGTCCAGCCGAGAGTGTAAGCAGTATTTGCAGCAGCTGCATACCATTGTCCTGCTACATCAGTGAAAGGAGACACAGCAGTGTCAGCCAATACGCCGAAACCAGAAGTTAACATTTGGTAAGCAACAGCACGATTAACAGTTAGACCGAAAGCTGGATCAGCAAGATCACAGTCAATCAATCCTTTATCACAAGCCTCATCAACTGCAGGAGCAGCCCATGAGAAGCCAGCAGCAGTAGCATCTGTACCAGCGTAAGCGCTAGCAATAGGTGCAACAACTACGAGGCTCGATAGAACAGAAAGGATTCCTACCGTGGCAAGCCAGCGGCGGAGACCCAAGAATCTTCGAGTATTCATATTGAATTCGTAAGAATTAAGTAATTAAAATAACAATTCCGGTAATGTATAAGCCACAAAAGCGACTTAACAACGAGGAGTAAACCGGCGTAACCTCCCCTACTCTCATATGTAAGGTGCGCGTCGACCACGTAAACCTACAAAAGAGATATAACAAAGAAAATTAATATAAGGATATGTATCGCAACCGCAGTAACAGGAGAAAAACGTATACACTTTATTCATCGCGACGTACCGAGTTTTCAATGAACGCAACAATACTCAACACCTATGCCGCAAACCGGCAACAGGTGGCTAAAAACGCTTGTCCTAAGCAATAAACTGAGTTTTTGCCATAAAAATTCTGAGAAAATTTATCAAAGCTAATCTGTTAAGTCAAACCTGTTTTCTAACCTGAAATTAACCTGAAAATGTAGTAAACAGCTTGCTAACCTGAAAAGCTCACGAAATTAAACTAATATATTGCGATCATGTTACCAAATTAGAGGTGACAACAGTAGACACATATTGCAGAATATACTTATTTTCGCTTGATTTCATGTTTGACGAGAAGGCTTTCTTATCGCCTTTCAACGTTTGCACTAAAACAACATGCCAAATCGACATTGATTTTTTGCCTTATATATAAGAAAATGCGCCGTGCTAAGTGCGCCGCGTTCGTCTAGTGGTCTAGGACGCCACCCTCTCACGGTGGAGATCAGGGGTTCAAATCCCCTACGCGGTACCATTTTTAACGTAAAAAAAATCCTGTAAAAAATATAAAATACGCCCTTGGGTAGACGTAGAATACTCAAAAATAAAAACGCCTACTCAAACGACTACTTACGACTTATAATCCAAAGGCTATGGCACAAAATTTATACGAAATACTTGGGTTGCAAAAAAATGCTAGTGAAGATGAAATAAAAAGAGCTTACCGAAAGCTCGCACAAAAATATCACCCTGATACATCTAGCGGAGATAAAGCCGGCGAACAAAAATTTAAAGAGGCTACCACAGCTTATGAGGTGCTTTCTGACAAGCAGAAACGCTCACAGTATGACCAATTTGGCGACAATGCATTTGGACAACAAAATGGTGGATTCAACGGACAAGGAGCAAATGGATTCGACATGAATGGATTTGGCGATAACCTAGCCGATATATTCGAATCATTTTTTGGAGGGCAACAAGGTGGCAACGGAAGACAAGGCAGAAGCCAAAGCGCACGAGGCAACGACAGGGCTCTCGACATAACACTGACATTTGAAGAAGCGGCATTTGGCACTGAAAAAAGTTTCGACATGGAGAAAATTTCTCGCTGCGAAAGATGCGACGGCTCGGGTGCACTTCCTGGGTCAAAAATTTCTACATGCAGCACATGTAATGGTAGCGGAGAGGTGCGAGTAGTTAAAAATACCATGCTTGGTCAGATGACTACCCGTCGAGTATGCGACCGCTGTAGAGGAGAGGGATCGATACCTGAAAAGCCATGTGATAAATGCAGTGGAATCGGGGTAGTCAGACGAGAAGAGAAACTAAAAATCAAAATACCGGCAGGTGTTGACAGCGGCGCAACGCTAAAAATTACAGGCAAAGGAGATAGCGCGCCACGCGGTGGAGAAAGCGGCGATTTATATGTAAATATAGGTGTAAAAGCACATAAACAATTCACTCGAAAAGGCAGTGATGTTTATAGCGAACAGTCAATTGATCTACTGCAAGCAATTCTGGGTAGTAACACGGATATACAAACAGCACACGGAGCGCTTAACATGAAGGTACCTTCGGGTACTCAAAGTGGGCGGCTATTCAAATTGAAAGAATACGGAATACCAAGGCTTGGCCGAGAAGGAAAAGGCGACCACTACGTGAAGCTGATTGTTGATATTCCACAAAAAATCTCAAAGAAGGAAAGAGAATTGTATATGCAACTTGCAACCGAGAAAGGAATAGACGTATCAGACGAAAAGGGCTTTCTAGGCAAGATTTTCGAATAGATTGTTAGCAAAAAACTGCATTCATAAATATTCCAACTCTCTTTAAGAAGCGCATAATTTAATTTGGAGCTTGGTAAATGGCGCTTATGTTTATATAATAACGAACGCTATGCTAAAACTCTCTTGGGATCTATTCGTAATAGTAATATTCACAGTAATTGTTGCCTACAGCATTATAATAGGCCGCGAAAAAACGCTTCGAGTAACCATAGCGACATATTTGGCCATACTAACAGCAGACGGGCTCGGCAATCTTTTCAAACAATACGTTTTTTCATCGAAACAATTTATTTCGATTATGCACACCGTAGGTATTGGAACAGAAGACTATACGCTCATTTTAATTAAGATACTCGTCTGTATAGCCGCAATCGTTATTGTGACTATAAAAGGCGGTTTTTCGGTGCAATCAAATTTTTTAAACGGGGGCGCAGTTGGAGTAGTCATGAATATGATATTCGGATTTTTGAGTGCTGGGCTACTAATTAGTACATTTCTTGTATATGCGTCGGGCGCATCTTTCGTTTCTGGATCAGTAACTATAAGTAACGAAGCACTCAACGAGGCATATAATCAATCAGAGATGATTAGAATGATGATTGATAACTATAATTTCTGGTTCTCAGTCCCCTCTTTGGCCTTTCTTATAACAAGTTTATTCAATACCGCAGAATAGTGTTGAAGAAAAAAAATGAATATGCTAAAAGTGTGTAGCTTATAATTTGCGTTTATACGCATTAAAAGTAAAAACTCGGGTCGGTAGCTCAGTTGGTAGAGCAACAGCCTTTTAAGCTGATGGTCGCGGGTTCGATCCCCGCCCGACCCACCAGGTTCGCCCTAATAGATAAACATTTTTGGCACGAAAATTGGAAATGTTTTTTGACGTTCTAAAAAACTTACGCCTTCATTAAGTTTCGCGGCTTAAATATCGGTAAATAACCTATTATGCCTATTTGCAAATTAATCACTATTATTTTACAGATGTTTTCCCGGGAAAAGAACGTGAATTCGCCCAGTAATTACAGTAAATTCACGATAATTCGCGTATCAGTTAGTCTAATAACTACGCTAGTAGTGCGGCAATGATTATAAATAACAAGTGACTACACAATAAACAAACCGAATAAAATTTACCGCATATTCAACGATTACTCAAAAATACATTTCAGAATCACGCTACATTAGTTGCTTGATAGTTTTGTTATAGTTGGGTAATCAATGAGGAGTCAAAATCACTTAATAAACTAATTATGGATACTCAAGAACTCATTACGATTATTCAAGCGGCGCAGATATCTGGAAAATCGATTCAAACGATGAGACGAATGATCAAGCAGAAAAAACTCCGAGTCAAGAAGCAAAAAACTCCACAAGGTTTTAACTATCTAATAGTAAAAACTTCTCTAGATGAATTAATGAATGACGCTCATTCTAAAGCCTTTTTTAATGACTACCCATCAACTCCGGTTACTCAGCAGCAAAATCCTATTAATCAGCAAACACAAGAGAGAAGTGCGCCTATAATTACCCAAGCTGAACAGGCGACTACATACGAAATGCCTACCCAAGAGACTACCCGAGAACACCGTTCGATTAATCAAGAATTAATAGATGAGTTTCGTGGAGAGGTTGGCAAATTTAATACGACTATTCAAAAGATGATTGAACAGAGTCAAAGCGATAAACAAAACTTCTTTGACCTTATCAAAACTTTTCAAGATCGGGTAATCGTTTTAGAAAATCAAATAAAACAACTCGAAGCACCTAAACCATCTTGGTGGAAAGTTTGGAAATAGTTTTTTCACATAATGCAGTTCATTACCAAAACGCAAAATCGACAAATTGACAACTAAAGACGCCTAACTTGGCCTTACTTTTTTTGTCTGTCGACAGTAATGTGTTTACGTTATTTTTTAGTCCTTAATTTCATCTGTATGTCATTTTTCGATAATACGCTTGCACTCATCGATAAAGCATCGAGCATCATGCACCTGGGCGCAGGAGCAAAGAGCATTTTGAGTAATCCTGATCGCATAATTCAAGTTAGCGTTCCAGTAAAAATGGACTCAGGAGAGGTAAAAGTTTTCACTGGTTTTAGAGTGCAACACTGCAATTTACCTGGCCCGTACAAAGGAGGAATTCGCTACCACCAAGATGTCAACATGGAAGAAGTAAAAGCACTAGCAACACTCATGACATTTAAGTGTTCTGTCGTGGGCATTCCACTCGGAGGAGGAAAGGGCGGCATCATAGTAAATCCTAAAGAATTATCAAAACGAGAGCTCGAAGCAATGACTCGAGGTTACGCAGAAGCGATTGCACAATTTGTTGGACCGACCATCGACGTACCAGCTCCAGACGTTAATACAGACGGACAAATTATGGCATGGTTCGCTGACGAGTACTCAAAAGTTAAAGGGGGCGAGAATTTGCCTGGGGTAGTCACTGGTAAGCCGCTAGCATACGGAGGCTCACTTGGCCGCGATAAGGCGACTGCTCAAGGTGGCTTTTACGTTCTCGATGAAGTTATGAAACAAAAAGGCCTTGATGCGAAAAAAACTCGGGTAGTCATTCAAGGTTTTGGAAACGCGGGTAGTCATTGCGCAGAAATTCTTGATAAGGCGGGCTACAAAGTAGTTGCAGTATCAGACTCTAAAGGCGGAATCTATTGCGCAGACGGAATACACGTGACAAATGCCCTAAGCTGCAAATTCGAGAAGGGGAGTATACAAGAATGCCAAGACGTTAGCATGACGGCTGGTCAAAAATGCGAACGTATAACCAACGAGCAGTTATTGGAGTTAGAATGCGATATTCTCGTGTTATCAGCACTTGAGAACCAGGTGAATAGTCAAAATGTAAATAATGTTAAGGCGAAGATGATTTTAGAGCTTGCAAACGGCCCAACTACAACAGAGGCTGATGAAGTTTTGAAACAAAAGGGGATTGTTGTTATTCCAGATATTCTTGCAAACGCAGGAGGAGTAACTGTCAGCTACTTTGAACTCGTTCAAAATCAGGCAAACTTCTACTGGAGCGCAGAAGAAGTCGAGACTCGATTAAAAGAGATCATGGTTAAATCGTGGAACAGGGTTGATGAAATGCACACAAAGTTCAACACAACATACAGAATGGGAGCATTTATTTCGGCATTTGATAGGCTTGATCAAATTATGAAGGTTCGTGGAATCGTATAATAAGCAGAGCGGCGAATGGAAATAGAAGTCAAAAAAGGTGGAGTCGAAAGACACCACCTTTTTACTTTCTCAGAAGTTTCGACTACTCTGTATTCGATTTATTCACTTACTCAAAACACTATGCTGCGAGAACAAATTACAAAAGACTTACTCGACGGAATGAAGGCGAAACAAGATGTAAAAGTCGGCGCGCTCAGAATGCTTAAAGCAGCAATAATGAAACTTGAGGTTTCAGGCGATGGTAAAAAAGAGGCGAGCGATGAAGACGTTTTGACTTTAGTTAATAAAGAGATAAAAAGCCGCCGTGATTCTATTGAGGCTTTCAATAAAGGAGGCCGTGAGGATTTGGCAGTAAAAGAAGAGGAGGAGATGAAGTACTTAATGGCCTATATGCCAGCACAACTTACTGAAGACGAGATTAGAGCAATTGCAAAAGAGGCCATCGCAAATACAGGAGCGACTGCAAAAGGAGACTTCGGAAAAGTAATGGGCGCTATGATGCCAAAGGTGAAAGGCAAAGCCGACGGCCAAGTTGTTAGCAAAATAGTAGGGGAGTTGCTTGCGTAAAATTGTGGTCAAAAATTTGCCTGGAGCTATGGGAATGAATAAAGCCTCGCAGAAATGCGGGGCTTATTTGATTCCAAAGTGAGCAATAATTTTATCGACTTTTTCTTCAATGCTCTCCATACGTATTTCAAGCGCATCCATTCGCGCTTCAAGCTTACACATACGTTCTTCAAGCATATCCATTCGCGCTTCAAGTTTATTCATTCGTACCTCCAGATCATCTAAACGATCCTCAATTTTATCTAAACGTTCCTCAATTTTATCTAGGCGATCCTCTATTTTATCTAAACGATCCTCAATTTTGTCTAAACGTTCCTCAATACGACAAACCCTATCTTCAAGTTTAAATAACCGTTGATCTATCTCGCTAAAACGAACCGCGAAAATATCGAGCCGAACGGTAATTTCTTGCATTTGTTTTGATTGCATGAGCTGCTCAATACGACAGGTTTCCCAAACCTTAACCATGAAATCCATATGGGCATACGAACGTGTGAGCTCGTTTAGTTGATCTGTAAGCATATCTAAGTCTGATTTTAGGGCGAAAATAAAATTAGGATTTTTCATGATCGAGAGCGTATCAAACAATTATGAACGCACGATGAACGAAAAATGAAATGGAAATTAAGTGTATAAAAAATCCAAGACAAATTCAATCTGTTAAATGAGTAAAACTTTAAGATAATAGACACCACAAAAAAAAATCTTGTCCGAAGAAATTTTCAAACCGAAAACTACATACGCTAAAAAAAACATGTAATTAAGACATGACAAAGCATTGATTTGCGAATTTTTTGGTGGGCAGGGAGGGATTCGAACCCCCGAAGACGTTAAGCCGACAGATTTACAGTCTGTTGCGTTTAGCCACTTCGCTACCTGCCCATAAACTCAAAATATCAATGGAGCCGCTTGTCGGAATCGAACCGACGACCCACAGTTTACAAAACTGTTGCTCTACCAGCTGAGCTAAAGCGGCGGATATGCTAAAATTAGCCCGCTCATACTAGCAGACTAATGAATTTTGAAAAGATAAAAATTACATTCCCTGAAATTCGCGAGAACGAAGGGCTAAAATCACATTCGACATTTCGGGTTGGGGGAGTTGCCGATCTTTTTTTTGAGGCTCGTACAAAAGAATCGCTAATTGGCATTATTGCTTTTGCTTATAACGAAAAAATCCCTTACATACTAATTGGGCGAGGCACAAACTGCCTTTTTACAGACAAAGGAGTACGCGGACT
>JAHFJU010000048.1 GCA_023245725.1 Candidatus Peregrinibacteria bacterium
TAATAATAAGGTGAATAGCAGTCGATATAAGGAATCCAACACATATCCCCAAAAACATATTATTCTTCCATAAATAATTCCACAAAAGAGAAACATTAAGCCAGCTGTTTGAAAAGAAAAGGATAATATTATTCATACTTCGCCAATATACCAACTGATATGCAATTAACAAAAGGAATCGACTACTTAAAAAAAACTCTAGGGTTCTTAGCCCGAACTTTACTAATAGTATTGGTTATCAGGTATTGCTTGATTAATCCGGGAAGAGTTCATGGCCCATCGATGGAGCCTACATTTTATACTGGTGATTATTTTCTTGTTAATCGCATGGCATATTTATATTTTAAGCCTGAGCGATTTGATGTTGTTCAACTTATTGACCCAACAGACACCGAAAAACTTCTTATAAAAAGAGTGATAGGATTACCCGGAGACACGGTCACCTTCGAGGTAGACGGCACTGTAAGCATAACTCCCGATGGTGGGTTGAAAGTTTATTTGAGCGAGGCATATTTAGCCCCCGGAATTGTCACGCATCCGCGAGTTCACAAATTTAGCGAAATAGTTGTTCCTCCAAACAGTTATTATGTATTAGGCGATAATAGATTGGCGAGTCACGATTCGCGAGATATTGAAGCCGTTCCTCGAAAATATATTAATGGGGAAATTATTCCTATTACTCATGTGGAGCCAACCGCGAGTCAATTGTCAGCTGTGCAGGTAGTTGACTGATGTCTAATATAAATTGAGTTTTTAAAAGCGTATCAACGATTGATATGCCGTTTTCGTTATAGATTGCATACGTGTGTTGCGAAAGGCGTTCCGTTAATAGTACTTCAAATAAACCGCTCTTTAGGCTAAAAAGAGACGTTCCTAATTCGTCTTTAATTAAGCATCGCGCAAAAATACAAGTTGATTGCCAATTTTTAGGTGTTTCTTTTAGCAGCGGTCTTACATAAGTAAAAATCATAGGATTTTCAGACTCGGTAATTATTGCCCACACTGTGTCGTCGAGGTTCCAAGCAGTCATGCTTGAGCCATCGATAATTGCAAAGGTATGATCGTTCCCCGGAATCCAGACGCTTGAAGGATTCCCCACTATTACAGTCAGATTGTTGCATGGTGTGCCTTTTGTCTCTTCTGTAGAAACATGAAACAAACAAAAACTTCTGTGTCCTGAGTCGGTTTTTGTTTCTAGTGCTGCGAATTTGGAGTCTGGAGAAAATGTTGCTTTTGTAATTTTTCCGAATGTTGCTTTCACCGATGTAGAAACTATTTTGTTTCCTTCGATTACGAAAAATGCTCGTTGGTCTTTATATAGTACTGCGTTAGTGCCGTCGCTACTTATAGATACAGAAAAATCTCCATCGAAAAATTGGCCTAGTCCATCGCGTAGTCTTAATATAATTACGCCGTTGATATTGTTTTTTTGTACTGGCAATATTGCAGAAACTTGTTTTGCGATATTTTTATCGAGCTCATTTGAACTTATCAATTTTAGCCGTGGAACAAAAATGAAAAAAGATATTAGTGCGCTTATTAAAGCCAAAAATGCGTATATTATTTTGGTGAACTTTGGAGTGCGTTTTTTCATACGCGGTTGAGTATATGTCTATTTTATGTTATAATCAAAAAGGTTAATTAAACAAAAAATAAAAATAAAATTAATCAACAGAGGGTCAATCGCGCAAGAGATTTGATTCAAATCAGGTATTCAGGCAGAAAACCATCTGTATAATAATTGTATACAAATATTTATTTCTTAAATAACAAGTACAAAATTCTATGAAGAACTATACTCTCATAGCAGCTGTTGTGGCATTAGCCCTCACGCTTGCATTCATTGTGCGTTTTGTTGGGCCAAAAGAAATGGCACGACCAAAACCATCAATGCCAGGAAAGCCTACTGAATCAGCGGGCAAGCCTGAAAAGAACACCGTCAGCCGACAAGGTGTTAGAATTCCTGAACCTCAAAATTCAGTTCAGTCGGTAGAAATCAAATAGTTTTTTCATTTATTTATTATTAATTTTTAACTTATGGCAAATATCTCTAGATATTTCAAACTAAATCGCCGCGGCGAGAGCCAGGCTCATGTTGTGTACGCTGTTACTTTTACTATCATTGCTGTTGTAGCTTTGGTAGGTCTTATTATGGTTAACACAGAGGCTGATAATTCACAACAGTCTACAACCATTCAAAATGAGGCTCCTTCAATTTCGGCTATTCAATATGGAGTAAGTGGTATTTCAAGTGTTACAAGCCTTAACCTTGGTAACGTTGGAGGAGATCCAGTTGTTTCTGCTGAAGGAGATCGTTTTACTCATGTAGTAACTGCTACAGTTACTGATAACAATGGTTGTTCTGATATCGATACTGCGGCAACTAACTATGATTTGAGAATTTTCCACCGTGTTGCTGATAACAACGATGGACAGGCATGTAACTCAACTAACGGAACAAATTGTTACTTTGGTGATACTGCAAGTTTGACTCTCGGCTCATGTCAAGATTCAACTTCATACAACCTAACATGGCATGTAACTGGTAACTACTTCCTTGATGCTACAGAAGCAGACTCATTAGGCTGGTCAGCACGTTTGCAGGTAACTGATGACGCAAGCGCCGTTACAACATCAACAGATGCATTCGATGTTCAGACTATGTTGGCTCTTGACGTAAATGCAACTACAGATTTCGGAACATTGGCAGTTGGTGGACATTCAGACCAAGTTGCTTTGTCAGTTAAACATACTGGTAATGCAGATGTTGAAGATTACAAAGTTGGTTATAATCAACCAATGCAATGTACTTTCAATCAATTTGCTGGAAACAACGTAAAGATTACACAATCTTCTGGTGCTGCATATGATGGTGCTGTTACAGCTATGGGCGCTGCTGGTGCAGAGACTACAGTTGATGCATCTATTGCAAAGGCGACTTCTATGGCTACTTCAGCTACTGATCCTTTGTATGCATTTATCTTAATCCCTGCTAATGCCGGTGTACGTGGCAACTGTTCAAATACTGCTACTTATACTGCTATTGCAAATGACGCAGTTGGTATTTAATCACTTAGTGATTTAGTACGAAAACTTAAAGACACTCCGCGGCCTAGCCGCGGAGTGTCTTTTTCTGTAAAATTTGTTACGTGAATATGTCAGATAAAACTAACAATGATAAATTGCAAAAAGAACACCTGTATTACTCAATAATATTAAGCATTCTTGTAGTTCTTTCGTTTGGAATTTTTGTTGATACATATGCTCAAGATGTAGGTCGGCGGCCTAGTAGCTTAGAAAAATCCGTTGAGGTTTTAAATTCTCCTCCATTTATTGAGTCGATTTCGCTTTCAAACCATGAGCAGTCGTATGAAATAAGAAATTTTATACCAACAGAGAATATGAATGGTTTTTTGTATGTATACGGCACCGCCGATGATGCAAACGGGTGTCAGGATATTTTGAATAAATCCAATTGGAATTTAGCTATATATAGGTCATCTGTAGAAGGTGGCGATGCGTGCAATAGTAATCCTTTATCTTGTTATCACGGCATTGCTGAAAGCCAATTAACGTTAAATAACTGCGATGGGAACGGCGATACTCATTTGAATTATCAATGGAGGATTCCTCTCGCTCATTATATTGACGCAACCGATACCGGTAAATTTGCTAATGATGATTGGAAAGTAGAAATGAAAGTTGTCGACGATGCTAGTGGCTCATACACTTCTCATTCATATTTTGAGGTGGCAACTTTGAGGGCGGTGTCTGTGGTAGATGATATTGAATACGGTTCACTTGGTGCAGGCTCGGAGTCCATCGAAAAAAAACTTCTTATTACAAATACGGGAAACGATCCTATAGACTTAAATGTTCGCGCCGATGGTCCAATGATTTGCGAGAAAGGCGAGATACCAGCAGAGAATATTCATGTAGGATTTGTTGAAGGATTTGACTACGGCAAGCCAGAAATTGCGATGAAGAAGGAAGATCAATATTTAAATGTTTCGATTCCCAAAAGAATTGGGAATGAGGTATCGCAAAAAACAATATATTTAAAATTGTTGGCACCGGTGAATGGGGTTCATGGCAGGTGTATGAACTCCATTACTTTCACGGCAGTACAGGACAAATAGTGTACAATGCGCACATAATTATTTTTCATATGAATATCAAATCTTTTCTCTCATCATTATTTTTAAGTTTGCTGGTTTCGCTATTTATTTCAGCTCCTGTATTTGCACTTGGCATTTCGCCAGCGAAGCTAATAGTCGATCCGGCTGTACCGGGGCAAAAAAGGATTGTTGAACTATCTGTTAGTAGGAGAGATGGCTTTAATCGAATTGAACTTCTGCCTAAAATCGATGGGGCTATTGCACCGTATATAAAAATTGTTAATCCAGAACGGCTTATTATGGAAGTAGGAGCTACCGGTATTACAATTCCATTGGAAGTAGATGTGACTGGGCAAGCTATAGGCAAAGAGTTTACAGGAACCATTAGGTTCTCAGAAAAAAATGCCGTTGCAAAAGAAGGTATTCCGGCAAATTTTAGCGACGCAATTGCAACGGTAAATATTGTTGTATCGGCAAGTGATGCCCCGCTGATTTCTATTAATAGTTTAATGACGTCATGGAATGTGAAGGATTCGCAAATTGATTTACGTTTCACTCAGTATAATGGTCGAAATGGTAATGGCAGTATTGAAAAGGTTAAGTTTACTTTGTGGCCTGTTGATGATGTTAATAGTAAAGAGTTTTTTGAAATTCCTGTAGGCGGTGCGAATTTGGCGCCAAAAGAAGATCGCGAAGAAAACTTATACTTGCCAATTGATAAAATGCACCTCGGAAGTTACGAATATACGATGGATTTTATTGACGAACAGGGGAGAATTGCACGTACGATAAAAGAGGGAATGCTTTTCCATTCTGATATTATCCACAGAAAAATAGTGAATCAGCGCATTACGATAGTGGCTCTTGTGGCGATGTTAATAGCCGCGATATTTGCTATCGATTACTTTTATTTGAAGAGGAAATTTAAGAAATAGTTTGCAAATAAAAAAGAGGCCTCATGTTCAAGACCTCTTTTATTTTAGTTACTCTAATTTGCGCGCTCTACGTATTCACCTGTTTCTGTATTTATTCTTACGCTCTCGCCTTCTTGAATAAATAATGGAACCGTTACGGTAATTCCTGTTTCTAGTGTTGCCGGTTTGCCTCCTCCACTTGCTGTATCTCCTTTAACTCCCGGGGTTGTTTCGATAACTTTTAGTGCTACCTTAGGTGGAAGCTCAATACCAATCGGGCGGCCTTCAAATTTTGTAACAATTGTATCGACTCCTTCTTTCAAATATTTAAGAGCGTCTTCGATATCTGCGATTGAAAGTTGAAATTGATCAAAGCTGGCGTTATCCATGAAATAAGCGAATTCGGCATCTTTGTACATGAACTGGGCGTTCGATTTTTCTATGTTTACAAGTTCGAAGTCTTCTCCTGAGACGAAAGTTTTTTCAAAAACCTTGCCGCTAATAATTGAGCGAAGTTTAGTTCTCATAACAGGTTTGCGCTGTGCAGTTCGCATAAAACTGTTTGTGGTGATTACGCATGGTTCGTCATTGAACATTACGATTCGTCCTACCTTTAGATCTGTTATTGACTGTGCCATGAGAGATGGAGTTTAAATAATAATGGGGAATTTTATTGTTGGTGCTTATTTATTGTGCGAGGGGAGTATAACGAGGCGACTTAAAACTGGCAACAGAAAGCGATAATGGGCTTTAAGCGTTGGTATCTTGAGCCGCATCGTTGTAGTGACGAGATAGTGCTGTTAAAAAGGCACGAGTTTATATTCTCGGTTTTTCCCAAAGTCATTCATTCTAGCTTAGGATTTATGATGGCTTTGATTTAAGATCAGAAAGCTTTTGGTTTTTGTCGTTGAAAAAACTTAGGCTTTTCGCTCATCGGATCGATAAGTACGAACCTCTGCGCTATATACAATACTTGAAATCATTGTGCAAATGTCTTCCCGGGAAGACATCACGAAACGTAATGCGGTTATAACAATGACCGTATTTTGCTCAGAAGTTTAGATCCTTGGTTTTTTCGGCACAGTTCGAATCAGCTAAGCGTTCCTAAGCGGAGTTTCAACTCTCTTTAGTGTGATTTTCAGGTCGGGCGCCATTGGTGCTTCAATCGTAATATATTTTTCGAGGAGCGGGTGCCAGAAGCCGATTTTTTGCGCGTGTAAAAAAAGTCGCCCGAGTCGGAATGTGAGTCGGAATCGGCGATTGAAGAGAGCGTCGCCATAGCGGTCGTCCATAACTACCGGTGATTTTATAGATGCAAAATGTCGACGGATTTGGTGCTTTCGTCCAGTTGTTATTGTTGCTTCAACCAGAGAACAAAAATTGCCCGGAGCACGTCTTAATACTTTGTACTCGGTATGCGCGTTGATTAGTTCTCCTTTTGTTCGTGACGGAAGTTTGTAGTCTATAACGCCGATATCGCGAGGAGAGCCAACGACGAGCGCGATGTATGTTTTTTTTGTAGGATTTTCTGTGTTTGAGCTGCGGCGCACGATTGACTCAAGTTGTTCTCGTTTGCTTGGGTCGATTCCAAAAAGCATAACTCCTGATGTTGGAAAATCGAGGCGGTGAAGCAAAAACGGCTTCGCTGTAATTCCTTCTTTAATGGCTTCTTTTTCAACCATTGCAGTTAGTGTCTCGTGATATGAAATGTCTTTTGAGGCAACACAAGCAACGCGCGGTGGTTTATTTACGGCAATTAGGTACTGATCACGATATATAATCAAGGATTTTTTCACGGGCACAAGGTATCACACTTTGGTAAATTCCGCTTTAGGCAATAAGGTGGAATGGTTTTTCGGTTAAATTACTTATATATGCGCAAAACATATTATCTTGAATGTATTTTATTAATTCGCCGTCGCTTCGTACTTAATGTCGAGTTTTGCTTCGGCAGAATATCCTACTTGATCTAAAATTACTGCGCGAATTGTGAATGGGCCAGATGGAGCATCTTTCGGGAATCGGAGTTTTGTTTTATATGGCTCGTTGAATTTTGTACTGTTCGGAATCGTTCGATCTCCCAAATAGTACATAACTTTTTTTACTCCATTTGGAGCGCTTATCGTAACGTCAACCGAGAACTCGTGAGTTGAAATAACTTCGTACGCTGTTGGCAGACTAAAGCTGATTGTTGGTTTGCTTGCTTCTGTCTGCGCTGTAAATAACTTTGTGGTTTCGGTAGGAGGAAAATCAGGATACTTCGGGTCTTTTTCTTTTGCAGATTTAATCCATTTTTTTATTCCCTCGAGCCAGCTTGGATACGTGTCGAGTGCGTCTTTGTGGTCGATAAAAATCCTCTCTTCAATTGCGTCTTCTGGTGTGAATTCATTTGGTAGTAAGCCATCTTCTTTAACAACTTTAATTACTTTTACCGATGTATCGACTTCGGTTGGTACAGAAAAACTTGCGAACACATCTGAAGCGCGCATTTCTGCGGGAGTGTCTGCGGCAACCAATTTACCGCTTGCCTTAGAGACAGTTGCGGTGACAATTCCGGTAGGAACGGGGAATTTTTCATCGGGAGTGTCTTTGAGTACGGCGGTCATATATTCGTTCCAAACTGGAGCTGCGATGTTGTATCCATCTGCGAGAACTTTTAATTTTTTACCATCGCTGTTGCCTGCCCAAACACCCGTTGCGATTGTTGGTGTGTATCCGATTGTCCAAACATTTGAAGGATAAACGGTTCCGTCTTTTGATTGTCCTGCGGTGCTTGTTCCGGTTTTTACCGCAACAGTATGCCCACCGATATTTAATCGCTGGCCAAGATTTACCGTGTGGTCAGAGAGAATGCTTGAAATTAAATATGCGACTTGAGGATCCATTACAGATTGTGGAGGAGTTTGAGCGGCGACGTCAGTTGTTCTGTCATATAAAACAGTTCCGCTGTTCGATGTGACTTTTGTAATTGCGTATGGAGTTACTTTCATTCCGCCGGTTGCGAATGCAGAGTATCCGCGCACCATGTCGTAAAGCGATGTTTCGCCCGTGCCAAGTGCCAGTGAAGGTCCGTATTCTGTATCGGGATTAAGAGAGTCGAGGCCGAGTGCTTTAACGAATGGCATTATTTCGGCCTGTTGGCCCGCCATAAAGTAGGCTTTGATCGCTGGAATATTTCTTGATTGCGCTAGTGCTCGACGAATTGTCATTGGACCTTGAAATGTGCCGTCGTAGTTTTTTGGCTTGTAGTTGCCGAAATCCGTTGGAGTATCGTAAATTACTGTTGCTGGTGCATATCTGTTTGTAAATGCCTTTGCATATATAAAAGGTTTGAAGCTCGATCCAGGTTGTCTTTTAGCCATGACGTGATTTACATTCCCGTGAGATTCGGTGTCGAAATAATCTGCGGCACCGACCATCGAAAGTATTTCTCCGGTTTTTACGTTTATAGAAAAGAGTGCGCCAGTTGTTACGTCGTATACATCTTTCTGCTTTTCGATTTGTTTTTTAAGGGATTCTTCACCGATACTTTGAAGTTCAGGGTCAAGCGTTGTATGAACTTGAAGGCCTCCCATTGCCAGCGTCTCTTTGCCAAGCATTGTCTCAAGTTGATTTCGCACCTCGAACACAAAGTGTTCAGCCTTAAAACTCTCGCTATGTTTTGTGAAAACCAGTTTCTGAAGATCTGCGCTCGCGCTATCGCGCTCGCTCTTGCTAATAATTCCAAGCTCATTCATTCGTCGCAACACAATGTCTGCGCGTCCCGGTAAAAATACTGATTCGCCATTTTGAAGCACTACGGCTTTCCCAATAAGTCCGCCAGTGTAATCTTTAGTCGTGATGTCGCTGGCTTTTGCCTCTGGCGTTAACTCTTTTTCGAGCTTTGTGTAGAGGTGTGGGCCGTATGGAGAATAGTATGTAGGAAGCTGAGGCAAACCTGCGAGAACTGAACTTTCGGCGAGCGTTAATTCGCGAGCCGGTTTGCCGAAATATAATTGCGACGCCATTTCTGAGCCATATGCATTTGAGCCGTACGGAATGCGGTTCAGGTAAAGTTCAAGAATCTTGTTTTTGTCGTAGGCACGTTCGAGACGAACCGCCAAAATTAACTCCTTTAATTTACGGGTGTAAGAATGTTCTGCGCTTAAGAAGGAGTTTTTCGCTAACTGCTGTGTGATTGTTGATCCACCGCGTGCACTGCCGATGCCAAGAGTTTCATGAAGTACTGCTGCAGCGATACCGGTTAAATCGAATCCGCTGTGATAATAAAATTGGTCGTCTTCAATTGCGAGTGTCGCTTTTTGCAAAAACGGCGAAATTTCTGAGAGCTGTACGTATTTTCTGTTTTCTTCGCCGTGAAGAGTGTAGAGAATTCCGCCATTTTTATCGTAAATAACCGTAGATTGTGATCCAGCAAGTTTGTCGAACTGTCGAACGTCTGGCAACCCGATAGATAGTCCGACGACTAGAAGTGTTAATATAAATGCGCAAAACAGAGCGGCGCTAACTCCTATTAATATTACCCATGAAAGTAGTCGGCGTGGTTTAATTTTCGGTGCGCTTCCTCTTATTACACCCTGTTGGGATTTTTTGTACCTCTTGAAAAAAGAGCGTGCTGCATTACTCATGATAAGTGGCTAGATTATAGCACATGAGGTGTACACGCCATTGTTCCAGCCATTGATCAGTGATATACTAAAAAAGTAAAATAATTTTACCGTATGCAACTTCTTAAAATATCTCCAAAAGGTCAAATAACCATTCCCAAGAGTGCTCGTAACTTGATTGTTGGAGATCAGCTTCTCTTTGAAACTAAAGGGAAAACAATAATGCTTCGGTCGGTTGTTATACTTTTTGAGAAAGATGATACAGACGGTTTTTCAAATTTATCTACTCCTTCTTTCGACTTTTGGAATGACCAAGCTGATGATGTATATACTAATTTCTATAATAAGAAAAAATGAATCAAGGAAGTATAGTTCTCGTACCATTCCCATTTTCAGATATTTCTTCGCAGAAGCAGAGGCCGGCTCTTGTTATTTCGAAGAAAAACAAATGGGGTGATGTGATAGTAGTTGCCATTAGCAGTAAAAAACATAGTCCTGCTGTGCAAATTAATACAAAAGATTTAGAGGAAGGAGAGTTGCCTATTATATCTTATGTTCGATACGATAAAATTGTTACACTTCATGAAAGTCTTGTACGCAAAGTGGTTGCTACAGTTAATACTTCAACCCTCAAGGATATTCTAAAAAAAGTGAAGGCTTTGTTTTGACGGAAAATGTTGA
Organism: Candidatus Peregrinibacteria bacterium; assembly: GCA_023245725.1. Lineage (GTDB taxonomy): Bacteria > Patescibacteriota > Gracilibacteria > UBA1369 > UM-FILTER-53-11 > JAHFJU01. The sequence continues at coordinate 10,321 of JAHFJU010000048.1, forward strand.
AGTACAGTTTAGATTCGCGACATTTACAACCTACAGAAATCATTTTACAAATGTCTTCCTAGGAAAGAATTATTCAGCAGATTTACAATACGGCAATGGCGGTGCGGTGAATTCTAGGCTGGATCGCAATTTAACAGAAAAATGAGTAAAACACCCAAGTGATAGCTAAGAGCTCTGGACTACCTACCACCCGAACAGTTTTCCTACCTCATCTGGAGTTTCGCGTTTTCGTACTAACGTAACGTCGCCGTTTTGGCAAATTACTTTTGCAGGAGCAGAGTTTAGGCAGTGATGATTTGTAAATCCGTCTTGATAATTACCGGTATTCAAAAATGCAATGTATAACTTTTCGTTCGGTTCGAGATCTTCGAGGCTTGGAAGAGCAATGTAATTTCCTCCGGCAGTATATTTATCGTCAGAGTCACATGAGAGACCGGCGAGCCAAGTGCGAGTCATTTTTTTTGCGCTGGCATTATTTACCGGAACCAAATGCCATTGTTTGTGAATCGCCCAAGTGTCGAGTAGGTGAGTTTGAAAACTGCCGTCCATGACATACCACTGTTTTGCAACTGCCTTTGGAATATCCTTTTTGCTAACTACAGACATAACTGTAATTTGCGCAGGTGCGACAACATATGAACCCCACTCACAAATAATATTCGGAGGTTGAATTTCGTTTTCTCTGCAAAATTTATCTAGGAAACGGATGATTGAATACACAACGCTCTTGCATGTATATAGAGCTTTTCCGTTGTAATTTCCCGGTAATCCACCGCCGATATCGATGGTGTCGAGAGAAGGATTCATTTTTTTTAAGCGGAGATAAATTCCCATTGCGCGTTTGAGCGGTTTTAAAATATCAGCTTCTTTTGAAATCTCTGATCCTGAATGATAGTGAAGTGTTGTAAGGTTCCTGATTTTTCCTAAATTCCATAAATCCTCTTCAGCAAGCCCAAAACGATCTATGCGTTTATCCCAATAAGAAGAGACTTTTACGTCGATGTCGACACGCACGCCAACTTGCCCACGATATTTTGAGAGTGATTCCATTTCTGAAAGGTCTTCTATAATCGGTACTATGTCGAGGCCGTTAGATTTAAGTTCTT
>JAHFJU010000116.1 GCA_023245725.1 Candidatus Peregrinibacteria bacterium
CGAAAAAAATTGGGCTTTAAGTTTGAGTGTTCAAGAAAACACATTCAGACCTGCAGCGCAAACTGTAAAATCAGATAATGTTCGAGAACAACCAATTCAACAATACAGTGTGCGCACAAAAAAAGACAGTACAATAACCGGATGGACAACAAATATAGTACTTGACCCTACAGACGCAGTTCAAGTTAAATCAGATGAAATTCGTATTTTGACTATTCACCCACAAGAAGTTGAAGGGTCAACAACAGCTTATCCAATTGTAATGAGACTTACCGATTGCGATAACCCAGACAACTTTAAACATGTTCAAAAACCTGAGCATGTGGCTGCGGTTCAATTGCCTGTTAACAAATATTATAATTTTGATGAGCTTAACATTCACGCACGAACTCGCCCAACACCAGATGCTGATTTTAAAAGCGGCTACAAACTTGAAATGCAGGCAGACATCGGCCGAGTACAAATTCCTGCTGGAGGCGTTGCAGACATAAGCAGATTCGGTAGCGGTTTAGTTAATTCATTTGGACAAGTTATTCCTGACCACTTTGTAAAAGGCACAATTCAATACGGTTCTGCAAACAATGTGCCTAGCACTTTAGTTGTTATGAATAATCCGAAAGCACCAAGCCCTGAACTTTCTAGAATTCAAGCTGGCGTTCACCCGACAGCGTGGTCGTTTGAGACTCAACCATTCGACCCTAACACATGTACAGATACAGGATGCAATTTACATTTCACACGCGTATTCCCACCTAAAGACAATTCAACAGGAAAAACGCTAGATGTTACTGCAACAGTTAACTTCAACGGAGGCGAATTAACAAGAACTAGAGATTTAAAACCTGCTTTTGTTGGAACAAAAACCGCAACAATCGGCGAGGTGACTGTTGAACAATCAGAATATGACGTTAATCAATTTGTTTCATGTACAGGAATCGGCAACACACTAGTTTGTGTAAACGAACTGAACGCTGGCAACGAAACAACATATGAAGTTTGTGGAGCAGGTGTAGATCAACAGACAGATGGCGGTAAGGCTAGAATGTATCATCTGCACTGCGGAGCTGACATGTACAACAAGAATTAATTTGGCAAAACGCCGATTAACTTTAATATGAAGCACATTTAATGTGCCGCCTCAGGAATTCTGGCGCAATACAACTAAAGTTATATCGTCGAGCTGTTTGCTTAATCCCATAAAGGCTTTTACTTCTGCAACTATCGCATCGCGAATTGCATCGCACGTTGGCAAAGTTGCTGCTTTTTTTAAAGATTCTTTAAACGCCGCATCACCAAACATTGCGCCACTTTCACTGCCAGCCTCGGGAATCCCGTCGCTGTACATTACAAGAATATCGCCTTTCTCAACTATAACTTCGCGCTCGGTTAAAAGTTTGCCAATATCGGGAACCATTCCAAGTGCAATTCCCCCGCCCTTTTCACCAGTTACTTCGCCAGTGCGCGCGCTATAGTGCAACATGTCTGGGTGTCCGGCAGACACCATCGAAATTTTCGGAGTGCCGTTTTTTTGAGTCTGGTACTGCAACATTAAAAGAGTCATAAACATATTTTGACTCGTCTTTTTTTTGAGAACAGTGTTCACATGCACAAGCAAATCTTTAATAGTTCCTTGCCCTGCGTAGCTATACATAAGCGCATTCGCGATTGAAACAACCAAACTTGAAGGCACTCCGTGGCCTGTTACATCACTTAAATACATAACAGTCGTGTCATCATTGACCGGAATAAAATCGTAACAATCTCCACCAACTTCTTCAGCAGGAATTAATGCAGTTGAAATTTCGAGACCATCAATTTTTGGCATTTCTTTGGGAATAATTTGCCGCTGAATTTTTGCGGCCAGATCTAGTTCACGACCAAGTTTTTCACGCTCAATCATTGCCTTTGTCGAAACTTCAAGGTCTGCCGCCATCTTATTAAACGTATCGCCAAGACGACCAATTTCATCGTGAGTCGTAACAGTTACCCGAACTTTCAAATCACCTGCTCCAAGTTTTTCAGCATTTGAAGTTAAGTCTAAAATCGGTTTGGTAAGTTGACCGCTATATACAACTACAGCTCCCAATCCAACTAAAATACCAAAAACCGTAAGCAAAATAATACGCTGTGTTGTTCTTGAAACTCTATCGTCTAAATTGTTGTAAGTAACGGAATATTCAACAGCATATTTGCCATCAAGTGGGTATACAAGCGAAATTACTCGCTCGCTCGCAGCCTCTTGCGTAAGGCTTTTTTCGGTCGCTCCAACATCGAGAATCGGCGATTCAAATTCATTTACAGGATTTAAAACTCCTGCCGCATTTTTTTTCAAATACACTACACGAGATTTTGAAGTCGAAACGTTTGGCAACTGTGAACGAATTCGTTTTAATAACTGTGCATCGCTAACCGTGCGAGCACTACCCGAATACTGTCGGTCACGCTCAACGTTTGAATCATACAAAATTTCACCACCATAGGTATATAAAACAATCGAACTGACATCGGTGTCTTTTCTAAACACGTCGGTAATTTCGCGATTAAATAGAACAAAACTGTATTCTTTCAAAAGAGTTTCATAAAGATTAGTGACTCGCTTAGAAGTAAGTTCGCTATAATTTTGAGCATTCACATAAATGTCGTGAGCAAGCTCATTTCGTTTTTCGGTTATAAGCAGATACGCCGCAATAGAAAAAAGAAGCGTAATAAGAATACTGATTCCGATGGAGAGTTTTGTTTTTATTGAAAACATTATCTTATTATTTTACCACAAAATCGCTTGCTAACACATACCCATCTACACGAGGAGAAAACAAAATCCCACTTTTTACGGCATACAATGAATCGGGAGAAAAAAGAGGAACTGCAATCGCGTCATCGACGACAACTATTTTCATAACCTGCCTTTGCAGTTCGCGACGCTTATTAGAATCGCTAGTTCTAAGTGCCTCTTCGATAAGAGAATCGACCTTTGAATTTGAGTAATTCATACCATTAAATTCACCAAACGAGGCTGTTCGAGAATGAATTACAGAAGCCAAAAACGGCAATGAATCGCCGAG
>JAHFJU010000117.1 GCA_023245725.1 Candidatus Peregrinibacteria bacterium
GGTACTCGCTGCGCTCGTACTTAGTATGGGTGTTATTGTTACATTCGTGGTTCCAAAACTCATGGATCTCTTCACTGAAAACAACCTAGAAATGCCTGCGACAACCCGTTTTTTCTTAAATGGAAGTAACTGGCTAGCTACAAACTGGTGGCTCTTGGCAATTTTATTTATTTTTGCGGCGGCTGGTTTTCACGCTTATACAAATTCAGACGAAGGCCGCTTCTCTTGGGACTTTCAAAAACTGCGATTCCCTTTTATTGGAAAACTCGCGCGTTCAATTTATGTACTACGTTTCGTAGACACACTCGGCATGCTCACAGAAAGCGGACTGCCTATAAATAAAACGCTCGAGTATGTCGCGCAATCACTTGGTAACGAAGTATATAAAGTAAAAACATATGAAGCATTGGCACTAGTGCAAAGCGGCCAGCCGCTTTCTCAAGCGCTTTTCAGCTCACCATTTTTGTTTCCAGAAACAGTTTCAAACATGATCGCGATTGCTGAACAAACGGCATCGCTCGGAGAAATTTCATTAAAAGTCGGCGTACATTACGAACGTGAAATTGATAATACTCTGAAAAACATGACGACATTGCTTGGTCCGATTGTTATTTTAGTTATTGGTGTTGCAGTTGCTTTCTTCGCTATTGCGGTGCTTTCGCCTATATTCTCACTCACCGATTCAATATCGTAGCGTATGAGAAAAAATCGTGGTTTTACCATTATAGAACTTTTGATCGTCATAACAATTATTTTAATTTTGGCGGTTATGGGCGCAGGCGCGTATTCAGTAGGGCGCCGCGTTGCGGTTATGGACGCACACACAGAGAAACTAATTAGTCTGCTTAATTCACTACGCGACAAGACTAGGGCGATAAGCGGCGCCGATGGGCCAAAATGCTACGGTTTTGTTTTTGAAAAAAACGGGGTTCCGAAAGAAATTTCAGTGCCGTACAAAAATATTCGTGAAGGCTGCGACAAAAACACACAGACAAATATTCCTCTAACTTGGCAAAATGACGTGAAGGTAAAATCGCTTCAAACAAATGGAGTTGGTGACGGAGAAAAAATAACCATTTTATTTGCGCCACCACACGGAACTATTGTAGCTGACGAAAACGACAACTCATTTACAATTGTGCTTCAGTATAAAGATCGCACTCGAACAATCGATATCAACGAAAGTTCTGGCAGAATAGAAAAAGTTATTAATTAATTGCATGAAATCCTTCTTAAAATTCTTTAAAAAACGAGGCGGTTCAAAACGCGGTTTTAGCTTAATTGAAGTCGTTATTGGCATTGCAGTAATTACACTTGTCATTACCGCGGCCGCCGAAGTTACACGTAGCTCAATTGTAATGGGATCAATAACCAACAACGAACTTATTGCTCATAATCACGCCGAAGAAGGTTTGGAAATTGTTAGAAATATGCGTGACAGTAATTGGATGCAGAACAAAAAATGGGACACAGATTTAGATGATGGAGAATATGTAATTGTTTTCACCACGCCTGAAAACAGACTGCCAGATACAGCACAGGCTCCTTGGACTCTTTTGAAACTAGACGCGGCGCTGCAAAATACAAACGACCGTTTTAGGCCTATAATAAAGCTCGAACACATTACAAGCGGCGAAGGAGATAGCGCGCTAACGTCGCTTAAAGTTACTAGTACCGTCACATACAGCGAACGTCGCACACCGAATAAAGTTATTTCGTTCGATACTATTTTAACCGATTGGAAACAAGGACCTATATAAAGTAATTGAAAAATCAGATTACAAATTAGAAGTAAATTCAAATGACAATTAAATTACATACCGCTAGAAATAAAAAAGGCTTCACCATGATTGAGCTATTGGTTTCCATGAGTATTTTTATGGTATTTATCGGGCTCTCGGCAAGTTCATATATTGGCTTAATGAAAGCGAATCAACACGCGAGCGAGATGCAACAAACGTATCGCGATATTAGGCATGTATTCGATACGATCGCCGATGAAGTTCACAATAATCAAATCGATTACAACTGTTTTGCACTAAATAATGGCGACGCAGATTGCATTCAAAATGGCACGACTCCAAATGTAATTGCGTTCACGTCGAGCGACAAAGAATTTATTTATCGCCGACTTTATTCATTCAGCGACGGAACTGTGAAGGTGAAAAATCAGAAAAAATTGCCTAACGATTTGTCTTGGGCTACTACGGCAGATGCCGTTGCTCTTACCTCGGAACAAACAAAATTCAGCGATGTTTCATTTTCGTTTTTCCCATTAAAAAATCCATACGACTCAGAAAATGTGGCTGATGCAACAGTACAATGGCAACCATCGGTATCGATAAGTATAACAAAAGCGAGCTCAACAGTTGGCACACCGCAAATATACAAAACAACTTTTTCGTCACGCTCGTACGGCACAAAATCGCTATACACTCCGCACATCGAAATTCCAAAATTCAATGCATCTCAGTTTGAATTTAAAAATACTTTTACATACAATGGCCGCTCACTTTAAAAAATCTAAGCAAGAAAGACGACGGCTGCTAGTGCGCGACCGACAAGGGAGCGCGCTGCTTGTTGCCCTAATAATAATGGGAATTTTAATGACGATTGCTATTGGAGTTAGCGAAGTTCTTATTAGAAGCGTTCATGATTCTCGCCAGCTTATTGACCGAACAACCGCTTGGTATAGGGCAGAATCGGGCATTGAAACTGCGCTTAATAAAATTACAAATAACGCCCCTGGGTTCGAAGAAAAAGATATTGAGGAGAAAAGAGAAGACGGCACAGAATTGTATAAATATTCTATTTCAGCGGCGGCGATAACCGTACCAGAGAATCCATATTCAGGTGCACCAGTTGAAGAAACATACAGCGATTTAGCACTTGGACAAACAGTAAACATTCCTCTTTTTTCGGCAGCACAATCAGAAAATACCTCTGGCAGCAGCACAGAGAGTCAAGAAGTTCAAGGCGTTACCGAATTTAAACTCTACTATTATTTAAACGGCGAATTAAAATTAAAAGG
>JAHFJU010000049.1 GCA_023245725.1 Candidatus Peregrinibacteria bacterium
GGTTAGTGAAATTAATAATGCAGACAATTTTGCTCATCAGATTAAGAAAGGCGATACATTGGGCGTTATATTAAAGGATTTTTTCGCCCCCATAAATAACACAGCCGACCATACGCGAGACGTAAAGGTTGCTTTATACGAACTGACAAAACAATCCATGAATGTCGATTTAATTCGTACTGGCAATACATTGAAAATCGAAGCGGGTATTTTAAAAATTGAAGATGAAAATGGAGCTCTTGTTACCGGCTATACTTTGCGAAGTGGTGGCGAGGATTCAGAAACTCCTTCGGTAGAGCCGCCTGTTGCTGCTAAACCTGCACCAGAGCCGCCAGCCCCTGAACCACAAAATACTGCTCCTGAGCCTGTGGTCGTACTGGAACGTCAACCAACGCCGGAACGCGCTGAAGCTAGTGCACCATTGCCAGCTCCTGTTGAAGCGAATGAGCCAGCGGCTCCGGCGCCTTCTTCGGCTGAACCTGAAAAACCAGTGGCACCAGAGCCTGTGGTCGTGCGCGCGCCTTCACCTGTGCCAGTCTCGTCAGCGCCTCCTGCATCTGTGGCCGCGGTCGCACCTGTGCCAAAGCAAGCATCGGCACCTAAACCTGTCGTCAGAGAGCCGATAGAAACAACTAGTGATTTACCCATCCAATCAGATAGTCATACTGTAGACCTTGACACAGCGCCGCCAGCACCGGAATCTCCTGCGCCTGCGAGTGCACCTTCACCAGCGCCAGTACTTGCATCTGCTGCCGTAAGCGCGGCAGCTACAGTTGGCAATACCTCTAACGATCAACCCAAAAGCCAAAGTCCAAACGCTGAACAAGCTGAAGCAGCTGAACCGAATCCGAATGTGGCGCTACGTATCAGCGGTATTAAAACCCGGTTTGAGTCATTGCAGAAACTTCTGCCGCAAGAAATTTCACCCGAAGATAGAAAAGCAATTGAAGACCGTTTTGCTGAATTAAAGATTCGTAAAAAGTTAAAACACGCAGATAATGTTGATAATTTGACTCCTGCACAACTAGAAAATTTAGATAATTTTAAACGAATCAATAGCGATACTTCTGACATTTCCGTCAGGCAGCCGTATCCTTATTTACGTCGACTCGATAGAGCCGCCATGCAGCTCATGCTAAAGGAAGGAAATATGTCACCTGATACAATAGCAGACGCATTAATATGGATAAGTAATTCTTATCTGTTTGTGAATGATGGTCACCTTAATGGACCTGACTTCGATCGTGAAAAAGCCCTTCAGTATGCAGAAATGGCGATTGATTATATCGAGAAGAATTCTGGAGTGCTTTCGAAGGACAGGTATGCGCGTCTTAATTATATTAAGACATTGCGTGCTCATATTTTGTCATTGCCAACCGTAGATAATCCGCATGGTGATACTGTTGCTGCATTAAAGGCTCATGAAGAAGTAATGAGTACAATGAAAAATGTAAATAATGATGAATATTACTATTCTTTTTATCATTCGAATATTATTAATGAATATTTGCGATTTGTTGTTAAGCTTAATAAAGCCGATGAAATAACTAAAGCACTACCGATTGCGCAACATATGTATGCCGATTGCGATCATCTTTTTGATATATTACCAGCTATTGAGGTTCTTAAATCTTTGTGGCGTATTTCTTTAAATCAAACACAACGACAGGAACAGCTTGCCAAAATACTTAATGTTGATACTAACGATATTAATGCATTTGCTAGGCATTATCCTGCAAAATACGCTGATTTAATGAATGGAATTACAACTCCGTATGATCTTTCGAATAATAGTTCAAATAATATTTCTCGGTGGCTACTGGATATTGCAGATAGTTACCCATCGACAAAAGATAATTGGCAAAGAAAAAAGGAGCTATATCTTCGCGTATTTGATTGCTATGAGCTTAGAAGCTTGGCATTAGAGAGAATTTCACAGATTTATAATCAGCAATTTTGGCATGCTACTACTTGGGTAAGAGGTGATGAGCGTGGAGTTCAAATGAAAAATACAGGTGAATCCGCTGATAGTCTGCAAATATATAAGGTTGATCTCGATTATCTCATTTTTAATCCGGAGAAAATGTTTGTAGTTGCGCAATATGTACATAAAACAAAAAACGAAGCAGGAAAGGATGTTTTTGAATTTGGTAATGCATCCTTCGTTCATATTGGCTTATATGGTAAGATTCATAATCTGATAGATTCAGATAATAATCCGATATATTTTGATTCTGAAAGTAAAAAACTGGTCGCGGTAAAAGAGGGTGATACGGCCCCATTTTTGAAACATTGTCAAAAGTTCGCAAAAGATTTGACTAAGTTTTATGGCGTACCGGTAAGCGTAAATGCCAATGAACATGGATATATTTTATCGTTTGATCGCAGTGTGCAATCCGAAGCAACTGCAGATTTTGCAAGGGACAAAGAAACTAAGGTTCCATTAAATACTAAGGCTCCATTAAATAATATGAATATAGTTATAGATAGAAATGGTAAACTTTATTTCGATCTATATAAATCCGATCTTTTAGATTCTCAGCATGTCACATCTTTTAAAAATATAAATGAACGTATGCAGCCACATACATTCGATGACGCCTATGAACTTATCACTGGAGTAGCGCGAGTTAATCAACTTTAAATTTCGCTTCTGTTGTCCGATAAATAATCACTGGTAGACATCACTTCGCAATCGGCACGCTATGCAACGAGGCGTCGCCGTCATTTGGGGTTGGATCCTTAATTTCAAATTTATAACAGTAGTTACCGGCTGGGTGCTCCCAAACTTTTTCAGAGAAATTCACGTACGGTGAGTTGTAAACTGTATTGTATGCGTATTGAATATCATTTGGATCTTTCGAAGTTTCGAGGTCGAAGTTTGCGCACAATTCATATTGTTTAGTTCCTAAAACTTTATATTCGTATGCGTTGCCGGTTTCTGGGTCAACAGGGTTCAAATAAATAGAGTTTTTTGATATTTCGCCGATTGTTGATGGCAGTTTTGAATTGCCGTTCCAATATTGATCAATAGTTGTGTATGCAATTTGGCTCAAGTGTGAAACGCGAAGCATATCTAGTCTGTATAGGCGGCGGTTGCTTGGAGAACCGGCTAGGATAAGCCCCCAAACGATTGTAGATAGAAAAATAACCGAGGCCGCGATAGCAATTTTTTTTGAAGGACGCGAGTCGGCACCGCGTTTTAGTTCATAAAAAATATAACTTCCAGCTCCCAAAGCTGTAACTAACACCACTACAACTTTCAACATGAATCGAAGTGTAATTTCACCATCGAGATAAGTATTTACAAGCGTAATCATGTCGCCTATTAGCGCAACCGTAGCCAAAAAGAGCGTCAAATAAATAAAAAACTTTCTTAGGCCAAATTCAACTTTTTCAGGGTTTGCATTTAAATCCTTTCGAATGTACCAAGCTATTCCCAAATAAACAGGGAACAAAACCATCATAGAAGATAACTGTGAACGAATTGATTGTGCGAAATAGTCGTACCCGTTATTTAAAACATCGGGCAGCATGTGTTCAATGTAGCTGAATAATAGCGATACAAAATCGAATATGAGAAAGTAGAAAATTCCGCCCATGAGCAGGTAGAGAAAAAAATCACGTGTTGCCGATTTGTGAGATTCCACTTTGAGTGATTCAGCTGGCTTTTGAGGTGTATTCATAGAAGTTGAAGAGGTTATATGTGGCGCAATGCCATAGACTACTATGACGACTGCGAGAATGAGTATGAATAATGAAAATGAAGGCATTGTACTTGTTAAAGGCTTTTATTCTCACATTGGGCAGACTAGGCCGCCGAGTTTGTTGGTAAGTTCAAAGTTTTCTGAGTAGTCGACTGGAACATCTACAATTACAACATCGTTCATTGCGAGCGCTTTCTGTAGCGTAGGAACAAGGTCTTCGGTTTTTGTAACGCGCAATCCTGTGCAACCGAAACTCTCGGCATATTTTACAAAATCAGGATTCTGAAAATCCATAGCGAAACTTGGTCCACCAAAATAATTAATTTGCTTCCACTCAATCATTCCAAACTTTGAGTCGTTGAAAATAAGAATAACAAAAGCTAGTCCAAGGCGTTTCGCGGTTTCAATTTCTTGGCTGTTCATCAAAAATCCACCATCACCCATGACGGCAACAACTTTTTTATCGGGATTCACCAGTTTTGCTGCAACCGCACCGGGAAGCGAAATTCCCATTGTCGCAAAGCCATTCGAGATTAAAACTGTGTTCGGTTTATACGCAGGGTAAACTCGCGCTGTCCAAATTTTATGCATTCCTACATCGCTCAACACAATGTCGTCGTCGTTAAGTACATGTCGAAGATCGTATAGGATTTTTTGCGGTTTAATCGGGAACGCAGTTGAGTCTTTGTGAACTCTGAATTCTTGTTTATGAATCTCTTTCAGCTTTTCGAGATAGGGGAATTCTTTTTTAAATCCTGTTAATTCGGTGAGTTCTTCAAGAGTTGCTTTTATATCTCCTATTAATTCGATTTCAGGAGTATAAAAAGCGTCGACTTCGGCAGGTTGAGAGTCGATGTGTATGACTCGTTTATTGTTTTCAGGATTCCAGAATTTTGGCGCGTACTCGGCAAAATCGTAGCCTACGGTAATTATAAGTTCGGCTTGGTCGAATCCACAAATTGCAAAATCTTTTTTCTGAAGGCCGATTGTTGCAATAAATAAATCGTTGCGTGCCGGCATTGCTCCTTTTGCCATAAAAGTATTTGCAACAGAAATATTATTTTTCTCTGCAAATTTCACGAGCGCGTCGCTAGCTTTCGCGCGAATAACCCCGTTTCCTGCTAAAATAATTATTTTTTCACAGTTTTTAATTAGTTCGATAGCTTTTTTGTAATGAGTTGGGTGCGCATGCGAAATAGGAGGCGGACCGGACTTGAGCGGTTTTAGTTGATGATCTTCAGGTAAATCGAGCCCTGCAATTACTTCTGATAGTTCAATGTGCGTTGCTCCCGGTTTTTCAAGTTCGGCTACACGAAAGGCTTTTCTCACCACTTCTGGGATAACTTCTTCATTAACAACACGCGTATTCCATTTTGTGATTGGCTTGAACATTTGCACGACGTCGATGTACTGGTGGCTTTCTTTGTGCTCGTTGCGCATGTCAGCTTGGCCAGTAATGGCTACAACAGGAGCACGATCCATATTCGCGTCGGCTACGCCGGTGATTAAGTTGGTTGCACCGGGGCCGAGCGTAGCGAGGCACACTCCGGCTCTGCCGGTAAGGCGGCCGTATACGTCTGCCATGAAGGCAGCACCTTGTTCGTGACGGGTTACAACAAAGTTAATCGACGATGTTCTAAGCGCCTGCACAAAATCCAAATTTTCTTCCCCCGGTAAGCCAAAAATATATTTCACTCCCTCATTTTCTAAGCACTTTACGAAAAGATCAGAGGCTGTTTGCATAGTAGGGCAATTATAGCATATCGGGGGAGGTGGAATTATACTTTAGCTTACCACCACTGTTTTCACATTTACGAACTCTTTGATTCCGAATTCGCCCATTTCGCGACCAAGGCCGGATTTTTTGGTGCCACCGAAGGGGAGTCGGGGATCGCTCTTTGTTAAGCCGTTTATTGTTATTGTGCCTGCGTCGAGTGAGTGAATCATTCTTTGTTGGCGTTCTGTGTTTGTTGTCCAGACTACGGCGCCTAATCCATATTCTGTTGCGTTTGCAATTTCGAGTGCCTGTTCTTCGGTTTCAAATGTCGTATAAGCCATGAGTGGGCCAAAAGTTTCTTCATTCCACACTGGCATATTGTGCGTAACCGAACCTACAAGAGCAGGTGTGAAAAATGCGCCATTCACTTCGCCGCCTGTAATTATGCGAGCGCCCATAGAAAGTGATCGGTCGAGTTGGTTGCGTAATTGTAAAGCGAAATCGCTGGTAGCAACTGGTCCGACTGTTGTTTTTTCGTCTAGCGGGTTGCCCAAAACAATAGTTTTAAAAAGCTCGGTCATGCGCTCTTCAAATTTTTTAGAGATAGAGGAGTGAACAATAAACCTTTTTGCGGCTATGCAACTTTGTCCTGCGTTTTGCATACGCGCCGTGAGTGCGGTTATGCAGGATTTTTCAAGGTCGGCATCTTCAAAAATAATAAAAGGATCACTGCCGCCCAACTCGAGCACAACTTTTTTGAGATTTTTTGCACATTCGTTTGCCACGCGAAGCCCAGCCTGCGTGGAGCCGGTGAGGGTTACGCAGTCGATTGAAGGGCTGCTAATGAGCGCGCTCGCCGTTTGGCCATCGATGAGCAAGGTTTGAAATATTGAAGTAGGAAAGCCAGCCAAAGCAAACGCCGACTCAATGGCGAGCGCGCATTGTGGAACATTGCTTGCATGCTTTAAGATCACTCCATTGCCAGCCATAAGTGCGGGAACCGCGGCGCGAATGACCTGCCAAAAAGGATAATTCCACGGCATAATCGCAAGTAAAACTCCAAGCGGATCGAAACGAACATAACTTCGCGCCGCGGCAGTTTGTATCTCAATCGGCTTTAAATAATCCGCAGTATTATACGAAAACAGTTCGCATAACACAGCACACTTCTCAACTTCAGCTCGAGCTTGGGTTACAGGTTTTCCCATCTCAAGGCTCATTAAACGCGCATAATCCTCTAAATTTTCACGCAAAACCCCCGCCAACTTTTTCGCAAACGGCGTTCGCTCCTCCACACTCATTTTTCGCCACTCCTTCTGTGCAATTTTCGTTTTATTTGCTTTCGCCGTCGCTTCTTCAAGGCTCAAAGTTTCAAACTCCTTTAAAATCTCGCCTGTCGCCGGATTTTTTGAGTGCATAGTCATATTTTTAGTTAAACACGAGTTCCTTACTATTGCGAATATTTTGTCGCTTGGTATTTTTTTGATAAAAGACGATGTAATTCTGTCTAGCTATAGAGAAAAAAAGTCCGTTTTAGCCACACAATTTTGTCTATTAACTCTTGTTTTATAACCAAAAATGAGCGATATTTTTCGCCGAGCAACTTTCACCTGCGCGGGTATCGTATAACGGCTATTATGTGACCTTCCCAAGGTTAAGACACGGGTTCGACTCCCGTTACCCGCTCCAAGCTCTTGAGTGCGAGCACGAAAGGCTTGGGCGGCCAATCCTCTCGAGGGTTACCCGCTCCATAGATGAGCGAAGCGAATCCTAGAGCTGCAATCCAGCAAGGCGGCGTTACCCGCTCCATACGTTTCCCTTTAAGGCCTTTTTATTGTATAATGCAATAATGCGTGATAGTTTCTACAAACTAGGTGAAGAAGAACCCAAAGAGGTCAAATTTGATGTAGAACAAAGGCTTGGCCAAGGTGGATATGGAACTGTATCGAAAATTTCTGCGGGAGTAGGCTCTAAGATTAGAGGATTTGCCCTAAAAGAGTATGGAGGACAACATGGCACGAGAGAAGCTTGGGCCGCTTTCAGTGCATACAATGCACTCAAAAAGGCCGGTCTTAAAGTTCTGCCGACTTTTCGTATTTCCGAGGATCGCAAAAAGGTGTTAATGACTTTACACGACCCCGAAAAAGTCTATACAGTTGACGGTAAGCCACGCTACAAAGGGCTGGATTTAGTTGAGCCGCCTGAAGAAGATAAAGTCCACGAAATTCAAAACTTTGATGCACTTATCGATAATTTTTTTAAACAATCAGTATTAGCTGCAGAGGCTGGCATTGGCTTTGAGCTAGATGATATATTTCATTTCACAATTGACAGAGAAACCAAAACCAAAGTTGATTTTTTCGTCCAAGACCTGGATCTTATTGCTTTGCCGATGCACACAATGTCTGCTGCAGAGAAGCATGAGATTCTTAAAAAAAACCTAAATAGTAGTAAGTCTTCCGTAGATTTCTTTCTAGCGACGCACGTAAAGGGCGATAAGAGAGAAGAATATATCGATATTGTTAATAGAAAATATCAAAAGCTTCTTTCGCATAAGACATAACGCTTAAGTTGTGAATATTCACATATTTCATGCCACTAAGGCAATGTCGGATTTTCAAACATTCTATTGACCGAAAATCCTTCACGTGATATTATTGGCTCGTATTTGTGGTGCGTTTGTACCGAAAAATACCCCAATATGAGCCAAAATCTCGACACCGTACAAATAGGCAAAATTATATCTTCGTTGAGAAAACAGAAGAATATTTCGCAAGATCAACTTGCGCAAGCTCTCGATATTCCTCGTACTTCTATATCTCAAATTGAAAATGGCGGGCGAGTGCTATCTTTCATTGAATTCCAGAAAATCCTATCCATTTTTGAAATCTCTTTTGAAGAATTCGCTGTGTATAACAATCCTGCCAAAAAAATTACCCATGAAAAACCTAATGGCATCAATAAAAAGATTAAGTTCGACGCTGAAAAATTTAAGCAATTACTTTTATATATACTCGAGAAATGCGGAGGGCGTCCCAATGTTGGAGAAACTGTCTTATACAAATTGCTTTATTTCTGCGATTTTGACTATTTTGAACTTTATGAAAAATCTTTAACCGGAATGAAGTATAAAAAAATGCAGTTTGGGCCAATACCAGACCAATCTTTATTTAATTCGGTAATTAAAGAAATGCGAACGAGTGGAATGATCGAAAAAGTTTCACGCCCATACGTAAACAATACAATTCAGACTCGTTATATCAATTTCGAAGAAGCCGATTTATCGATATTTGGCTCAGAAATTAGCAAGATGATTAAGGTTGTAGATTCAGTAATTGAACGTCTTTCAGGAATGAGCGCGCGACAAATTGAAGACCACTCTCATCGCGATTATCCTTGGCAGGCGCATAAAGACAATGAAGAAATCGATTACGGTAGCGTTTTTTTTAGAAGTGGTGAGTTTGCAAATAGAGATTATGACAAAATGTGGGAGCAATCATCTGCCAACGACATATTGGAACAGCTTGGTGAGGTAAGTGATGAAGAACATCAATATTATCTTAATTTGTTAAATAAATGATCGACTTTAGAAAAGGAGCATTGTTTTTGGTCGATTTTGACCCATCGGTGGGGCGTGAATATAAAAAAATTCGCCTTGATGTCTAAAATTACTAATTTTAGTCCGATATAATGGATTAGAGATTTTATCTCTAGTGTAGAGTGTTTTTTTTATATGAGTTGGGTATAATATCGTTGTGCAAAAGCCTCTAAAAAATTACGCATTTATAGACAGTCAGAATGTTAATCTTGGTATCAAGGATCAAGGTTGGAAATTAGATTGGACAAAATTTCGTGTGTATTTACGAGAGAAATTTGGGGTTGAAACTGCATATATATTTATAGGTTATATTGAGGAGAATAAAGATCTTTACTTATCGCTACAGAAAAGTGGATATATTCTTGTATTTAAAGAAACACTTAAGAATAAAGATGGTATCGTAAAGGGCAATTGTGATGCAGAACTTGTATTGCAAGCAATGATTGATTACGACAAATATGAAAGGGCTATTATTGTTAGCGGCGATGGAGATTTTGCCTGTTTAGTAAGACATTTAAAAAAACAGGGGAAGTTGGGCAGGGTTATTGTTCCGAATATACGAAAGTATTCCGCCCTTCTTAAGCGGGCAGCTGCAAAGGAGCATTTAGACTGTATGGATAATTTACGAGATAAATTGGTCTATAAAAAAAGCACCCGATAAGGACGGAACCTTAAAGGGCTCTTTTCGTCGTGATTCTGAAAAAATATTATCACGATTAAAACAATAAGTCAATCTGCTGTCAACTTGCCTAGAGTATGGAGATGACAGCAATCCTATTTAGTTGCTCCTGACTACTCGCCCCAGCCCCGATTTTGTGATACTTTATCGCATATGAAACACAAACTTGGCGATAAGGCACCCGATTTCACTCTCTACGATCAAAATCAAGTTGCGCATACTCTTTCAAAATATCTCGGCAAAAAGGTTTTTCTCTATTTTTATCCTAAAGATGATTCTCCGGGGTGTACAGCAGAGGCTTGCTCTATCCGCGATAATTTTTCGGTTTTCGAGAAAAAGGGAGTTGTGGTTTTGGGCGTCTCAATCGACACTCCGAAAGATCACGCAAAATTTGTAAAAAAGTTTGAGCTTCCATTCACTTTACTTGCCGATGATAAGCACGAGGTGGTGAAACTTTACGATGTGTGGGGAATGAAAAATTTTATGGGACGTGATTATATGGGAACATTTCGCAGTTCGTTTTTGATAGACGAGAAGGGTGGAATTAAGAAAATTTATGAAGGAGTTAATCCGAAAAAACATATCTCGGAAATGTTGAAAGATTTGTAAAATTTAGCCTGTCAAACGTCCGTTTGTAATATATATGGGCAAAAGAAAGCCTGAATCGCGCAAGCCTAAGCCAAATAAATATGACAACTTGAGTCGCCCTCAAGAAGAGTTTGATTTTCATGATCGTGGAGTTTTGTTGCCAAACGATATTCGCCGTCTTGCAAACGAATTTTTAGACGAGTGCAAAAGTCGAAATCTTACAAAAGTTATTTTTATTACTGGAAAAGGTCTTCACTCTCGAAATGGCATGTCTGTTATTAAGCCGTTTCTTAAAAAATATCTCAGCGATCTGCCATTTGTATCACGGGTTTACGAAGGGAGATTTGATAGAGGAGGAGAAGGAACGCTTGAGGTTATTCTGGATTTTTGATAGTTTTTACATCCAGCAATGACTTATGAAAAAATCCTCAATTTTGCCTGTTCCGCCTAAGGCCGAGAAAAGCTCCAGTGTATTTGGAATACTTAAGCCTTATCTAAAGCCAATTATTGGATTGGCGCTTCTTTCGATTGGAGCAAGTGGGCTTGGTCTTGTTATCCCTAAAATTATTTCGCACAGCATTGATGCGTATATTAATAATACGTTCGTGATG